>JAFVRD010000060.1 GCA_017504435.1 Lentisphaeria bacterium | reverse complement strand
GTAACTGTGCCGATATCCTTGATACCGGTGGCAATGGTAACAGCCTGATTATCGAACAATGCACCGTTGACGGTAATATTTGCACTGCTCAAACTCTGACCGCCGGCAACAGTGAAATTGACCTGCGCTGAGCCGTTGAAAATAATAGCGTTGGTGGTATTTTCCGCAAAAATCAGCTCAGACCAGTGTATGTTGTTTGAATTATTTACAATAAATGTGGCATTACTGAGATTAATTTTTGCACTTTCCTCTGAGTTACTTTTAGAAATATCAGTGTTGACGATATTTTCACCGGTAAAAGTTATGCTGCCTTTTTTGGCATAGACCGAGTCTTTTTTAGTTGCAAATGTCGAACCGCTGATCGTAAGATAGCCGGTGTTAACATACACCGCGCCACCCTCGGCTGACGCGGAATTATTAACAAAATACGCGTTAATGATCTGATTTTGAGACCCGGCAGTACTGTTATTCGCATAGATTGCACCGCCGTTTCTTCCGGAGTTGCTATCAAAAACGGTCAATTTGTCCACACTTCCGACAGTAGTGATTTTGTCGATGTAAAGCGCACCGGCATTGGCACTGATTCCTGCATTGTTATCAGTAAATGTAGATCCGGTAATGGTGGCAGTCTCCGCACCGCCGACATGAACAGCACCTCCCGGCGCACCGTAATTACCGATAAACAAACTGTCAGAAATGGTCAATTTACCACTATTGGTGTAAACCGCACCACCGTAACGGTTGGACACCGAGTTTTCCGTAAAGGTCGTTCCGGCGAGAGTCAAATCAGCCTGAGCGAAAATCACTCCACCGCCCCAGAAGCCTGTCGCTTCTTCAACGGTATTCAGATGATTGTCATAAAAGACAATGTCACGGATAACGGTCGCACCTCCGGTGATCTTGAAAACGCCGCCGCCATTGTTTTCGGAAGATGTTTCATACTCAGTGGTAATACCGGAAATAATACCTTTGTTTTCACTATCAAGCCCCCGAATCACTTTGTCCGCATCATAAATAACAACAGAACCGCCGGAAATCTCTCCGGAAACAACAATTTCATCTGTACCGTCGGCAATCGCATCAGCAAGATTATTGTACCCCATGCCAATGGTGTATTTGTTTCCGCCATTGTCAATGATATAATTTTCACCGTTGGCAAGATCCGTTTTGACCAGAACATAATCAATCGCAGTAAATTCATTTCCTGCTGCAGTAACATAAAGGTCGTTGCCGTACATAAAGGTGGTATAGCCTTCTGTCGTGCCAACAGCATTACTGCCATCTGTCAGCCATGCCGATGAGAAATTCGCATCAATAACTTGAGCGCACAATGTATCCTCCGGCAGAAAGAGTGCTCCGTCAATGGTCATGGTCCCCAAGTTCAAAATGGTATCAGATGCCTGTTTCAAAACAATTTTGCCTTTGATATCAACAGTGGCATTCGCCCCGTTATAAAATGCGACCCCGTCAGCTCCGGCGACAGAATTGCCATCCAAAACGATGCCATCTCCGGCAATCGTCAAGATCGCATTGGGAGTTTCCGAATTGGCGCAGTGATACAGAGCACTGCCGGATACACTTGCGGTATTGGCAGAAAAAGTAACTCCCTGCAGCGTGGTTGTCAATGATGATCCTGACAACTCACCGCTGAGATAAAGCGCACCGCCATAACCTTTAGTTGCATTTTTGGCATAGTTTTTCTCAAAAACAGTATCCGTGATTTTCAACACAACACTCTTGTTGTCACGAACTTCAAGATCAATACCTGCACCACAGGTGCTGGCGATATTTTCAAAAAAAGTCGCTCCGTCAATGTCAAAATAATTTGCATTGTAAGCTTTTACAGCTCCACCGCGGGTGGCAACGTTGCTTTTGAATATTGTGTCAGAAACCGTTGCAGTACCTGCATTGAGATACAACGCACCGCCGTTGGAAGATGCAGTATTGCCTTCAAAAACAGTTTTCCGATTGCCGTTTGCCTGAATTGTTATATCGGCAGCGGAATAAACTGCTCCGGCATTACTGCTTGCTACAGCACTGTAATTGTGGAAAAACGTCGACCCACTGATGACCGCACCTTTACTGGCACTGTAAACAGCCGCCGCCGGTTTACCGGATTTGGCAGTATTATTGGTAAACACAGTATTGGTGATTTCAAGCGTGCTATTGTTTATCGTATAAATGGCACCGCCGTAACTACTTGCATGATTGGCATCAAAAAGTGCATCGTTGATAATCAAATTTCCTTTGGAGAAAATTGCGCCGCCGCCTTGATTGGCGGCTTCTGCTCCGGTATATTCATTGTTGGCAAAGGTTCCGCCGTCAATATTCAATGTGGCACCAGAACCGATTTTAAACGCCCCGCCGCCTTCAGTAGTATCATTACCGCCGGTAAAAATCGCGCCTTTTTTGGAAATAATGGTTTTAGTCGTACCGGAAACTTTGTAACCGGTCGCAGTATAACTCCCGGCGTCAACAGCGACAGTGCCCTCTGCAGCCAACGCCTCTGCCAAACTGGAATAAACACTACCGGAGTAAACTTCTTCTCCGATCGTCAATTGAGTCGCGGTACCGCCAATGGAAAGAATCCCTGCGTCTGCCATAATTTTTGTCTCCTTGATTAAAAACTATACTAAAAATCAATTTTTCAAATCAGAATCACAATCTCTGAATTTCACAAATTCAGAGGCTGTAACCGGGACGTACAATGTACGCAACTGCCACATCCTTAATACTATAACACCAAACGACAGTTTGTCAAGACAAAAATAAAAAAAATAATCTTACATAACATTCTCTTTCATCAGAATGTTATCCCAAACTCATCTGTCCCTGCCCCAAAAAAACACCGCAGGAAAAAAGAAAATATTTACAGGATCTTTTTCAAGTTCTCATCCCTGCCAAATGAAAACGGACATATAAAAAAAACGGTTTACCGTTTCTTGAACTGCCTTTGACGTGCGGCTTCATACAACAATATCGTTGCCGCAGAAGCAACATTCAGAGAGTCGATTTTTCCCAGCATCGGGATATTTACTTTTAAATCCGCCTGATCCATCCAGAAATCAGTCAATCCGGTCTGCTCCGCACCAACTACGATCGCCACCGGCTGCGTCAAATCCACATCTGTATATTTGAAATCTGTATGCGGAGTGGCGGCAAGTATTTTGACATTGCGCTCACGCAAATATGCCATGGCAGACTCATTGTCACACACTCCGACCGGAACCGAAAAAATCGCTCCGGTACTGGCCCGGATGACATTGGGATTATAAAGATCGGTCTTTTTTTCACAAACAATCAGTGCATCAGCCCCGGCAGCATCGGCACTGCGGAGCATGGAACCGAGATTGCCCGGTTTTTCTATGGTTTCCGCCACCAGAAACAGCGGGGATTCAAATTCCGGCAGCAAACTCAAATCATGACGACGCATGACCGCTACTGCAATAAGTCCCTCCGGACGATCCCGGTAGGAAACTTTTTCCAACAGATGCGGAGCCAGACGGGTAACTTTCACGCCGGATGCGGCAAGCGATTCCAGCAGCGGGAACTCATTACTTCCCAAAAAATGCTCCGGAGAAAAATAAACCTCCAGCAATTTCATGCCGTATTCTCCGGCACGGGTCAACTCCCGGTATCCTTCCAATAAAGTTACACCTTGCTGATCACGGGTACGGCGGTCACGCAATTTTACAAGATTTTTAAGTGCTGGATTCTGGGCACTGGTGATAGTGATATATTCCATAATTTGTTTCACATGTGTATTTTTGTCACTTGTATGTGTCATAAATATACACTTGCAAAAAGATTTATTCAAGCGATACGGAGAAAAAACTCTTTGGCATGGCTTTTGCTTATGTGATGATGAAACAACCAACCACAGGAGGATATACATTATGAACATGGAAAAATTCACCAACAAAAGCCGTGAAGCTCTGATGGGAGCTCAAAATATTGCTGTCAACTCCGGACACACGGAATTGCGGGCATTGCACGTTTTGGCAGCTTTGCTCAATGATGAGAACGGATTGACCCCGTCCATTCTGGAAAAATGCGGCGTAAATGTCCCGCTTTTCCGCAATAAAATCGAATCAGCTCTTGCCAGACTTCCCCGCCTGGAAGGAAGCAATTCACATGAAGTCGTGACCTCACGGGAATTCGGAATGATGCTGACCAGAGCCATGGAACGCGCTCAGGAAATGAAAGATGAATATGTCAGCGTCGAACACCTGCTTCTGGGGATCATTGCCGAAAGCAGAGAGTGCCGGGAACTGTTGGAAAATTCCGGGATCACTCAGGAAAAAATCCTGCAATCTCTCCAATCTCTCCGCGGTAACCAGCGGGTGACCGGAGCTGATCCGGAAGCAACTTTTGATGCCTTGAACAAGTATTCACGCGATCTGACCCAAATGGCGATGCAGGACAAACTTGATCCGGTCATCGGCAGAGATGAAGAAATTCGCAGAGTTATTCAAATCCTGTCCCGCCGCACCAAAAACAATCCGGTTCTGATCGGAGAACCCGGCGTCGGTAAAACCGCTATCGCCGAAGGACTTGCCCGCCGGGTGGTGCGCGGTGACGTACCGGAAAATCTCAAAGACCGCCGGGTGGTCGCACTGGATATGGGGGCTTTGATCGCCGGAGCAAAATACCGTGGCGAATTTGAGGAACGCCTCAAAGCGGTACTCAAGGAAGTAACCAGTGCTGATGGCAGGATCATTCTTTTTATTGATGAACTGCATACTGTTGTCGGTGCCGGTGCCTCTGAAGGTTCCATGGATGCCGGAAATCTGCTCAAACCCATGCTTGCCAGAGGCGAATTGCATTGTATCGGTGCAACCACACTGGATGAATACCGCAAATATATTGAGAAAGACCCGGCTTTGGAACGGCGTTTTCAATCAGTTCTGATCAATCCGCCCAGTGTGGAAGATACCATTTCCATTCTGCGCGGTCTCAAGGAACGCTATGAATTGCATCACGGCGTAAGATTGCAGGACAGTGCCCTGGTCGCTGCCGCGGTACTCTCTGATAAATATATCGCAGACCGTTTTCTGCCGGATAAAGCCATTGACCTGGTGGATGAAGCCGCCGCTGCCTTACGCACAGAAATCGACAGCAGCCCGGTAGAAGTCGATGAAAACCGGCGCAAACTCATGCAGCTGGAAATCGAAATCACCAGTTTGCGCAACGAAAAAGATCCTGCCGGGATCAAACGGCGCGAACTGTTGGAAAAAGAAGCCGCCGAACTGCGTGCCGCCGGAAAAGAATTGCAGATCCGGTATGAAAATGAGAAAAAATCCATCACCGATCTGCGCAATTACCGGGAAGCTCTCGATCTCGCCCGTTCACAGTTGGAAAAAGCCGAACGTTCCTATGACCTGGAACGTGCCGCTGAACTCCGGCACGGAACGATCCCCGGATTGGAAAAACAACTCGCCGATGCCGAAAATGCCATCCGGGAAAATCACTCCGCCAGAATGCTCAAGGAAGAGGTCGATGAAGAGGACATCGCCGCTATAATCAGCCGCTGGACCCATATTCCGGTGACTAAACTGATTCAAAGCGAAAAAGAAAAACTCCTCGCCCTCGCCGGACATCTCCATGAACGGGTCATCGGTCAGGATGAAGCCGTTTCAGCAGTTTCAGATGCGGTACTGCGCGCCAGAGCCGGACTGAAAGATCCCGCCCGGCCGATCGCCAGTTTCATATTCCTCGGTCCGACCGGAGTGGGAAAAACCGAATTGGCACGCGCTTTGGCTCAACAGTTGTTTGATGACGAACGCGCCATGGTGCGTATCGATATGTCTGAATATATGGAAAAATTCAGTGTGTCACGCCTGATCGGAGCTCCTCCGGGATATGTCGGATACGAAGAAGGCGGACAATTGACTGAAGCAGTGCGCCGCCGTCCTTATTCTGTGGTGCTTTTTGATGAAATCGAAAAAGCCCATCCGGATGTGTTTAACATTCTGCTGCAGATACTTGAAGACGGTATTGTCACCGATTCCCAGGGCAGAACCGTCAGTTTCAAAAATACCATTATCATCATGACCAGCAATCTGGGCAGCGCGATGATTCTGGAATCACACAGCAAGGATGATGAAAAACTCAAAGATGCTCTTTTTGCAGAACTGCGCCGGCATTTCCGACCGGAATTTCTCAACCGGATCGACGAAACTCTGGTCTTTCATGCACTGAATAAAAACGAAATACGCCGGATCGTTTCTCTGCAGCTTGCGAAATTGAGCAAACGTCTGGAAGATAATGGAATAACTCTGGATGTCGATGATTCTGCTTGCGATCTGATTGCGGATGCGGGATTCGATCCGGATTTTGGAGCCAGACCGCTGAAACGGGCAGTAATAAGACTGCTGGAAACACCGCTTTCACGCAAACTTATTGCCGGAGATATTCTGCCGGGAAGTTCGGTAAAGGTCTCTGCCGAAAACGGAGAATTGATATTCAAATAAAAGCAAATGCCAAGCCTCCAAATGACTGTGGCAAAATAACTCTGCGGGGAGGACTCCTTTTGAAAAAAAGGTTTACTTCCCCGCTCCACATCTTCCAAAAACTTTTGAAAGGAATTGCTTTTATCGTTGCTGATAAAAACAATTCCGAATTTTTTGAATTTCCTCAAAAATATATCCGATCCACCTTTTCTCAAACAAACCGTTTCAGGGAAAAGGCAACCGATATTGAGAATTTGTAAAATAAGCCATGCTGTTTTCCCCTCATAACTTATTTATCTTTTTATCCTCAAACAACAAAAAAGGCTGTCGCTCACCTTTTTTGAGGTTTTTGCAACAGCCATTTTTCAGTTTGTCAACCGTTATTTGGCAGCCGGGATCAGAGATTTGTAATGAGCCTGAGTCTTAAGCTTCTGAACATAATTCTGAAACGCTTTGCCGATCTCCTGCTGCTGCAGGATATTGATCAACTGCGTTTTGACTGCATCAAAAGGTCTCACGGACTCCCGCTGAGGAGCATCCCGGCGGATGATGTGATAACCGAACTGAGTCTCCACGACTCCGGAGATTTCACCCGGTTTGAGAGTCAGAACCGCTTTTTCAAATTCCGGAACCATCTGGCCTTTGCCGAATGCTCCCAATGAACCGCCCTGTTTGCCGGACGGGCACTGGCTGTCAGCTTTGGCTTTGGCTTCAAACAATGCCGGATTCTGTTTCAGCTCCGCAAGAATGCTGTTGATTTTTTCCAGAGCAGCTTTTTTAGCCGCCGCATCTGCATTTTTGTCAACCATGATCAAAATGTGGGAAGCACGCATCGTGTCGGGCTGATCGGCAGGAACTGTGAACATCTGCTTATTTGCATCATAAAACTTTTTGGCTTCCGCTTCTGTGATTTTGATGTTTTTGGCAAATGTTTGTTCCGCAAACTGCTCCATCGCCAGCTGCAGCTGCATTTCTTTGCTGTCAGACTGTGCATTGATAAACTGATCCAGAGTCATATTCTGCATAGTGATCATCTGAGTCAACATATCAAGCTGCTGTTTGTCCATCGCTTTGATGCGTTTTTCAATATACGCTTTGGCAGCCTCTTTGGAGGGAACAAAACCGGCTTTGGCCATTTCCTGACGAAGCAAACTTTCGACTACCATTTCTTCAACCATCTGCGGCAGGATCTTGACAAAAAGTTCCTTGGTCAAAGCCGGCGGAACTTTACCATCCGGCAGCTGCGGCAGAAATTTATTCATAAAATCTGCTTTGGTAAAAACTTTGCCATCGTATTCAGCGAGTTTTTCCGGAACCAGTGCCATCAGCTGATCAACCGTCAACTGCGGAGCAGCCACCGGTTTGACCACTTCCGCCGCCGGAGCTGCAGTTTTTGCCTCCGCGGCTCCCAGCTGGGCAAGCACGGCTGCGGAGATCACTCCGCCGAGCATCCACTTCATCATTTTCATAATCTATTCCTTTCTTTGGTTTACCTTTCAGCGTTCTCTCCTCTTCACGCCGAAAAAATTCCGTCATCTTACAAAAATAAACCGTGAACGGCAAATTTCAAGTATTTATCGCAACTAATACGTCTTTTTTTTATATTTTCACGAAATTTGTTATACCAAATCCCATATTTTTCAACAAATCATCCATAATCATCCGGAACATCTGCAGAATTTTTTGTAATATTTGACCTTTGCCGGGAATTTGTAAAACATTACTTGCAATAATTTCTATCATTTATGATAAAAATTGCATTGTAAAAATTTCTATTGGTGATATATTTCCCATAGTACACACAATACGTCAACTTAACGTAAAGGAATTGTAACTATGGATGTCATCATCTGCAAAACTTCCGCCGATGCGGAGAAACTCGCGGCGCGCATGATCGCTGATGCGATCAATGCCAAACCGGAATTCAAACTCGGTCTCGCCACCGGAGCAACGATGGAAAACGTTTATGCCGAACTTTCCAGACTCAACAAAGCCGGAGAAGTCGACTTTTCACAAGTCCGTTCCTGGAATCTCGATGAGTATGCCGGTTTGGCTCCGGAACATGACCAGAGCTACCGCTACTACATGAATAAACACCTTTTCAACAATGTCAATATTGACATCCGCAACACCCATCTGCCCGATGGTTTGGCCGCTGATGAAGAAGCTGAAGCCGCCCGTTATGATGATTCAATTGATGAAGCCGGCGGCATTGATCTCTGGCTCGTCGGTATCGGCAAATCCGGTCATGTCGGATTCAATGACCCCGGAACCAGTTTTTCCAGCCGTACCCATGTGGCATATTTGAATAATACCACCTACGAACAGAACAAAATCTATTTCAACCCGCCGGAATCCATGCCCCGCCGTGCTTATACCGCCGGTGTCGGAACCGTGCTGGATGCTAAAAAAGTTCTGCAGCTCATCACCGGTGAACGCAAAGCTGCCATCGCCGCCGCCGCTATTGAAGGCCCGATGACTGCCATGATCAGTTCCACCGCACTCCAGCTTCACCCGGATACGGTCATCATCCTTGATGAAGCCGCTGCCGCCGATCTGAAACTCAAAGATTTCTACAAAGAAGTCTTTGAAAACGATCCGAAATGGGAAGCCTACCGCTGAGCAACTGCATCATCCCGGATACGGAGTCATCTGTGTCCGGGATTTTAACTTGAAAGATAAAAATCATGGCTGAAATCAAAGTCAATTGTCAAGTCATTCCGGAACTTGATCCGGGATTTGTACCCGCCGCGCTCTGGAACCGGGAATTCCGCCGCATTGCCGCGGCAGCTCCGGATGCCATTGATGCAGCGATCACCCTGGAACGCTCCAATGGTGCGGTTTCCCGGTTTGACACCAAATTGCTGGCAGATACCCGGGAGAATCTCAAACTTAACTTCCGTTACGTTGAGCGTATTGTCAAATTTATGTTCTGGGCATATGGCGGCAGAGTCGTCACCATTGCCGGGGCTCCGCTGGTCGCTGCGGAATTGGCAAAAGTTTATTCCGAAAACGGAGCTCGCGCGTTTGATTATCAGGTAATGGGTGAACGCATTTACGGAGATAAATTTGAAGTACGCAGCGTTGCCTATGCCGATGCCGTACCGGAAAAGAAGATTTCCGTAAAACTCGGCGGCAATTTCTCCGGATGCCGGATCGGTTTCGACCTCGGCGGTTCAGACCGTAAATGCGCCGCCGTTATTGACGGCAAAGCGGTCCACAGCGAAGAGGTGGTTTGGGATCCCTACTTCCAGAAAGATGTCAATTATCATCGTGAAGGTATCCTCGATTCTCTCCGCCGCGCTGCCGAAAAAATGCCGCGCATTGATGCTATCGGCGGTTCTGCTGCCGGAGTCTATGTGGAAAATCAACCCCGGATCGCCTCGCTTTTCCGCGGGATCCCGGAAGCTGATTTCAAAACCAAAGTTCAGCCGATCTTTCTGGAAATCGCCAAAGAGTTTCCCGGTGTGCCTTTCGTCGTTCTCAATGACGGTGAAGTTACCGCCCTTGCCGGTGCGATCAGTTTGAAACGCAACAGCCTGATCGGGCTCGCCATGGGTACCAGTGAAGCTGTCGGCTATGTAACGCCCGATGGTTCTCTGACTGATTATCTCAATGAGTTGGCGTTTGCGCCGGTAGATTACCGTGAAGATGATCCGCCGTGTGATGAATGGAGCGGCGATGCCGGTGTCGGAGCAATGTACCTCTCCCAGCAGGCGGTCGGCCGTCTGGTCAAACCTGCCGGTTTTGACATTCCTGCCGGAACACCGTTGCCGGAAGTTCTGAAAATCGTCCAGAAGGCCCGCGCTGAAAACGATCCGCGTGCCTCAAAAATCTACCGTTCTGTCGGAGTTTACCTCGGATATGCGATCGCCCATTATGCCGATTTCTATGATCTGGAAAATCTGCTGCTGCTCGGTCGTGTTTCCAGCGGTGAAGGCGGAACGGAGATCATCGAAACTGCGGCAAAAGTCCTGAAAACCGAATTCCCCGAATTGAAAGTCGAAATTCACATCCCGGACGAAACATTCAAACGTCACGGTCAGGCAGTCATTGCAGCATCGCTGTAACAAACTGAAAAACAAAAAACTACGGGAGGTCTTGCGGCCTCCCGTAATTTTTTGACTGTTTTACCGCTTTTTTCTCACCACCAAAATGATGGCAATTCGGTATTTATCTCTCCGGAAACAGTATCTATGGAACGCAAATAGCCATTTTTTTTGCCATTTTCATTACTGAATCTGCCACCGTAAAATGCCGTAAGTGAACCGAATTTACCTGCCGGTTCAGCATCCCAGTGAAAGTGACCGCCACCCCAGAATATATCCAATTCAGACTCTTCGACCAGCATCCGCAACCGTTCCGGGATGTCTAAAAATATACCCGGAGCGATCCCCCTTGAACAACTGCCGGGATACGGCACATGGGACGCTATCAAAAGTTTCGGCGTGCGGCATCCGGAGACCGCCTGTTCCAGAAAATCCAATTGATCCAGTGTAAAATTATGATCAAACGCTTCCTGCGGAGCTACGGTTATCAAACTCATAAAATCATCAATCTGCCGGAATGAATCCGGCTGCTGCCCGACTTTTTCCGCAAAAAAACCGAATTCACGCGCTACTGCACACTCAGTAAATGGAATATCAAACTGCTTGCGCCACTGCAAATAGTAATCAAATCCGGCAGACTCATCCGCAAACTCTTCCCGCAAAAATTCCTTGCGCGACACCGCATCCCCCAGATTCAAAACCATGCCAGCACCGCTGTTTTTGATAAAATCAGCCAGCTTATCCATCCGGCGGTATTCAAATTCACGCGAATTACGAATATCGCACAAGTGCAAATCACTGAGCAATAGAATTTTCATACACACTCCGGATCGCCGTACAGACGTTTATTGCTGGTGACAAATTCCAACGGAATAAAATCAAACCGCGCCACTTCGATCATCTTTGCCGCACCGGAAGCATCGACTTCAAATGTGGACATGGAGCAATTCCAATTGTAATGATCTTGACCGGTATAGCCGCAGCGTTTGTAAAAATTCCACTTCAACGCCTGTAATGATGCACCGTGACCGAAAAGCAAGATATCATCCGCGGGGGGATTGGCAATCAACTCTGCCACATATTTGTCCACCCGCGCGCAAACCGTTTCCAGCACCTCTTCTCCGCCCGGAGTGAGCCACGGATAAGTCAATTCTGCATCCGGTGCCACATTGGGATAATTCTGACGCAGTATTTCCAATGTCATCCCCGGACACGGCGGTTCCGGATAAAAACGCATTTCCTGAATACGCGGTTCAAAATATATGTACAATCCGCAAATCTCAGCAGCAATTGAAGCCGTTTCCACAGTCCGGGCATAAGGTGATGAGATAACCCGCCCCTTAAAACCGATACTTTTCAGGTGTTTCCCCAAAAATTCCGCCTGTTTGCGTCCCAATGGACTTAATACATAATCTCCGGCGGGAAATTCATAATTACCGCCTTTGGGCATTCCTTCCAAAGCAGGCTGCCCATGACGGGCAAAACGGATAATCATTTTATACTCACTTTCCAATGTTTACTTTCTGAAAATCCATGCGCTTCCAGATACGCTGTCCGGGATACAACTTCAAATGTACCGCCGACTGAATGAGCATCAGAACCTACCGAAAAAAATACTCCGTTATCCCGGATCCGGTTCCAGAAATCCACATACACCGGATCATTCAAATCGCAGCGGTTCATTTCCAATGCTTTACCGCTTTCACCCGCCAAACGGATAACTTCACTTAAATACTCATCCGGAATCATGCTCCACTGCCATTTGGCAACCGCACCGGAACGTTCCCAACGGATCCCCTCCCCGAAAGGATGACCGATAATATCAACATTGCGGTTATATTTCAGTGCATTGGTGATCCGCTTATATTCAGAATTTATATAATCATTCACCTCCGGAATGATCGGCGGAGACAGATGCACCGAACCGATCACATAATGCAATCCCAATTTTTTACGGCCTGCTGCGCCACAGGCATCGCTGCCGTCTTCTGCAAGATCAGCTTCCACTCCGAGAAAAACATCTTCCCGGTCAAAATCATCGGCATAATACTCCGCAGACAACGCCTCCAGACAATGAAACGGATGCCGGGGAGAGGCATTGCAGTGTTCAACTATACCGACAAACTTGCTTCCTGCCGCCCGGGCGGAGCGGAGCTGATCAATTGCCCGCGGCCCGGGAGTGTCTCCGGGATTTTTTGCCCGGTAAAACGACGCATGTATATGAAAATCACTTTGTATAAACATAGCTGATCCGGAAATCCTTACTTTTCAACAACAAAAACTTCAACTCCCATCGACGGCATTTTCAAATCGATTTTCCGGACTTTTTCAAGTGTGCCCAAAAACTCTTTTTTGCCGTCAACATTCATCCGGTAAATTTTGGCAGCTGCTCCCAGTTGCCATTCCGCAATATTTTTCTCTCCGATAAAAAGCGTATTTTCTTTAGCTTCACTGCCCAGATATGCAACTGCGATACCGATCGAACCATCTTTATATGAACGGAATACACTGTTGCGCCACGTTGGAACTTTGACATTGCGGTGCATTTCCGGTTCCGTAGTGAATTTATAAATACCGCTGTTATCTTTGAATTTCAATTCCCGGAGCATTTCACCGGTGCGCATGTATTCATAGCCCAAATCATTATAAGCAATCAGTTTTTTAAGCAAATCACGTGCCGGACCCGGTTTCGGCGGCATCCCGAAAAATCTGCCGAAAATCACTCCTTCAAGAAAATCCAGCAACATTGAACGGCATTCATCATCCCCGTACGAGCCGCGGATATTTCTGCCGTGACTGAGAATATAATCTCCGTACAGCGTACGTTCCAGCGGGATCATACCGTTGTATGCATGTACCGCATTGAGTTTATAATCCAGAATATCCACAAATGCTTCAGTACTCGCTTCACCGCCGATGTACTGATCACGCTGCGCGACGGTCACCGCCCGGACATCTTTACCCAGCGTACGTGAAGCTTCACAATCGATATTGCCGCCGCCGTGAGCATGACCGTGCCGGACATCAAAACATTCATGATTGATTTTGGTCTTGCCGAATGTATCCATATATATTCCGCAAAATCCCATCTTTTTCAAATGAGCGATCATTTCCAGATGCCGGGTGCGCCACACCGGAACGCCGCGGCATGCAATATAACGCTCCTGCACATAAAGCCGGGGCACGCCGTTGATATCCAGTCTCAACGACGGAGCAAGCGCATCATTACGGGAATCAAATTGATTGTAGATCTCGCTTTGCAAATAAACACTCGGCCGGATGCCTTTTGCCCACATCCTTTGCAATGCATCCACCATGCCGGGGAAAGGATCTGCGCAAAAACCGTAATATTCACAAACCGGATAACGTTTGCGGTTCGGCGGCTCCACAAATGCCGAATAGTGATACAACGTCCCCGGCAATTTGCGTCCGGGCAGAAACTCTGTCCACGCATTTGCAAAACGTTCCATGATATCCGCAGTCATATTCTGGCTCTGCCGGAGATACCAGCGCAGATACACCGGAGCATGTTTCAAAAATTCCGGAGTATCATTGGTATAGATCGGACCGCGTTTTGACCATTTCTGCTCTTTCCACCATGCCCGGTAAAGTTTTGCCGCATCATACCAGTCACCGTTAAATACTCCCAATTTACAGACAAATGTTTTGTCGACCTGATTACCGGCACTGCCCCGGTTTACCGGAAAACGACGCAATGTGTGCAGCAATACATTATATTCAGGTAAAAACGTTTCACGAAACTGTTTTTCAAAACCTTCATTATCCACAGCGGTAAAAATCCGCCCGTCTCCGTTGACAGAATCATAAAGTGCCGTCATTTGAAAACGTGCTGAACTGCCCGGATATTCCTGATGCCGGACGCTGGTTATCCCGGTCAGATCCTGCAGCCGTCCGCGCCGCCACGGAATAACCACTTTGGCATCAGCTGCCTGACCGGGAACAGTCAATGCCAATTTCGGGAAATCCAATGTCCAGAGTTTGACATCTTTGCGGAGATTTTTGATTTTAATATCAAAAAGTGCGAAACCATCAGCACCGCGACTGACCGAAACTGCGGTCTTCACGACCGGGGTCTCCCAGATCAGAATCATTCCGTCATTAATGAAACGGTACGAAAATTTACCATCAAAATGTCCGGTCCACACATTTTTTTCCTGTCCGGGAACAACCATTTCAATTTCCCACAGCGGATAGTCGCAAACTGCATTATTCAACAAATTACCGGAATTTTTAACACTCAAATATGCCGGCAAACCGTTTTTTCTGTCCACCGCAAAAGCAAAATCCCCGGAACGGAATCCGACGATTTTTTTATCGGCAAAACGCCCTTCTTTTTCCGGAATAACATAACTCTTTCCGGAGGCTTTGCGGGCAAACCACGCCGCCAGTTTTTTCCGCCGCGGAGCTTTTACATCTTCACGTTCCCACGCCCGGAACTGAGAGGCTTTTTCCTGAGCCGGAGTCAGCCGTTTACGCGGAACCTTTTTTACGTCAGCTGCGTTGGCAAGCAAAATCGCAGCTCCAGCCAGAAATAAAACAACTCTTTTCATACCATTTCCTTTTATTAGTTGTTATAAGTAATAAGTTTACCTGGAAGCACAAATTCCCATTTTCCGGGATCGGAAAGATGATCCAATATCAATTCAGCTCCGTATTCCACATCAAAACGGACAGTTGTAAACGGTATTTTGACAAATCCTGATGCCACTGCATCGCGCATTCCGAAAAGCTGTACTTTGCCGGCAAGACCTTTTTTCTGTAAAACATCCGCAGCCCCGAACACATGGTAATCCGTGGTAAATGCCAACGCGTGAATATCCGGATATTCATGCAGCGCCCGTTCCATTATCTCCTGTCCCAGAGTAAAATAATAATCACAACTGCTGCCGTCTTTCAAACGAATCGGAGAAACTTCCAATAAGTGATCGCGACGGAACTGTTCCCGTCCCCCGGCATCGACCCGGGGCAATATGTAACGATCAAAATAATTGGAGGTCACCGCGATCCGGAAATTTTTCATCCCCTGCTCTGCCGCAAGCCGGTGATATTCCAGATATGCCCCTGCCCGATCCGGAACAATCCGCCGGGGCACCCGGTTGTTGTCAAATCCGACATAACAGCGTTTCTGTCTTTCCAAAAACGCATAAATCGGTTCATCGTGCGATGGAGTCCCCAAAAAAATATAATAACGGCAGCCGCGTTCATCCAAATCCCTGATCTTACGCAGCTGGGAATCCATATTTTCATCCATCACCGCGGTATAACTGGCAAAATCACGCAAATCCAATCCTTTGGAAAGTGCCATGTAAAGGCGATTGGTCTGATCATCCTGGGTCGACCGGAACTGAGAAAATATCAGTGCCGCAATATTGGTACTGCGCCCGGTCATGATGTGATAACCGATATTCGGCCGGTAATCCCACTCTTTGGCGATCCGTTTGACCATTTCGATCTTTGCCGCAGAACAGTAGGTCGGTTTGTCACGCAATATCCGGGATACGGTTGTTGCCGCCAAATCACAGTGTTCGGCAATATCTTTCAAGGTGATTTTTTTCTTCATACATTTGCCTATTTTTATACGTACATTAATGTACGTCCTTTCAAGGAACTTATTATAGCACATTTCCTTTCTTTTGTCAAGCAGCATCAACATTCCGTTGACAAAAAAAAACCTTCTGCAGAACGGATCCAGCAGAAGGCAAAACACAAAGCTCAAGTCAGAAATTTGATTTCCTGACCATTTGAGCGAACTTTTCAACCTCGTCCAGAGTACCGGCAAACCACAATTTGGTATCGCCCTGACGCAGTTTGAAGTCGACTTTTTCAACCGGTGCAATAATCTTGTTTGCAAACACATCGTACAATGCAAATGCTTTGGGCAATTTCACCGTACCGGAGGCTTGTTCCTCCAAGCAATATACGCTCATGAAACGGCCGCCGGCACGGAATGCCACCGGTGCTTCGGTAAATACATGGATTTTGGCAAATTTCGCCAAATTATCCTGAAACGCAAACGGAGGCAGTCTGGTCGGCAGATAAACCGCAGTCCAATCCGGATATTTTTTAATCGCCGCCGCCACACTGCCGCCGTCATTAAAGTATCCCAGCGCGACCGCCCCGCTGTCCTTGACGGCAAAACGTTTGGCCCGGTATTCTTTGGTCCGCAACGCTTTTTTGCCGCGCAACCCATCAAGCAGCATGTGGGATGCATCAGAAAATGTCCACGACAAATCAGAAAGCTCTTCTCCGGGGCGGTCTTCAATAATATTGATGCCGACTACATCGGAAATATGCTGTGCCGAAAGCGATTTGCCATCTGAATAGCCTGCCACATGCTGGAAAACCAGAATATTGCCGTCTTTTTTCAGAGCATCAATTTTTTTGCGTTCGGCATCTGTCAAACAAATGATATCATCAATGAGATACAGTTTGTATTCCGGTTGGCGGGGATTACCCAAATCACGCACCAGAGAATCATCGACCGGATAACCGAAACGTTCCAATCTGCGCCAATAATGGGTTTGACTCAAATCAGCATTAGTAGTCATACGGCGATTGTTGAAATCCCCGATCCGGCGCAAAACAGTCGCTTGGGCGTTGAGTTCCGGAACGGCTTTGAATTCATTGGAAGCACGCCACAGTATCTGTTCTTCACGGATGATCCGCAACAAAAGCGGCGTATCAAAGAACGCTCCGAAAATATCATAATACCACACCCCCGCACCCAAACTCAAACGCTGGGCATAATTACGGCGCATAGTATCGACACACTCGCCGGGAGTGTAATTGCCCCAGCTGGAAACCGGCATTTGGGCAAACTTGAATGTCCGGTTGTCATCTTCCAGCAATTCCAGTTTCTTATTCACATGATAATATTGATTGCGCCCGAAACGGGTGTGTCCCACTTCATCAATGTTGCGCCAGGTGTAATCCATCGGCGCAGCTCCGAAATCATACCACGGACTGTCAAACATCTGATCGGTGATCTGACGCTGCACCTGTCCCCAGCGATAAGTGCAATCCCAGTTCGGCACATAATAACTGCCGGCAATAAGTTTGGGGTTTTCACTTTTCGCCGCCATAAACAGCTCATCCAAATGGGTTTTCAATACCTCCGCCTGGGCATCCATAAAGTCGATGATCCGCCGTTCTCCTTTGGCATGATCCAGATAATACCCCTGCCCCCGGCGTTGTTCAAATGTCGGAATCTGAGCATTTTCAAAATTCACACTCTGATCATGCCATGCCGCCTGCAATTTTTTCACATCATCTCCATAGATCCGGCGTAAATATCCGCGGAAATATGCCAGCATTTCCGGATTGTAGTCGGTTACTTTGTAGGGAAAATGCCGCCAGCTGAGGTGATGGAACCACTGTCCGTCATAGCCGCCGCTGAAAAATACTCCGACTATACGGGAAGCATACGGACGGGAATTGACGTAAGACATCATCGCCCGCGCCGCGGCCACGGAATCTCTCCGCCACTGGGTGGATGCCCAGCTTACACCGCCGCTTAATTCGCCGGTATGCCAGATGGCACGGGTGCCGGGATAGGTTTTCAAATACCATTGCGGAGCATCAATATTGACACTGAGCATTATCAATGAATCCGGATCTACTGCCAGAATATTTTCAAACATCCGGTCAAGGATCCCGAAATTGTATTGTCCCGGTCCTGTCCACATCTCTCCGCTGCAAACTCCGGCATTCTTGTGGGCGTCCGGCCCCATTTCGGCATTGGCGATATGAAATTTCACTTCGCCGTCTTTCTGCATGCCGCGCCAGAAATCATGGAGGAAATAATTTTCTCTGCCGATCTTGAAACGGCTCAAATGACGGTAAATCGCCACCGGATAATATTTGCCGTTGACTTTGAACATCGGCAGATATCCACTGTAATCCACCGAGAAATCGATCTGCGGTTTGCATGCTTCAAGCACCGTAAAGTTTCCGGTGATCTTACCGCACAGAAATTCCGGAGTTTCCAAATGGTATGTCCCCGGAGGCAGAAATTCCGTACAAAGATCCATCCGGAAATTTAATTTACCCTTGAAGCCTTTGACAAAATCGTGTTTTTCACCGAAAACCGTCTGGCGCCAGCAACTTTTTCCGGCTGAATCAACCACGGAAATATCAAAGCGGTTGGCACCGAGGAACATCCATTCTTTGATATCCATTTCCACATTGACCGGCAAACGTTTCTGCCCCCGCAAACCGGTGGAGGCAAACTCCGCCTTGCCGGAGAATTTCACCTTCTGCACCACCCGATCCGGAATTTCTCCGGGAGAGATCCAGCGTTGCTGGAAATACTGGCTGCGGAATGCGGATTTTTTCACTGGCACTTTCACCCATTTATCACTGCCGTGTTCCTGCATTTCCCAGCTGCCGTCATCACCGCGAATAACTTTGTGAGTGCCATCCGCAAAACCGATCAGAATATCCGTCTGCATCCCCTGATGTCTGGGATTGGACATATTTACAGTGATCTCATTGTCTCCGGTTTTCAAATGCGGCAGCAAATTGCGGTAACAATCAGAACTGTCGTGAGTTACACCGGCACCGAGCTCTTTTCCGTTGACACCGACCCTGCCGGAGGTCAGAAAACGCCCCAAAGCTCCGACCGGACTTTTATCCAGTTTGAAACGCACCCGGTAAAGCGTGGCTTTGGCAGCCGGATTGCCGACCTCGTAACTGTTCCACTGCCGCCAATGAAATGCCTCAGGTGCAGAAATATCATCCCGCACAGTGAATTCACGGTACGCCGCACCATTTGCCGGGGCGGTCAATTCCAAAAAAGTGTATGCCGCCTGCTCTGGCAGCAATACTCCGGCATCAGTGACTGCAGCACGATAAATAATTTGCTTATTGACATCACGCACTACGATTTCAGCTTTTACATTGTCAGATGTGCGATAACCGGATTCAAATTTAAGTTTATGTTCCGGATATGCTTTGCCCAGCAATACCGCAAGTTTACCGGTGAATCTGCCGTTGTTCAATTGAAACTTTTCGGAATAGACCGGGTCTGCTTCCGGGTTACTGCCGCTGCGCCACACGACCATAAACTCTTTTTGGTCAGCTGCGAATTCATCATTGGGGTCTGTTTCGATCAAACGGATCGAACGGATTTTGAATCTGCCGATGGTAAAAATAAAAGAAAGAGAGATTTTACTCTCTCCTTTGCCGGTCTTAAAATCGTATTTAAGCGTTTCCCAGTGACCGTTACACCCCAGATACCCGGCCCGTAAAGTCCGGCTGTTTTTATCACCGAAAACCGGAACACTTATAGATACTTTACCGGAACCGTTGATATCCAGCAGCAAACGGTAACGGGTCTCCGGTTTTACAACAATGTGATCGGTAAGATCGGCAAAACCGGAACCAAGCGTGTCAAAAACCTCTATCGCCAACTGTTTATCCGAGAATTTGAAATCCCCGGCGGCGTTGCCGTGATATCCGGTGCGCCATTTGCCGGCAAGAAATTCAGCATCCGCTTTGAGCGCTTTGCCGGTGACCGGCGAACTCACTTCGGTAAGAGTCACCGATAAGACTGTATAATTTCCGGGCTTGTGGAAATATATGACCGCGCTGATCTGCTTGTCCGCCGCCTGCATCGGCACTGTAAGAGCGATCTCCTGCTCCCCTCCGGTAGTGCGGACACTCCGGGTGGTGGGAAATGGACGGCGGCCGGTCACCGGGCCCTGCAATTCAACTGCACCGTCAACCGGGCCGGTTACTTTGGCAATAAGCCGGTAAGTCGCACCGGGTTTTACCGGAAATGCACGGTTGCTCAATACCAGGATCTGTCCGGCTTCATTGTCACGGCGCACCGCGATGTGATCGTTGAACATTTTAACTTCACCCTGCGCGCCGCCGCGAATGCGTTTGCCCCATTTGCCATTCAAACATTCCATGCCCGAAACTGAGGGGACTTTGGCAGCAGCGGCAGGAGCTGTTTTTACAACTGAAGCGGAAACCTTATTGACGGTCACCGAAGAAACTGTATAATTTCCGGGCTTGTGGAAATATATGACCACCCCCATTTGTTTGTCAGCGTCACGCATTTTTACATTCAATGTGATATCCTGTTCCTGCCCGGTGGTACGGACACTCCGGGTGGTGGGAAATGGACGGCGGCCGGTCACCGGGCCCTGCAATTCAACTGCACCGTCAGCCGGCCCTTTGATCCGGGCAGTGATCCGGTAGGTTTCTCCGGATTCGACCGGATATGAAATATCGCTCAAAGCCAGGATCTGTCCGGCTTCATTGTCACGGCGCACCTCGATACGGTCCTTGAACATTTTAACTTCACCCTGCGCGCCGCCGCGAATGCGTTTGCCCCATTTGCCATTCAAACGCTCTCCGGCTGCCGGAGCAGAAGAAATTTTATCCAAAGTCACTCCGGTAACGGTGTAACTGCCGGGCTCGTTGAAATATATAACGGCAGACATCTCACGTTCAGTCGGTTTGACCGCCACATTGAAACTGATGGTTTGCTCTTTGCCGGTAGTTTTGATTTTACCGGGAGTCGGGAACGGACGGCGATCCGGGATCGGAGCCTGCGGAATAACGATGCCATTCTCCGGTCCGGTAAGTGTGAAACTAACCCGGTAAGTCGCACCCGGTTCAACTTGAAAACGTTTATTGCTCAAAGCCACGATCTGTCCGGCACTGTTGTCCCGCCGCGCAGTTATCTGTTGTTTCTGAACGATTTTGACCTCCCCTTGTGCGCCACCGCGTACCCGGTATGACCAGGGAACACTCAGCATGGATTCTCCGGCACATACCGAAAATCCGGCACAAACGGCAAACAGCCAAACTCCGATGTACGATTTTTTCATACAAGCCTCCTGTATTTGGTTATGAAAATTAGTTTCTGACTATATTATACTGCCTGAATAATTTATTTTCTTGAACAAATGTAAAAAAAAATGGTACAAAACGCCAAATTTCAAATTTCTCCCAGTCCGCTTCCTGAATATATTTTGTATATCAAAATCCCAATATTGGCAATTTTATCCATTGTGGATCGGCTGATTGTGAAGTAAAATATCATTATTGACAGTGAATATCATACAGAAAGGAAGTCGGACATGAATAAAATCATTCCCGTATCGGCACTCGCACTTATTTGTACGGCATTGTCCGCCGGAGTTGTCTCCAACGCCGATTTTGAAAGCGGTGATCTGAGCAGTTGGGCCAGCCGTCAGCAGCCCTACGGTCAGGTGGAGCTTTTTAAAGTCATTCCCGGAGGCAATAATAACAATTCCGGAGGATATCATTTGAAATCCTCCGGCGATAAGAACAATCGTTTCAATAATTTCATCACTCTGGTGCAGGATATAAAAACCATTCCATCCGCAAAAAAAACTTATGTTTTCGGCGGATTTGCCCAGGCGGAAATGAAATCATCCGCCGGTAAATTTGCTAAATTTTCCATCCGGGAAGTTGATGCAGATGGAAAAACAGTTGCTTATCAGGATATTCCGGTAAATCCACACAACGCACAATATACGCTCTATGAAAAATTTTTCACTCCCTCCCCGCGGACCAGACAGCTGCAGTTTTATCTGGTGCAAAGCGGCATGACGGCAGAAGATTCCGTTTACTGGGATAACATCTTTTTCTCTGAGTTCGGCAATGAAAAACCCTTTGCCCCGGAAAAAAAGAAAAATACCGCCCGTACGCTAACTCTCCAAAGTGACGGCATTACCGCACATATCGACATGGCAAGCGGACTTCTGGATTCTTTGCTTTCCGGCAGTGAGGTCATCCATCCTGCTGCCGCAGACAACAGTGTGATCTTCATCCGTATCAACGGCAAACCTGTCACGTTCAAGTGCGGAAAAAAAGCACCGGTCAGGAAAGGCAGCAGCATCGTTGCAGAACTTTTGCCGGCAGAGAAAAACATTCCTTTCAAGGCCGATGTGGAATACAAAATCTCCAATGGATTTTTTACCGAAAAAATCATCTTTACTGCGCTTGAAGCAGTCAACACCCACTTTCAAATCGGAGTGCGGCACGGCTTTAACAGCAAAGCATGGGAAAAAATAATCTGTGCATTATACCCCGCCCGGGTGATCGATGCCGGAGAAAGTACCCTGTTTTCTTACAGTGAAAAGGAAAATGACCGCAACCGTACCATGATGGATCAATACCAGTATCCGGTATATCCGCTGACCATGCTGAAAAGTGAACGCGGCATACTTCTGGCAGGTTCTTTTGATCTGGATAAATTTGTCACCATTTCCCCCAATCATCCGCAAGGATATTTCCCCAGTTTGCAGAAAAATCCGCTATCAGCAAAAAAAGGTGAAAAATTTGAATTTGTTTATAACTGCCGTTTTTACCCTGCCGACCGCTACTGGCTCCGCGATGTCTGGAGAGAATATTGCAAAAATATTTACAGCAATAATCCGATGATCAAAGATTTCGTTCCTTACAAGGAGCGTCCCTACCGCAACTATTTCCGCGGTGCACATGCCGGTTCCACATTTTTCATGGCAAGCCGAGAAGCCAAACTTTCACCCAACAGCAACATCTGGTGGTTCGGATGGCTGGATTGGGCGCATGAAACCTATCCGGTTTCAGGGTCGTGGTGGAACAAGGCGGTGCGGGGAGAATGGCACAAAACGTCTGCTGAACAAATGAAAGCAGAGATCACCCGCTTGCAGAATAAAGGGCATAAACTGGCACTCTACTGCCGGCAGCTTGCCAATTTGAATTTGAAAGGCAGCAAATTTCCGGAAAGCTGGTTCAAGCACAAAGCCGGAGGTTCTCTGGATATTTATGCCGGTGCGCTCCGCATCAAAATTTCTCCGGAAATGCAAAAAGAATTCAATTGGCAGGATATCCCGTGGGGAACCTATAATTTTGACAATCAGGAATTCAATGATTTTTATGTCAAACAAATCCTGACCGCCGTCGATTACTACGATCCCAAAGCGGTCGGCTGGGATATGGCATGGCGGCCGGATCATCCCGGTATTTTTGCCGCACAGGCACGTATTTTCAAATGTATGCGGGAAAAATATCCTGATAAAAAAGTTGCGACCAATGAATGCGGCGGCAGTCCGACCATTTTTTACAGCGATCTGGTCATGCTGGAAAACGGCGCACTGGGAGGCAGAGATGAATACAATTATGAATTTATCAAAGCTTTCGGCAATGCGATGGTCTGTATTGAACGGAGTGAACTTTTCAAAGGCGCGGTCATCCTCAATATGACCAATGGAAAAAGCAGCTGGCTCAGCGCAAAAGGCTTGGCTCTGAATAAAAAATATTTGGACCATATCCTGAAACTCCAGCCGGAATTGCGCGAAAATCAGCAGGAACTCGCACTGAGGTGTCAATTGCGGATGAATCTGCTGGATCAGGCATTGGGAGCGTCACCCGGATATATGGAAGGTTTGCCGCGTCTGCCGGAAAAAATGCTGACCATGGCGCAGGACAGTGTAAGTATTCCGCTGATCGTGGAAAGTTTTGTTGTCCGTCTGCCCAACGGCAAAGACCGGATGAATCCGCTTTACGCCTCGGCATGGCTGAATGAAAAATCTGCCCGGACGGTCATTTACAATGACAATACGATTCCGGAAAAATTCACGCTCCGGCTGCAGAAAAAATATTTCCGGAAATTCAACTGGAACAAAGCTGATCTCGCCACTGGCGAAGCGTTTTTCCTCAATCCGGAAAAAAATTCCGCCGCAAAATTGACCTGGGATGAAAATGATCAGGATATCATTGTTTCAGGCGTTCTGCCACCATTTACTGCCGCTTATATTTTCAGCGAAAAACGGTGATTCTCGATAAACTTTCACCGGGGGACGGCTTTTTTCAATTCAGCTTTGAGCCCGGTGAAAAGATTTTCCATTTCCTGCCGGGTCCCTGCTGCACGACGCACTCCGTACGGATCAAGGATCCGGCTTGTCCCATCATAATGGGTCTGCAATTTCCAACTGCCAACGGTTTCAAGATCATTCCAAAACAAAGTGTCGGCAGGTCGCCGGAGTTCAAATGGTTCAATATATGCAGTTTCCAGCAATTCGGAGTGCTTGTCCGGCATTTTTGCCAGCACTTCCAAATACAAATACGCATAATGATTATAGAAACTGCTTTTTTTTCCACTGGCAGATATTTCCAGAAAACGCGGATCACTGCCCGCCCACCCGGCAAGCCCCAGAGGAACTACCCGTGAATTGCCCAGCGGATAGAGGTATTTCAACACCCAATCCCCTGGATCATATACATTGCTGATATGAAAACGCACCGCATGCAACGCCTGAACGATCCGGGGATCATCACAAGGAACAGCCCCTCCCAGAATTGCAGCCGAATGGATCGACATTTTATGTCCGGCAAGACGGCTCAATATTTCCAGAACGATCTCACCGCCGATAGAATGACCTACCAGAATAATATCACGCCGCCGGGAATGGTCAAGGCGCATGATCTCCTGATTGAGTTGCCCGGTAAATTCTCTGGAATTACGCACCGCAGTCTGCCACGGCTGCAGTGAATCCCATGAACATACCCGGATGTTCTGCCCCGGATAGATATCTTTCAATATCCTTACGCATCCATCCCGGCTGGAAAAACCGGTGCGCCATCCCGGGACAAACCATACTTCTCCGGAAACATCACCGCAGGCTGTCGCCAGACATACAATTGCCAAAATTGCAATTTTTCTCATTTCCGGTCGTAATCCTTGATCAGTTGCAAAAAAATCTATCCGGAGATACCGCATAAAAAACTCATTGCCAATAAATATAGATGCTTTTTGTCAGATTTCAATACATCATTTTATCCGGAATGGCAAAGATATGTTGAAAAAAATGCCATCCCGGGTTATATTATACACAGTGGCACTGTTTTCTGCCATATTTTTTTAATCTCTTCGTTATAAGGAGTCTTTGAAAATCGATACGCAAAACAACATCGATGTCCCGTTTTTGACCACCCCGCAAGATTTCAAACTTCCGGCACCGCTGCAGCTGGAGTGCGGCAGAGTGCTTAAAGAGGTCAATATCAGATTTGAAACGGCAGGAACGCTAAATGCTGACCGCTCCAATGCCGTACTGGTCACTCATGCCCTTTCCGGTGATGCTCACGTTTGCGGACGTCATACCCCGCAGGATAAAAAACCCGGCTGGTGGGATGAAATGATCGGCCCCGGAAAAATGGTCGATACCAACAAATATTTTGTCATCTGTTCCAACGTTATCGGCGGATGTTCCGGCTCTACCGGACCGCAATCTATTGATCCGGACACCGGGAAACCGTATAATATGACCTTCCCGGTCATAACTGTTGCCGATATGGTTCGCGCTCAGAAACAATTGGTCGATCATCTCGGTATCAAAAAACTGCTCGCTGTACTCGGAGGTTCCATGGGCGGCATGCAGGTGCTGCAGTGGGCGGTATCTTATCCGGATATGATGCAGGCGGTCATCCCTATCGCTACAGCATGTCAATTCTCTCCGCAAAATATCGCTTTTGACTGGGTCGCCAGAGAAGCGATCAAAGCCGATCCCAACTGGAACGGAGGAGAATATACTGAAGAAACTGTACCCGCCCGCGGTCTTGCCGCCGCCCGGATGCTGGCCCACATCACTTACCTTTCTGAAGAATCCATGAGCCGTAAATTCGGACGTTCACTTCAAAACAAAGCCGAAGACAACTCCTATGAGTACGATTTCGATTTTGACTTTGCCGTGGAAAGTTACCTGCAGCATCAGGGCAAACGTTTCGTGGAACGTTTTGATGCCAACAGTTATTTTTACATCACCCGCGCCACAGATTATTTTGATTTGACGGCATCCTCCGGAGGTGATCTCGCCAAAGCTCTGGAAAAAGTCAAAGCGGCATTTTTGATCGTCTCTTTTTCCAGTGACTGGCTCTTCCCGACATGTCAATCCAAACGGATCGTGGATGCTTTGCTGAAAAATAACAAAGAGGTTTCTTTCTGTGAAATAACATCAGCCTATGGTCATGATGCATTCCTTCTGGAAGTAAATACTCTCGGCAGGATGGTACGGGATTTCCTCAATCATCAACAGGAGGCATATCATGAGTAAAAACAAAATCCTTGATCCCAATCGCAGACAGGATCTGGAGATCATTGCCTCGCTGATAAAAAAAGGTGACCGGGTGCTTGATCTCGGTTGCGGAGATGGTCTGTTTCTCCGGGATCTGCAGCAAAATCACGGTGCTTCGATCCTCGGTGTGGAAATTGATCAGGATTCCATTGTCCGCTGTGTCGGTAACGGAGTCCCGGTCATTCAGGGAGATTTGAATGATGATCTGGATTATCTGCCGGATAAATCATTTGATCTGGCAGTACTCAGCCATACTTTGCAGGAGACCCGCCGACCGGATCTGCTGCTCAAAGATATTGTAAGAATCGGTAAATTTGCCGCCGTAAGTGTCATAAACTTCGGTCATTGGCGATGCCGTTTGCAAGTTTCATGCAGCGGCAGAATGCCCCGCAGTTCTCAAATGCCATTTCAATGGTATGATACACCGAATATCCATTTCTGCACTCTGCAGGATTTCCGGGAACTGTGCCACGCTCTCGGCATAAAAATCGTGGCTGAATACCCAATCGCAGCCAAATTCCCGAAACTGACCGGTTATTTTCCCAATCTTTTTGCAACAAGCTGTGTATTTGTTCTGGAAGAAGAAAAATAAATTCTCAACCGATATTCAAAATCCGCTGCCGTCACCGGCAGCGGATTTTTCATTCCTTGAAAATTTTACCGCACACTGAGCATTACCACACCCAGCAGACACATCAGCAGACAACAGATGTTTACGAATGTATAAGGTTCCCGCAGTTTGAATTTACTGTAGGTAAAAAAACAGCAGACATTCACGCCCATCACAGTGGGAAATACCAATGCAGCGGCATTGATATCCCGCATCACATCAAGAGTCTTGAACATAAAGTAATACGAGAGCAGTGCCAATACCGCCCATACCGCAGCATAACGCAAAACCTGTCCGGAAAATCCCCAGATTTTCAGACTGTCACGCTGCCAAATCAGAAATGCACTTATGTAACCGGCGGCACAACAGGTCATCAGCAGCGGAGTTGCCATACCGAGTTTCACCACCGTGTTGAATTTCATGGTCGCTAATGTATTGCAAGTTTGAAATGTACCGCTCAACATCATCGAAGCAAGGGCAAACATCAACCACTTCATGGAGAATCCGGTCTTTTTATCACTTGCCGACTTTTTTCGGCTCAACGTTATCAAAACAAATCCGGACGTTATCAGCAGCAAACCTACCCAGTTGAACCAATAAACTCTGGCATCAAGAAAAAGAAATCCGACCATGAACGGCACGGTTCCGGCACAATTCCGGATCGCCACAGATAACCCGTTGTGACCGAGTTTCAAGGTTCGTACCATTACAGCCTGACTTACCACATTTATCAATCCGGGAATCAAAAACGCCGGTGCAGCAATCAGAAAATCCCCCAGCGGCATGTTGACCGCTGCCCGCCAATCCACCAGAAACACCCAAGCCATGACCGCAGTCAATACCGCTCCGATAGAATAAAACAGAAATGTCGGTACCCGGTAACGCGCCACGTTGCTCATCACTGCCGATATACTCGCCCATGACACACCGGTGGCGATGATCCAGATCAAACCATGAAACATGATGTTTACTTTCCTGTGTCTTTCCAGGCACTTTCCAGCGCATCGATCGTTTTATCAGCCGCACCGCGATTGGCATCAACGACCTCAAATGCCCGTTCTCCCAACTCTTTCCGGAATTCAGCAGAACTGAGCAGTTTCCGCAATGCTCCGGACAACTCATTATCCGCCGCCGGAATCAAAGCATCATGTTCATTCAATTCATTAAATATATACCGGAAATTACGCAATACTGTTCCGGTAACGATCGCTTTACGGAGTAATGCCGGTTCCAATAAGTTATGCCCCTCATCATGACCGGCAAAACTTTTTCCCATGATCACCACATCCGCTCCGCTCATCAACCGCAGCATTTCGCCGGTAGTATCAGCCAGCAGTACATCCACATATTCATCAGGAGAAGTGACCTGACTGCGGCGCACAAACGAAACTTTTTTCTCCTGAAGCATCGTCGCAATATCGCCGCCTCGTTCAGCATGACGCGGCACTAAAACCAGTTTCAAACCGGGGAACTCATCACGCAGTGTCAGAAAGCATTCGGTAAAAAGCAATTCCTCGCCGGGATGAGTGCTGGCACCGAGGATTATCAAATTATCCGGCTGACGGTCAAAATAATTATGCAGAATATTGCTCTCCGGAAGTTCCGGCAACTTCTGGTCAAATTTCATATTCCCAACCACCGAAACCTGCGCCCGGGGAGATACAGACAAAAAACGTTCCGCATCAACTTCGGTTTGCACAAGAATCCGGGTAAATTTGCGGAGCAGCGGATCAAAAAACAATTTACCCAGCCGCCGGTATCCTTTTGCCGAATGATCGGACATCCGGGCATTCACCAGCATCACCGGGATCTTACGTGCAGAGGCCAGAGAGATCAAATTGGGCCAAATCTCTGTTTCAAAAACGACCAATGCCGACGGCTGCATAAGATTCAACGCCTTTTTGACCATCCATGAAAAATCGATCGGACAGAATATCACCGTGGTATTATCCGGTGCATTCGCCCGCGCCACCTCCTGCCCGGTCGTTGTCGTGGTTGATACAATAAATTTACGTTCCGGATAACGTTGCAGGTAACGCCGGATCATAGACAGGGCAACCACTGTTTCCCCCACACTCACAGCATGTACCCAAATCGCCCCCTTGTAACCGGCAAGTTCCTGCTGCCGCGCACCGTAACGGGCAAATCTTTCTCCAAAAGTATTTTTCCAACCGCCGCGGTTGCGGTATTTCAGGATCAATTCCGGAAGAAAGAACACAAAACCCAACGGCAATAATAAATTATAAATAAATCTGCCCATAATGGCTTCCCCCTCAACGATCATTCCGAAAAATGTGTCCGGATATAATCGGCGGCCTGTTCCAGATCCGGCAATATTTTAGTACAAAAACGCACCATCCACGGACTGCAATCACGAAATTCAAACGGTGAAAATGCAACTATGAATTTTCCCAGATTATGTGCAGCATAGAATACTTCCATGCTCGTACCGACACTGGGTTTGTTGTAATTCACCAAAATCAGATCCGCATCACGGACGTCCTGCAAATCAAACTCCACGATTTCATTGGAACTGTCCACCTCTCTATCCACAAATTTGCGGCGCATCGGATCCAGCAGACGGAATTCATCTCCGAGCAGCCGTTTGGCGGCTTCACGCCACTCCCGTGCCACTCCGGCATGTTCATCCATGATCGGTCCGGAAAGATAAATCGTTTTCATACCATCTCTGCGTTTCATAAAATTACAACTTTCTGCCTGCAGTTACATATCCGCCAATTCCGGAACACAACGGCGAATCATCCGGCGGGATAATTCCAGCACATCAGCGGATGAACAGCACTGCAATGCCTGTTCAACCAATTCAACACATTCATTCATATACAACTGGCGCAAAGTCCGGCGCACGATCGGAATTGCTCCGGAAGGCATACTCAATTCATTCACCCCCAAGCCCACCAACAACGGAGTCATCACGATATCTTCTGCAGTCTGACCGCACACTGTAACCGGAATATTATGATGCTTTGCCGCATTCACCGTCTCCCTGATCGACCGCAATACTGCCGGATGACCTGGACGATACAAATGATTGACCCTTTCATTGCTCCGATCCGCCGCTATCGTGTACTGGATAAGATCATTAGTTCCGATACTGAAAAAATCAGCTTCCCTTGCCAGAACATCGGCAATCAATGCCGCTGCCGGGGTCTCAATCATCACGCCCAGCGGTATCGCATCTGCGAACGGCACATCGGCTCCGGCAAGTTCAGATTTGATTTCCTCAATGATCGCTTTTGTCTCCAAAACTTCATCATAACAACTGACCATCGGAATCATTATTTGCAAATGTCCATGCACTCCGGCACGCATCAATGCCCGCAACTGGGTTCTGAAAATATCCTGTCTTTCACGCAAACACAAACGGATGCCGCGCAATCCTAAAAACGGATTCTGCTCCTCGGTACGTATGATCCCGCGGTTAAGTTTATCCCCGCCGATATCCAGTGTGCGGATCGTTACCGGATCATTGCCGGCGGATACCAATAATTTCTTGTAAATTTCAAACTGTTCATCCTCTCCGGGCAGATGGGTTTGATCCATAAAAATAAATTCGGTTCTGAATAACCCCACACCATATGCTCCGGCCTGCCGGACTGCCGAATAATCATCATCAGCATCCACATTTGCCGCCAATTCTACAATGAAACCGTCTCTGGTAACCGGCAGCAGATTCTTATCGGCACTGAGCTGATTGTAAATCCGCTGAGCTTCACGGCTTTTCAAATGATACGCTTCCAATGTCGCACTGTCCGGATTGACAATTACTTTGCCGCTGAAACCATCCACGATCAACTGATCTGCAATCGTCAGGGAATCAAGCAATTCTTTCGGTACTCCAACCACCGCTGGTATCTGCAAGGAACGTGCCAATATCGCCGTATGACTGGTCGTACTGCCGGTTTCAACAGCAAATCCCAACACCCGTTCCCGTTCCAAACCAACCGTTTCGGACGGTGTCAGGGTAGATGCCGCAATGATCCGCGGTTCATCATATTCCGGAAGCTGAGCGGCATTCTCAGAAATATTGCCGATGATCCGCGCTCCCACATCACGGACATCCAGTGCCCGCTCCTGCAAATACTCATCCTGAACCGCCGCAAATGCAGCTGAAAACTTCTCGACAGCCAAATGCACAGCATATTCAGCACCAAAAAGAGAAACCGTTATATTTTTCTCTACTTCGCTGATCATTGTCCGGTCATCGACCAACAACAAATGAGCATCAAAAATTTCGGCTTCTTCAGCTTTCAAACGGAGTTTAAGCTGTTCACGGATATTATGGATCTGTTCTTTGGTAACCTGCAATGCATCGTGAAAACGTTTCACTTCCTTGCCGGTCTGCGCTGCAGTTATCCTGGTCACCGGCACATTCCCGGTGCTGCTGCTGTGAAGCAACATCACCCGGCCGATGGCAATACCTGGAGCGACCGGAGTCGCCTGTATGGTGCGGCTCATCTGCATAAATTAAGTTTTCCTGACTTGTTACGCTTCGTCAAAATTGCGCTGAAAATATGACGCCATGGCTTCTGCAGCTTCCGAGGCATCTGCTCCTTTGGCGATCAATTCCAGTTCAGTATCTTTACCGGCGGCAAGCATCAGCATTGCCAACACACTGCGGCAATCAGCTTCGGCATGACTGTCGCTGCGGTAAAGTTTAAGTTCAGACTGAAAACGTCCGGCGATATGCACCAGTTGTGCTGCCGGACGGGCATGAAGCCCCATTGAATTACCAACTTTCAAGGTTTTGGAAACAGTTAAGTTCTCAGTCATGACACATCCCAAATTTAACGTGAATAAAATTTTCAGTTTTGCCGGAAACTTCAGAAACATATAAAAAACGTTCCTGACGAATAACCTCCCGGAAAAACTGACAGTTTCATAATATACACCCAAAATATCTTTTTTTCAACCCTTTCTTTTTCAAAGAACAAACGCTCACGCCCTGACCTCATACTTGCTTTTTTTTCAAATGCCTGTATATTATAATCAAAGTTATTCACCACACCTTAAAATCAGAGGTATTCTCATGACAACAGCCGGCGTTATCGGTTTGGGGATCAAACTTATTTTGTTATTGACCCCGTTTTTCATTCTTTCCGTATTTGTGAGCACTTGCGATGGAATGGAGAAAAAATTGCGTCAGCAGTTGGCTTTGCGAACCGGCTTTGCAGTGATATGTGCATCTGTGATCATCTATATGTTCGGCAAGATCATTTTTGATTGCCTCGGAATATCTCTCAATGCATTCCGCATCGGCGCCGGTCTGGTTCTGATGCTCAACGGCATTGATATGGTGCGCAGTTCATTGCCGAAAAACCGTACTCAAGATGCTGACGGCAGCGATCCGGCAGTAGTTCCGCTGGCGATTCCAACTACAGTCGGCCCGGGTACGATCGGCACATTGCTGGTCATGGGGGCAACCGTTGTTGAACGCGCTCTCAATGCCGGGTGCAACCGCTGGATATTTTTTTCTGTTGAATTAAGTCTGGTCATACTTGCCGGAATAATCATTACTGCAGTACTTTACTGTTCTGATGGGATCAACCGGGTCCTGAAAGACAAAGGCGTCCGGATATTGAGCAAACTTACCGGCATGTATATCGTCGCATTGGCAGCGCAGATCATTTTTGACGGTGTCTCCGGATTTCTGCGCTGAGACTCTGCAGCTTGAATACAAAACTCCCGGCAGGTAAAATTCACCAGCCGGGAGTTTTCATATTTTCTCCGGGTAAATCAATCCAAAATACTTTTTGGCACAAACATACCTTCTTCGATAAACTTGCCGCCATTGCGGATAAATTCAGCGGCTTTGCGCTGCAGTGAGGTAGGATTTTTCACCGAATCCGGATCCGTCTCCGGAGTACCGAATATACGGAATACCGAATCCCGGGTCTCACATACATGATAGTGCTGTCCCATATCCTGAAATTTGACAATATTGGAATTCTCCGGCAACATGGCACGCAGCTGGGTATCCAGCAGCCAGCTTTCACACAAAAAACCTTTCCAATTGATCTGCGGACGGTATTCGGAAAAAAACGCCGCCATCCGGCGCATGGAATCCAGACAATCTTCCATACGCATGGGACCATCCTCCGGAATATGCAGATTTATCACCTGATCTCCGGGAGACAGTAATACGTTACCCTCAGCATCAGTCAATACGTCACGTTTATAAATATGTTCACTGTTGCACTCCAGACGTCCGTGACGGGTGACCTGCCCGCGATACAATGCGACCTGCCATTCCAAGGCCCGGACATTCAAACCGCAAATTCCGCGGTGCTGCAGCTCATTACGCAGCCACACTTTCATATCGGTCATGGTTTCACGCATCACCGTATCCGGAAAACCGTAATCAGCAAAATATCCGGGAACCCGGCGGGCGGCAAGAAATGCAGCTCCGTAACGTATCCGGGAGTGTTCACCGCCCTCTTCGCGGTCAATTTTGATTCCATCCCACTTATCCCACGGAGTATCAAAGCAGTGAGATTCCAATTCAACAGCCTTTGCCAGCAATTTTTTATCTGCAACGATTTCGCGCAATGCTGAAACTTCTGCAGAATTCAACTGCGAGACAGCGGCAAACTCCTCAATGGTGTCGAACATTATGCCTCTCCGTCAACACTGTCTGCCCAACAGGAACATCTCTTTATTGGCAGCATGAAGTTTTTCCGGAAACGCACGTTCCAATGCAGCCAGAAAAAGTTCTTCACCGAGAAAATCCAGCTTTGCAGAAAGCGCACCGAGGAGCATCACATTGAGTGCTTTGGGAGATGACAATTTATCCGTCGGAACATCCGCAGGCGTGATGACGATGCCGTCATTTTTCAATACCGGACGCGCCACATCCAACTGGGTTTCATCCAACACCACCAGGATATCCCCTTCGCCGACCGGAATCATCGGACTGTTGACCTTGGTGCCGAAACGCACTTCACTGGAAACCGATCCGCCCCGCTGACTCATGCCATGGACTTCACTCTTTTTTACATCATAACCGGCACGGAACAACACATCCGCAAGTATATCAGTAACTTTCAGCACACCCTGACCGCCCAAACCGGCGGCAACGATATTGGTAACTTTGTCCATTTTCAATTTTTCCCCATCTTTGCCATTTTTGCCATCGCCAGAATACAGGGACGGCGGGCGATAATAACACTGCAATCATTGGATGCCAAACGTTTTTTAAGCACTTCAGCAAATTTTTCGGTTTCAACAGTCGTGTCGATCACATCCACATTGTCCACGCCGATACCTTTGACGATATTTTCCAATGATACCGCATACGCAGGGGTGGTGTGGTCAAGTTTACGTCCGGTCGCCGGATTCTCCTGACACCCGGTCATCGCAGTAATGCGGTTATCCACGATAATCACCACATGTCCGGTCGCCGGACGGTTGTAAACCATTTCCACGATACCATTGATACCGGTATGCAAAAATGTACTGTCGCCGATCACACTGACCACCTTGCGTGCCTCTGCTTCCGGCAGAGTATGACGCATTCCCAGACCGACAGTTACACTTGCGCCCATACATACGCAACTGTCGATCGCACAAAACGGAGGCATGACGCCCAGAGTGTAACAACCGATATCTCCGGAAACGATACAACCGAGGTCGCGCAGCACTTCAAATGTTTTACGGTGCGGACAACCGATGCAAAGCTGCGGCGGTTTGCCGGGGGCTCCCGGTGCATCCGGAGTATCATCTCCGGCAACCAGTTTACGGATCCGTCCGACATTCAATTCACCGAACCGGAACTCTTCAAGTTTATTTTCAACAGCGATACCCATTGCCATGATCTGTTCATACAGCACCGGGTCGCCCTCTTCGACGATCAGACAGCGTTTCACTTTTGCCGCAAAATCACGAATCGTTTTTTCAGGCAGCGGATAGGTCATGCCCAATTTCAGAACCGATGCTTCCGGAACTGCATCCAGCACATGCTGATAACTGATACCGCTGGTGATGATACCAAGCCCGGTGGAGGCATTTTTTTCAATAACGAACTGTTTTTGTTCATTGATTTCCGCCATTTTGTGCAGATCGGCACGCATCCGGCGATGGGCAAGCCGGGCAAACGCCGGAACCATCACATTGGATTTGGGATCACGGGTAAAACAGGTGGCTTTTTGAGCCATCGGATTATCAGCGTAACGCCGTTCGATCACACACTGGCTGTGACAAACACGGGTGGTCATGCGGAACAATACCGGAGAACGGAATTTATCCGACAATTCAAACGCGGCGCACAGCATATCATAGCACTCCTGCGAATCAGACGGTTCAAACATCGGCACTCCCGCAGAAACAGCATAACGGCGGTTGTCCTGTTCATTCTGGCTGGATGCCATGCCGGGGTCATCGGCACTGATCACCACCAGACCGCCGGGAGTTCCGCTGTATGCAATAGTAAAAAACGGATCTGCAGCCACATTCAAGCCCACATGTTTCATGGTCGCCAATGCTCTGGCTCCGGTATATGCCGCACCGATAGCGACTTCAAGAGCACATTTTTCATTGGGTGCCCATTCCGCACAGCCGCCTGCCTTGCTGAATTCATCAAGAATTTCGGACGAGGGAGTTCCGGGATAACCGCATCCCAAAGCTACTCCGCAATCCCGCGCCGCAAATGCGACGGCTTCATTTCCACTTGCTAAAAGCTTCATTGTTATATCTCCAAATTTTTGTTGAAAAACTCTGTTACTGGTCGGCATCCGCACCGCCGGTGATCTCATCCTGACGGTTGATCTCATCATCGATCAACTCGCCCAACCGGTCAAGTTCCTTTTGATCCGGAGTAAATCCGGGATGGTTGAGCAGCCGCAGAACTTCGCCGAGTTTAACGGATACATCAGCCAATTCACGCATTTTTTTCTGCTCTTCTTCGCCGGGTTCATGCTCCAGTGCGCCAAGTGCCGCCAGATAATCCAGACGGTGCTGAACTGCTTCCATGATCTGCGAACGCAACTCCGCTTTTATCTCATCATCGACCCGATTGTAATTTTCCAGCAGTATTTCAAAACGTTCTTCCAGATAGTTGAGCAAAATCGCCTGTTTGACCTCATCTGCAAAATCAAATTCGGCATGACCGAATATCCGGCTTCTGACTCCGTCAAAATCGGTTTCCCTGCCGTAAATCGCATCCAGCATAAAACCGTCAACCTCGATTTGAGTAAGCGGGAACCCGGCTTCAGAAAGCAGTTTCAACGGATCTGCTTCACCATCTTCCGACAAAGACAATCCATCCGGCAGCAGATCATGTCCATGATCATGTCCGCAATCACAATCGTGATGATGTTCCGGAACCTCAACGGCGGAAGCAACTGTCAATACAGCATGATCACCCTCCGGACGGAGCTGGACTTTTTCAGAACCGGCGATAAATTCATCCCAGGAGATATTGGCGGCATTTTTTTCACTTTTAACAAAATACATGATCCACGCCAATTGTTCCGGGATATCCAGATAATCCTGAAATTTATCCCAGACCGATTCTGCACTGTCATCCAATGCGGCAATCGCCTTTTCCCGCTCTTTTTCACTGCGGTCATGGCGGGAAAGATATTCAAAAACGATTTCTCCGGCAGAAAAATCCCGGACTGTACACTTCAGCGCATCACCGAATGCAAAATCATGTTCACGGTAAAAATCCTGCAGATCATAGACCGTCAGAGTGATCGAATCCGTCCGCCCTGCCCCGTTGGCAAGAGACTCATTGGCAGGATCATCCGCCAGCATAAAATCAAATATCTGTTCCGAACCCAGCAGGATATGGTAATGAAAAACCGTTCCCAATGGTGAAATAAGTTTTTTCTGAGCTGCCGGATGTCCATTGCGGTACAGCAGTTTAACGGTGGATGGGAAAACGGTTTCCGGAACAAACGGCACAAAGCGGTGACCGGGAAAGAGAACTCCCTGAGCGATCTCCCATTCATCAGGAGTGATCAGAAATGATTTGCCGGAGAAAAAACTTTTCCGGGTGCAGCATGACCATTTGTCATCATAAAAATAACTGCCGTCTCCGGCAATCGCCCGTTCCACCCGGCGGCGCAGCGGTTCAGAAGTGCCGGAAATCAGAGATTTGACCACACTGGCGGCGGTGAATTTATCTCCGGCATTATTCAACGCATTTTCAATATCAATACTGGTGATCTCTTCTGCTCTCATAATCCAAAATCTTTCAGTTGACGAACCAGACGCTCCGCCATCAGCGAAGTGAATTGATCCTGATCCATATTTTTCAATTCATCAAGTGTCACGGCTCCGTCCAGAGTAAATCTGCCGCAACGGGTACGGCGCAACCCGCTTAATATGCCGCCGCATCCCAATTCAGTGCCGATATCCATGCACAAAGTCCGGACGTATGTTCCTTTGGAGCAATCCAGTGAAAAATCCACTTCCGGCAGTTCCATGCGGGTGATTTCCAGACGGGAAATTTCGATATCCCGCGGTTCACGCTCGATCTCCACGCCCTGCCGAGCCAATTCATAAAGTTTTTTGCCGCCGACTTTCACCGCAGAATACATGGGCGGCAACTGCTGACTTTTGCCTTTGAATTGAGCAAACACCTCCCGCACCCGGGCTTCATCCGGCAGATTTTCCGAACGGCGGATGACCTTACCATCCAGATCCCCGGAATCGGTTTCCACGCCCAGAGTCAATGTGCCGTCGTATGCTTTGTCCTCGCCGCTGAGCCGTCCGCTCAAGGCGGTGAATTTGCCCAACACCAGCAGCAGCAGTCCGGTCGCGGCAGGATCAAGAGTCCCGCAATGACCGACTTTAGGAACGTTAAAACGGGAACGGACAAAATTAACCACATCAAAACTTGTCCAGGTCAAAGGTTTGTCCACCGCCAGGATACCGGCGGCTTCACACACCGGCAGACGGTGTTTTTTTGGATTGTAACGCAACTCATCCTCCACAGTTTCGGTAATCAAAGTAAACGCTTATAATATAGCATGAGTTTCCAGCACCTACAAATTTGAAAAGCTATAATTAACTGTTTTTACTTTGACTTGTATGATTTTTACCGAACTGTGCTGCCCGAAACAGTTTGAGCAGCTGCACTTATTTTGAATACGCGCTGTTCCCGATAAGGGGATATATTCACGAGAAAAGAGTTTTCCCCTTCTCCCGAACCCTCATCTCTTTTCACTTGTCACGGCGTAGTGTAACGAAGACGGAAGAAAAGCAAACCCGGCAACAAGAGAACCATCATAGCAAGTCGCAATCAGCTTTTTCAACTTTAAAACAAATATGCCCGCAAAGATCACTCCTTGCGGGCGGAATTTTTCTGACTGGATAATCAGTTGAACCGATTATTTGTCAAACGCATGTCCGGCACTGCCGAGAACTTCACGGTTTTTGCGCATATACAGCTCTTTCAGAGCAGTACGGGCGGGACCGAGATATTTGCGCGGGTCGAATTCTGCCGGTTTTTCCGCGAAAACTTTACGGATCGCAGCAGTCATCGCCAAACGGCCGTCAGAGTCGATGTTGATTTTGCAAACCGCACTCTTGGCAGCTTCACGGAGCTGATCTTCACCGATACCGATGGCATCTTTGAGTTTGCCGCCGTTTTCGTTGATGATCTTGACCAGATCCTGCGGAACACTGGAGGAACCGTGCAGAACGATCGGGAATCCGGGAATGCGTTTTTCGATTTCCTGAAGAATGTCCAAACGGATTTTCGGATCATCGCCCGGTTTGAATTTGTAAGCACCATGGCTGGTTCCGATAGCGATAGCCAGAGAATCAACACCGGTACGTTTGACGAATTCTTCGACCTCTTCCGGACGGGTATAGGTGTGATTTTCAGCTTTCACATCATCTTCAACACCGGCGAGCACACCGAGTTCACCCTCAACGGTGACATCAAACTGATGAGCATATTCCACAACTTTGCGGGTTTCGGCGATGTTTTCTTCAAAGGAGAGATGGGAACCGTCGATCATCACGCTGGAGAAACCATAATCAATGCAGCTTTTGCAGGTTTCAAAATCCGGACCGTGATCCAAATGGAGAACGATCGGAATCGCTTTGCCGTTATTGATTTCTTTGGAGTATTCGACCGCACCCTGAGCCATGTAGCGCAGCAAAGTCTGATTGGCGTATTCACGGGCACCTTTGGAAACCTGAAGAATCAACGGAGATTCGGTTTCAACACAGGCCTGAACGATCGCCTGCAGCTGCTCCATGTTGTTGAAGTTGTAAGCCGGAATAGCGTAACCGCCTTTTACGGCTTTGGCGAAAAGTTCCCGGGTGTTGACCAGACCGAGAGATTTGTAACTGACCATTTTTCACTCCTGTAGATTTGGGTTGATAACGTCTATGACGAATGTTTCTTAATATACCCCGCCGGAGAACAAATTTCAAGCATCCCTGCGGTTCTGCCTGCAGTTTTTTTACAATCGCGGGGCGCATAATGGATTTTTTTGCAAAAAAACTGAAAATTCATTTTTTTTCTGATTGCAGCTATTGTAAATAAATATCTGTCAGGATAAATTATCCGGTAACGTTCTTTTTGGAACAATTACATGAAATTGCATTTTTTTGCCTTGTAAAATAATTTTACGGTGTTTTATTATTCAGTATGGAACACAACTTCAGACGGCATGGTGCCGCTGATGTGTAAATAAAAACATTATGGAGTTTGATATCATGGGCAAGACCTTGAAAATCGGTATCATCGGAGTTCACGGACGCGGCATGCACGCCTATAAAGCACATCAACCGGAAAACGGTTTGGAAATCGTCATGGGAGCAGACCCTTTCTACGACAAACCGCCCCAGTCCAATCTGGCATTGCCGGATTTCAAACCGTTTCAGGAAAAATTTCCGGATGCCGCCGTGACCAGAGATTACCGGGAACTGCTCGCAAACAAAGACATTGATATCGTATTTGTCATGTCTCCGGATTTCTGCCACGAAGAACAGACCATCGCCGCTCTGGAAGCCGGAAAAGCAGTCTACCTGGAAAAACCCATGGCGATCACCCTGGAGGGATGTGACCGGATACTGGAAACCGCATACCGTACCAAATCCAAACTTTTCATCGGCCACAACATGCGTTATTTTCCCTCGGTCCTGAAAATGAAAGAAGTCATTGATTCCGGAATTATCGGTGATATCCAGTGCGGCTGGTGCCGCCACTTCATCGGTTACGGCGGCGATGCCTATTTCCGGGATTGGCACTCCGAACAGAAAAATTCCAACGGTCTGCTCCTGCAAAAAGGCGCACACGATATCGACGTCATGCATTGGCTTATGGGCTCATCAACCCGCCGGGTGGTCGGCATGGGAATGCTCAGCGTTTACAACCGCTGCGCCAGACGCCCGGATGACGGCACACCGGGATGTGCGAAATGGAGCAACGCCCAATATCCGCCGCTGGAACAGAACGGATTTTCTCCGGTCATTGATGTGGAAGATCACAATATGATCATGATGCAGCTTGCCAATGGTGCTCAGGCGACCTATATGCAGTGCCATTATTCTCCGGATTCAGAACGCAACTACACCTTTATCGGTACCAAAGGGCGGGTCGAAAACATCGGCGATCACGGAGATTGCCAGATCCATGTCTGGACAAGCCGCGGCAGCCGTCAGAAGCCGGATATCATTTATGATCTGAAAGGTTCGGTCATCGACCATGGCGGAGCTGATACACCGACAGTAACCAGTTTTCTGGATTTTGTCCGCTACGGTGCGCCCACTAATGCCAACCCGGTCGCCGCCCGGGATGCCGTCGCCACCGGTGTGCTGGGACACTGCTCCATGCGTAACGGCAACATCCCGATGGAAATACCGCAACTGGATGAAAATCTGGTGAAATATTTCATAAACGGTCAGAAGTAATATCAGGTTGGACTGCAGAAGCCGGGATGATTTTACCGTCCGGCAAAAACATCCCGGCTTTTTCTCAATATATCCGGCATTATATATTTATCATCAGATAAGAATGCTGAATACCGAACCGGAAATATTGCAGCAGAGAATTTGAGACTCCGGACAGGAATGCTCCAATTTCCGGAACTCTTTACATAAGAGAGTATAAAAAAATAATTAGTCAAGACTGATTTTCGAAAAAAATATTCAGCTCTCCTGCTTTAACGTAAAAAAAAGCGGCAGGTCGCGACCTGCCGCCCGGGGAAACAACAACACTTATTCAGTAAACGCTGATTTCAACGCCCACAGTCCGAGTGCCGGATTACTGATGTAGAAAATCTCTTCACCATCAACCACATTGACCCCATCTTTGAGTTTGGTGATGTCATATTTTTTCAACATCTCATTCAAATCGCCATATTCAAATCCCACGGCACGGATCTCATCCGCAGTAACCTGATCGCCGGGGCAATAGGTGATTTTGAAACGGCCTTCACTGGAACCGTGGATCAAGTGGGCAGCCGCACCGAGATTATCCCGCAATTCCTGATTTTCCGCGACCATTTTCAGCGTATTCGGCGTACCTTTGTAACCGTATTTGCGGATAAGCCGGTCATTTTCCGGATCTTCACCGAATTCTTTCAATCCCGGCGCCAGCACGATCAAATCACCGTCATCCGCAATCGCCATACGGGTACGGTAAACCGCCTTATTGCCAAGCCAGGTGCTTTTGAATTCTTCAGGGTCGAGGAACACTACCACTTTTTTCAGCGGTTTGTCCAGCAATTCCAAATTGGTTTCCACGCTGAGTTTTGCAGCTGCCATAAACGGATCAGCTCCGATACCGGCGAAAAATCCGCGCATCGCCATTTTTCCGGTCGCCTCATCGCGCGCCATAACCGTCTGCATAAACAAAAACGACAGATCGGACAAATAGGTGTCCACTCCGTAATTAAACAATCTGCGCACCGGACTGTCGGCATGCCCCATGATATTCTCAAGGTTGCAGGCGGCTCCGAGGAAGTGGGATTTGTTGATCATATCCGATCCGCCGATACCCACCATGATATTTTTGGTGTAGTTCGCCATGCCGACCACTTCGTGAGGAACGACCTGCCCGATGGAAACGATCAAATCATAATTGTCATAGACGATTTTGTTGACTTGAACGTTGACTTCATAATCCAGTTTGCCGCCGGACAACTCTTTTATGAAATCAGAAGATGCCTTGCCGAGCGTAACCACATCATTGCGCCAATCGTGAACTTTGAATGCCGACTTCGGAATATTTTTTCCGAACATCATTTCCAGCTGAGCATCATTCATCGCACTGTGCGTCCCCAGTGCCGGCATGATATCGATGTGACAGGTATCTGCATATTTTTCGTAAATGATCTCAGTGATCCGTCCGGCACAGGAATTCAACCGGGTGTGATCGGGGGGCAAAAGCAGCATGCGTTTGAGAGTTTTGCCGCTTTTTTCAATCGCAGAAAGCACCATTTCCTGCAGTTCCGCATCGGTCACTGCAACATTGGCTCCGCCTTTTTGAACATACATAGCCATGTGAATTTATCCTTATATTCAGGTAAAACGGCGGGCAACACCATTTTCAGATGTTCCCGCCGTCAATACTACTGTATTGCGATTTTTCTTACGCAGTGTAGGTACCGGCAACGGTCGTACCGCTGGTTTCAGTCCAGGCGGTATGGAAAAATTTGCCGCGTTCTTTGTCGACCCGCTCATAGGTGTGCGCGCCGAAATAGTCACGCTGCGCCTGAAGCAAGTTGGCAGGCAAATTGCCGGAACGATAGCCGTCGTAGTAAGCCAGCGCACTGGAGAATGCCGGAACCGGCACACCATTGATCACCGCCGCCGCCACGACTTCACGCCATGCCGCCTGACAATTGTCGATCACGCCGTGGAAGAAATCATCCAACAGCAAGTTGTCCAGAGCCGGATTCTTGTCAAACGCTTCTTTAATGCGTTCGAGGAACTGAGCCCGGATGATACAGCCGCCGCGCCACATCAACGCGATTTCGCCGTATTTGAGCTCCCAACCGTACTCTTTAGCCGCAAGACGCATCAACTGATAGCCCTGAGCATAGGAACAGATCTTGGAAGCATAAAGAGCTTTGCGGACAGATTCGATGAAAGCTTTTTTATCGCCGGAGAATGCCGGTTTCGGTCCGGTAAGCACGCCGGAAGCCGCCACGCGTTCTTCTTTGATCGCAGACAGGCAGCGGGCAAACACCGCTTCAGCAACCGTCGGAGCCGGGGCACCGAGATCCAACGCACTCTGGCTGGTCCATTTACCGGTACCTTTCTGACCGGCGGTATCCAGAATGATATCCACGACCGGTTTGCCGGTTTCAGGATCTTTTTTGTCGAAAATATGGCTGGTGATCTCGATCAGATAGCTGTTCAATTCACCTTTGTTCCATTCGGTGAACACTTCATGGAGTTCTTCAGCATTCAGACCGAGGATGTTTTTCATGATCCAGTAGGCTTCGCAGATCATCTGCATATCACCGTATTCAATACCGTTGTGAACCATTTTGACATAATGTCCGGCACCATTGGCTCCGACCCATTCGCAGCAGGGGCTGCCGTCGGAAACTTTTGCCGCGATAGCCTGGAAAATCGGTTTGATCTCTGCCCATGCTTCCGGATCGCCGCCGGGCATCAGAGAGGGACCGAGCAGCGCACCTTCCTCACCGCCGGAAACACCGGAACCGACAAAACGGAGACCTTTTTCCGCGAGATACCGGGTGCGGCGGATGGTATCGGGATAATGACTGTTGCCGCCGTCGATAAGGATGTCACCTTTGTCGAGGTACGGGATCAACTGTTCCATAAGATCATCGACCGCTTTACCGGCTTTGACCATCATCATGATTTTACGCGGAGTTTTCAGGCTGTCGCAGAGTTCCTGCAATGAGTGGCAGCCGATGAAGTTTTTGCCTTTGCCGCGGCCGTTGACAAAATTGTCAACTTTTTCAACTGTACGGTTGTAAACGGCGGCACTGAATCCGTGACTTTCCATATTCAGCACCAGGTTTTCACCCATTACCGCAAGACCGATAAGACCGATATCTGCTTTTTTGTCCATGATATTATTCCTTACTTTTGAAATTCAAATATTGAAATTAAACTCCGCTGAAAGCAGCAAAACCACCGTCGATCGGCAAAACCACGCCGTTGACAAATCCGGCAGCTTCATCATCCAGCAGGAAAAGCATCGCACCAACCAAATCTTCGGGTTTACCGAATTTGCCCATCGGAGTGTGAGACAAAATGGTGTTGCCGCGGGCGGTCAGAGAACCATCCGGATTAGTGAGCAGTGCACGGTTCTGATTGGTCAGGAAAAATCCCGGAGCAATGGCGTTGACCCGGATATTCACTTTGGAGAAGTGAACCGCCAGCCACTGGGTGAAGTTGCTGATCGCAGCTTTGGCACCGGAATAGGCGGGGATCTTGGTCAACGGACAGAACGCATTCATACTGGAGATATTGATAACATTACCGCCATTGCCGGCAGCCATGTTTTTGCAGAAAACCTGAGTCGGCAGCAAAGTACCGAGGAAGTTCAAATTGAACACAAATCCGACACCGGCGGGATCCAGATCAAAGAAAGTGGTGACACCTTCAACTTTGGCAGCGAGGTCTTCTTTGGTCAGATATTCTTTGCTGGTAGTGCCTTTGGGGTTATTGCCGCCAGCTCCGTTAATGAGGATATCACAGGGTCCGAACGCCGCAGAAATTTTGGCTTCAGCCTCCTGCAAGCTGGCAAGTTCCAGCACGTTGGCGGAAAGTCCCATAGCGATGCCGCCATCGGCTTTGATCTCTTCGGCGACCTGCTCAGCCGCTTCAGCACGGAGGTCGAGAATCGCAACTTTGGCACCGGCTTTGGCAAGAGCTTTCGCCATCACACCGCACAAAATTCCGCCGCCGCCGGTAACGACTGCGACTTTACCATTCAAATCCACTTTCATCTGCAAAATCCTTTCTGTTTATTGAAGATGAGTATATTTCCACATCCGGAACTCCTTGTGCATGCAGACACAAATATCCCGTCGTTAACATAATGTACCATTTCTTTACAGCTTTTCAAGTCACCGGACAGAGATTTTTCAAAAGTTTGTCAATTCACTTTACTAACCGACGTTCCTGCTGCATTTTGTCCATGCTTTTCAGCAGCGCGGCACAACACCTCATTACCGGTACCGGCACGCCGTATTTATCCGCAATTTTCACCGCATTACCGATAATCGCATCCACTTCCAGAGGACGCCCGGCAGTAAAATCCTGAAGCATACTGGTTCGGTAAGCCGGAAAATTCCGGGTATATTCAAGCTGCTCCGTAATCATCTCGTCAGTCAGCATGACTCCAGCCGCCCGGGCTGTTGCAGCAACCTCCTTCATAAGTGCAGTACACAAATTCTCCAAATCGCTCCGGTCACACATTTGTACGGTATCCACTCCTCCTGCAAGTACAGAAACCGGATTGAACGGCAAGTTCCACAACAATTTGCGCCACCGTTCCAAAGCGATATCGCCGGTCACACGGCATTCCACGCCCCCGGCACGGAAACAATCAGCGATACGCTCTGCAGTTACGGTATCTGACGAATTATATTTGCCCAACAGCAACTTCCCCGCTCCGTGGTGAACGATCCGTCCCGGATTTTCCCGGGAGACTCCGATATATGCGATCACACTGATTATCTCATTATCAGGATATGCCGCCGCGATCTCATTTTCAATACCGATACCATTCTGAATCAGCACAATGGGCGGATGCGACGGCAGACCGGCGGCACATTCCAGCAATTTGACCCGATCGACATCCGGCAGAACTTTGGTCGCAAGTATCACGGCATCAATATCTGCAGAACACTCTGAGGCCGAAGCCTTCACCCGCGGACGGAAACAAAAATCACCGGCAATACTCTGTACCTGATACCCATGCTCTTTCACCTGATCAAAGCCGGAACGTGCCACCACTTCCACATCAGTACCACCCATGACGGCACGTCCGCAGAAATATATTCCAACACCCCCTGCCCCGATCAGCAAAAACTTCATTTTTCAACACCTGCAAAAATCCTGCTGCCGACCCGTACGATCGTGGCACCACAGGAAATCGCCTCCGGAAAATCTCCACTCATTCCCATGGAAAGTTCCGGCAATTCACGCCCGCACAACCGCGAAACATTATCACGCAGTTCCCGGAGCGTATTGAAAATTTTTATCAATTCATCATGCTCTGCCGCCAGTGGAGCCATCGTCATCAATCCTTGAAAGTTGATATGACTGCATTTTGCTGCCGCCAGTGCGGCTTCCGGAAGTTCCGCAGGCGTCATGCCGCCTTTGGAAGCTTCGCCGGAAATATTCACCTCCAGCAAAATATCCGGATTCACCCCTTCTTCTCCGGCGATACGGTCAAAGCGTTCCAACTTGTCAACAGAATCTATGGAATGGATCACCGAGGCACATTTTATTATCTTGCGAACCTTATTGGATTGCACCGGACCGATAAAGTGCCAGATCACATCATCCGGCATGGCAGAATGTTTGGACTCCAATTCAACGATCCGGTTTTCTCCGAACTCCCGGATTCCGTAATCATACAACTCCTGCAGCAGCTTCAGCGGCATGGTTTTGCTGACCACCAGCAATCTCACGCCGGTATTGCCGGCGATTTCAGCGACACGCCGGATCTCAGATTGCACCGATTCAAGATTTTCGATCAGCCGGCTCATTTGACATTGTTCTCCCGGTTCAAACTTTTTTTGCGGTGTTCAGGCGGCAAGGCGGTGATTTTGGTACCGGCGGGCAGACTTTCTGTCAGCCAGACGTTGCCGCCGATGACTGAATTGTCGCCGATAGTGATATCACCAAGCACCGATGCTCCGGAATAAATCGTCACATTACTGCCTACGGTCGGATGACGTTTCAATCCTTTGATAAGCATGCCGCAGGCATTTTTGGGGAAATTGCCCGCCCCAAGAGTCACCCCCTGATAAATCCGGACATTGTCTCCGACCACGGCAGTCTCTCCGATCACAACTCCGGTACCGTGATCAATGAATACTCCTACGCCGAGAGTGGCTCCGGGATGAATATCTATACCGGTTGCGCTGTGAGCATACTCCGTCATCATCCGGGGGATCAGCGGCACATCAAGCCGGTAAAGCACATGAGCCAGACGCTGAATGGCAATCGCCTTTACCCCCGGATAACTCAAAATGATCTCATCAAAATTCTTTGCCGCCGGATCACCATTGTAAGCTGCGACCACATCTTTTTTCATGATCTCCCTGATCTGCGGCAATTCCTGCATAAGTTTCAATGCCAAATCATCACACTTCTGTCCGCAATCGGCATTGCAGCTGTCACATTTGCTGCCGGAAATCCGGCGCATTGCCCGGGATATCTGATCAGATAGTTCCCGCATGGTATCCCCAAGCAGCACCGCTGCGCCCGGATATGCTCCGGCACGGTCGAAGCCGGGAAAAATCAGTTCCAGCAGTTTTGCGGTTACCGTAACGACCTCCTCCCGCCGGGGCAAGCTGTCTGCTCCGGCAAGATTGACGCCGAAACCATCGGCATAACTTTTTTGTAATTCCTGATGTATTGCGCCCAATTCGCGCTGAGTTTCCTGACGGTTCATAATGAAAACCAAACCTTATTCCTTCAATGAATCATTCTATATTCTGGATCTGTTCACGGATCTTTTCCATTTCAGATTTGAATTCGACCACCTGCGGGGCAGTTTCAGGAACCGCAGATTTATTACCGAAAGTGGTGATTTCCCGGAAGATCTCTTGGGCGAGAAAATCCAGATTGCGCCCGACCGGACCATCTGATTCCAAAAAGTTCCGGAATTGCTGAAAATGACTGCTCAACCGGGTCAACTCCTCCGTGACATCTCCGCGGTCAACGTAAAACAGCAATTCTTTGAGCAATGCCGGATCATCAGCTGAAACCGGCAATTTTTCCGCTTCCAAGCGGGCCAGCAGCCGTTGTTTTGCCGCATCCGGATAACCTTCACTTGCCTTTGCCAATTCACGGTGGATATTCTCAAGTTTCTCAAGCCGGTTCAGCAAATCGCTTTTCAATGCTTCGCCTTCCCGGATCCGCATGGCATTATAGTCAGCCAATGCCAGACGCAGAGCTTTTTCAAATGCTTGATACAGCTCCCGGGAATCATCATTTTGCCCCGGTGATGTCAAAACACCGGGCAGCACCAGCAATTGTTCCACATTGACCTCGCCGGAAAGATTACCGCGCACCCGGGCCGCCCGGCACTCCCGGATAAGTTCATCCAGCAATGCGGTATTCAACCGGCATTTGCCGTTTCCGGATGAAGAAGCCGTAAATAAACAGCGCAGCTGCACCGCACCCCGGGATACCGTTTCCGCAATGATTTTTCTGGCGTTGACCTCTGCAGAAGCCAACTCTGACGGCAGTGAACAGCGCAATTCAAACTGTTTGCGGTTCACGGAAGATATTTGCACACTGAGTACACCTCTATCTCCGCAGGCGCACTCTCCTTTGCCGAAGCCGGTCATGCTGAACAGCATTTATTTCATCTCCTGTTTTTCTTTCTGCTCCGGAGCAGATTCATTTACCACGGGTACGCCCTCTTTTACTGCGGAGGCAGATCCATTTGCGACCGGGGCAGACTCATTTGCCGCAGATGCGGATTCATCATCCGATTCCAAAATATTTTCAGCATTATGGTTCGAAATGGATTCCGCCTGGAGCGGCATCTCTTTTTCTGCCGGGAAGGATTTGTAAAAATCATCCGGCATCATCAATTCGAGCAGCGCATGTTTAGAAAATTCCGCATCATCCATGAATCCGACCATTGCAATATCCCAATTGGCAAAATTATCGTACCCCCATCCGGAAAAGACCAAATTCCGTTTCGGCAGTTTCCACACCACTGAATATTGACGTTTCGCGGCAACACCTTTTCTTAAACCGATCAATTCCGCCTCCGGAATTTGACCGGTCGGATCTACGTTAAGATCAAAATCCGTGCTGTAAAGATACGGTTTGGTATAACGCAACATATTGTATTCCTCCAAAGTCAACTCCTCAAAAAAGTTGTTTCTGGCGTATGAAATACAACGACCGGCCGCAGACGGCATAACCGCGACTTCCTTTTCTATACTTTTGCGGATGATCCGTTCAGGTTGCCAATCTCTCATCCGGGGAGTGGAAACTCCGAAAACCATATACGTTTCTTCTTTGCCGGGAATCATCCATGACACACATATCTGATGCAATTCAACAGGGATTTTGACAATATCTGAAGATACTTTTTTGCTTAACACCGGAGCATGAAGCAAAATCGGAGTGTTAAACCGGACAAAATTTATCTGTTCCGAGGTAAGATCAGTGCTGTTTTCCAGCAAAAAACGTCTGGCCCGTTCAACAGCCTCATTCTGATAGTACTGATCGGAATGACATCCGCAAAACAACAACAACGGCAAAAGCAAAAGCGACATTTTTTTCATAATGCGATCCCGAAATTTTTCCAACAAAACAACTGTACACCTATTAAAGATAACATTTCACTGCAAAAAGTTCAATCTTTTCAGTTGATTTTTAGAAAAAAAACACTACTTTAAGCATCAGACAGTGTAATCAGAAAGGATTTTTATGACTCTGAAGGCTTTTTTCGGCGGCAGTTTTGATCCACCGCACCCCGGACACCTCGGTGTGGCACGTGCCGCCATTGCCAGCGGCAAATGCGATGAAGTCGTCTGGTTTCCAGGTTTTCTGCCGCCGCATAAGCAAAACACCGGACGCGCACCATTTATACATCGTCTGGCAATGGTGCAGCTGCTGATCGCCGGAGAAAAAAACATGAGTGCATCGGATTTTGAAAATCAATTGCAGCTCTCTCCATCATATACCCTGACCATTCTGAGGAAACTCAGAGAAATGACCGGAGAAAACTATTTATTGCTTATTGGAGCTGACAGTCTGATGAATCTGCACACATGGTATCACGCCGGAGAACTGGTAGATGAATTCGGGATCATCACCTACCCCAGAAACAATTGTCCGGTATCCTGGGAATATTTATGCCGTTTCTGGGATAAAAAAAATGCCGGAAAACTCTTTGATTCCCAAATCCCGGGAACTTTTTTTGAAATATCTTCAAGTGAAGTAAGAAATTCAATGGAAAAAAACAGTTCCATGGGCAATATTATAAGCAGAACCGGTTTGACTGCTGAAGTAGCCGGATATATTGAAGAACACAGATTGTATCAAAATAAAAAAGGATGAGTATGACCACTGAAAACACCCGTATCGAAAAAGCCAGAGAATTGGCAGAATTCTGTATCAAATGCGCGGAAGATAAAATCGCGGAAAATCCGGTTATCCTGCCGTTGGGAGAAAATTCCAGCATTGCTGACTTTTTCGTGGTGGCGACAGCCAATTCTGAACCGCATCTGAATGCCCTTGCAGGTTATATCGAACGGCAGGTTCGGGAGGTTTATCAGCTGCGCAAACTCTCTGCCGGTGATGATTCGGCATCCGGCGGTTGGGCTCTTATTGATTTCGGTGATGTCATCGTGCATCTGATGCTGCCGGAAATCAGAGAAAAATATCAACTTGAAACCCTCTGGGGCGAACGTATCAAAGGTTGACCGGAATTTTTGTGATGACACACAGAAACGATTGGGATGAATTTCAATGGGAACGGGAGCTCCGGCAATATGAAAGCCGGATAGCCCGGTTTTACCATGGTTTGGTTTATTGCCTTGATTTGCCAGCCGAAGAAGCAGACTTCCCAATCGGCACAGCAACGCCGAGCGATCCGGTTCCGGCAAGCTGTAATCCGGCGTTACTGGAATGGTTGAAAGAACACGATCAGGATGATGAAGAAAATCCACCTCCGGAACGCCATCCGTCATGTTTTGCCCCGGTCGATGCCATTGACCGGATGTGTGTGGAGTGGAATGTGATTTTTGCCTCGGAACTGCCGCTGAAATTTCTGTCTTTCGGCATGGGTATAAACTGCGCATTTGCCAAACTGCTGGCCCGGTGTGCAGATTTCACTGAACCGGAAAAGGATTGCGCGCCGGCTCTCCTGATCACTCTGGGCAAACGGTCGCTGCTGGATTTGGCAGAATTGACCTTCATGCTGGATGAAATCGGTAAAGTCCTGCCGGCTCTGCAGCATCATACCAGCCGGATGAAAGTAAATTTGCTGATCGTCCGGGAACAATTCCTCGCCCGCCTCAACGAAATACGCAATGCTGCAAATTAAACTGCTGCGTGTCCGTTATGGAATTTGCGAAGTTTGAAAATCAAGTAACAGAACAAATGAAATAACACTCTTTGTATTATTTTCAATTACAGCAGTTATTCAATCGGCAGCATCACACAGAAGACTCTGTTTGATTTTTGCTGAGCAGAATGACATCTTACGGTCCATCAAAATAAGAAGTAATTTTCTGAGAAACAGCAATATTATTTTCATCAAAAACAACTTCGTAATAATCCCACCCTCCCGGAATGGAAAAACAGCGTTCAGTCCTGTATCCGCCTATTGCACGAGCTTTCTGCATTTGCTCATCAGCGATGGCTTCTTCCGGAGTTTCGAAGTATAAATTGCCATTGCAATCCAACGGATCATGGCCCTATTCGTGGAAGGAGCAAATGGAACTTTTCGGGATATTGTAAAAGAACTTTTATATCAATAAAAAAAGCCAAGCGGGTTCAAGACTGACACTTAAGTCAGCCCGCTTGGCTCCCCGCGTTCACCGTCACCGGTGAGGCGGTGTTCTATCCGAGTAGAGCCGAATAGAATGGGCGTGAGGTGCAGAGCTATTTCATCATGTCACCGGAAAGCCGCACCAGGACAACACCTGAATACGCACTAACCTCTACTTCTGTTAAATGGGCATCGGGTACTGGAGTCGAACCAGCCACACGCAGCGCAGAGGACGGCAAAGCCTGCATTGTAACACTTACCCAAATGTGTTCTCAATGACGATCCTCGCTCTTCTGCTGCTCTGACCGCTGAGCTACACCCGATGATGTTAAACAGCCATATACAAATATTTCAGTTATTACAGAAACATAATATACTCCATGCAAGTGGACTTTTTGCGTCCACTCTCGTATTTTAATTAAAAAAATTGCAAATTTTTTTGCAAATCGCACGGTAGATTTCGGAGTCGGAGAAGCAGCAGAAAATTACTTTTTCAATGGGAGCGGTGAGGTCGGTCAAAATATTTCTGTCGAAAGTAAATCAAAAACATGACTGACTTTCGACTGGAATTCTTCCCCTGAAAGAGTGTTTCAGATATACTATGGATGCGGAATAATTCCGAATATTATTCCGAAGCGGCGTGATTTATGTCAGGAAAATACCGGATGATTTCGGAATTAAAATCAAATGACCACCTTAAAGTCGATGGTCGAAAAGTTGATGTCCTCTTGCTCGGTTTGAGGAACGCTTATCACCTCCCCGTGTCGAGACAATTTACCCTTCCGCCGCCGCTCAAATAGCTATGGCGGGACAAGCAAAAGGGGTGGATTTTCAGAAGAACAGATTTTTCTCTCCGCCGCTCAATTTTATTGAGCTGTGGAGAGCAGGCCGCAACATTTGAACTTGATTTATAAAATAGTAGATGTACATTATGATCATTGGGGTATCAACGCACTCTCTTTATCAGAGGAACTTTTATGAAATCAAAACCTGATTTTTGCCACAATGCTCCATGTATTCCCACCGGTTCCGGCGTCCCGCTGGATGTAATGGTGTACTGGTGCGGACATCAACGGACATCGGAGGCTTCTTACCGTTGGAACGGGATGAACCGCGGAAGTCACCCGCTGGTACTGTGGCAATATACCATCGCCGGATGCGGCGCGTTGGAAATCAATAATGAAATCAAATATATCCGCCCCGGAGAAGCTTTTCTGCTGACCATTCCGGAAAAACACATTTATTACCGCCCGGAAAATCCCGGCTTCTGGGAATTTTTGTTTATTTCCATTCAAGGCAGTGAATCTTTGCGTATCGCCTCAGAATTACGAAAGATATCCGGTGATGTTTCCCGCAATTATGCAACTGCCGCCACCGTGGATCTGGCATGGGAGATCATCCGCACCAATATGGAAAACCGCGCCCTGTCCGGAACAAATGCCAGTAAACAGGCGTATGAATTCATGATGTCGCTGGTCAATGGGTGCAACAGCCGGAACGACAGCTGCGCTCACAGCATTATCCGGCAGATCCACCTTTATCTGCTTGCCAATCTGCACCGGGAGATCTCGCTGGAAGATATGGCTGACTTCACCGGATTCAGCCGCAGTCATTTTTGCAGGATATTCAAAGAACATACCGGATGCACCCCGCACGAATATCTTCTTTCACTGCGGATGGATATGGCTTTGCGGAAACTTCAAAATGAGAACCTTTCTGTAAAAGAAGCTGCTGCCGCATGCGGATTCATGGATTGCGGATATTTCTGCAAAGTTTTCCGCAAGTATCACGGTGCTGCTCCGGGGTGTTTCAAGCGGAACAGAAAATATTGATTTTTTTGGTAAAACCAACTCGATACGCTTGTAAAAAAATTTTTTACGATGTATATTATTAAATTACAGTTAGCTGTTCAAAAACTAACTTGTTCAATAATAAGGAGTCGAAAAAAAATGAACAAAACTGCCGTTGCCGATGCGACACTCCGGGTATGCGCCCCGGCAGGATGTACGCTGGGGTTCAAAGAGAAGATCGAGATCGTTAAATTGCTCGACCGATTGTGTGTCGATGTCATTGAGACGGCTCCGCTTCTTAACGGCAAATCCGATATTCTGCTCCTGCATACGATCGCTCCGCTGGCATCCAAAAGAGTCATCAGTTGTACTTTGCCGCTGGATGGAGCGTTGCTCGATATCACGGTCGAAGCGGTAAAAAAAGCCGCCCGCCCGCGTATCAATATCATTGCCCCGGTTTCTGCGGTACAAATGGAATACCATTGCCATCTGAAACCGGCCGTTGTGTTGGAAAAAATCGCCGAGATCACCGGCAAGATCAAAGCCGCCGGAATCGAAGCGGAAGTTTCTTTTGCCGATGCCACCCGGGCGGAACAGGAGTTTCTCAACGCGGCGATCGCCAAAGCGGTTGAAGCCGGCGCAGATATCATAACGGTTTGTGATTCCGCCGGGCTGATGCTGCCTGATGAAATCGGCAAATTCATTTCCGGTATCAAAGCCGGATTGCCGGAACATGTCACTCTTTCTGTAGAGTGCTCAGATGAGTTGCACATGGCTCCGGCCTGTGCAGTGGCATGTTTGCGCGCCGGTGCAAAACAGATAAAAACTGCGGTGGGTGTTAACGGCAAATTGTCATTGGGAGATATCGCAGATATCCTCCGTACCAAAGGTGCGGAACTGGATGTGACCGATTCGATCAACCGTACGGCATGTGAAAAACTCGTTCAACAGATATCGGTTATGGTCTCCGGCAGAAATCTGCCGGCTCCGGAAAAACACGTTCCGGCGGCAGATCATGACGGCGATTGGAAATTTTCTGCTTCAGACAATATGTCCGTGATCGGCGAGGCAGTAAAAAAACTCGGCTATGAACTCTCTGCCGAAGACTTGACCAATGTCTATGAGGAATTTTTGCGCATCGCCCAGAAAAAAGAGGTCGGTGCCAAAGATCTGGATGCGATCATCGCCACTGCAGCAATGCAGGTGCCGCCGACTTATGTCTTAAAAAGTTTCGTTATCAACAGCGGTAACATAATCACTTCCATGGCACATGTCGTAATGGAGAAAAACGGTGAAGAAGTTCAGGGATTCAGCATGGGAGACGGGCCGATCGATGCCGCATTTCTTTCCATTGAAAATATCCTCGGACGCCATTTTGAACTGGATGACTTCCAGATCACCGCAGTCACCGAAGGACGTGAGGCTATTGGTTCAAGTATCGTCAAACTCCGTTCCAACGGCAAACTGTACTCCGGCAAGGGAATTTCCACTGATATCATCGGTGCCGGTATCCGTGCCTATGTCGACGCTTTGAATAAAATCTGTTACGAAGAAAATAATTGATCATGAAACTCTCATTTTCCACTAATTACTGGCAGAATTACACTTTTGACCAGTTTATCGATATCGCCGCGGAATACCGTTTCAGCGGCATAGAAATACATGATGTAAAAGCGGTTCTCGATCCTGCAGAACCGGGAAAAACCACTGCCATTTACCGCAGACTCATTGAAAAACGGCTCAATATTTCATGTATCGACCTGGTTGCCGATATCGCCGGAGATATTCAAACAGCTTTGGATGAACTTGCATTGGTACTGGATGCCGCCAAACGGCTTCATGCGCCGTTCATCCGCATCCGCACTGCCGGAAATGATGAAGCGGCGGCAGCAGCAGCTAAAGAATTCATCACCAGGGCACTGCCGTTGGCAGAACGCAACGGCACAGTTTTGCTGATCGAAACGGTGGGATTCTTTGCCGATACCGCCAAATTGCGGGAGCTTTTTGAAGAATTCATCAGCGATACGCTCGCTGCGCTCTGGGATCTGCACTATCCTTTCCGCATCCACAACGAAATGCCGGAAACCACGGTCAAAAATCTCGGTGCATATATCCGTCATGTCCATGTCAAGGATTCTGAAAGTCTTGACAAACACTCCCTTATCGGTGAAGGTTCGCTGCCGGTAAATACGGTGATGAACGCCCTGAAATCGGTCAATTACGATGGATTTATCTCTATTGAATGGGCTCCGGAATGGGATGAAGTCAGCGATATTGATATTATTTTCCCGCACTTTGTCAGTTACATGGGGCAGTTTGAATTGGCACGGGCAAAACAGCCGCTTTATGACAACAATACCCGTACCGGCAAATATGTCTGGAAAAAAGAGACTTTGATCGAGAAAACGTTTTCTCAGGTTCTGGACACCATGGTCAAAGAGTTCCCGGATCATCTGGCATTCAAATACACAACGCTGGACTACACCCGTACCTATTCCGAATTCCGCGATGATGTGGATCAATTCGCCCGTTCTCTGATCGCATTGGGGGTAAAACCCGGCAGTCATGTGGCGGTCTGGATGACCAATCTGCCCCAATGGTATATCGCATTCTGGGCGACTACCAAAATCGGAGCAGTGCTGGTCACGGTCAATACCGCATACAAGATCGCCGAAGCAGAGTATCTGCTTAAACAATCTGATACTCACACCTTGATCCTCGAAGAAAAATGGCGGGATTCCAACTATGCCGGGATCATTGCTGAACTCTGTCCGGAAATGGCTCAAACCCGTCCCGGCGCGCAGCTTCATGCCAAACGTCTGCCTTTCCTGCGCAATGTGATCACCGTGGGATACCGTCAGCAAGGCGCGATCACCTGGGAAGATGCCCTGCTCCGTGCCAAAAGTGTACCGCATGAGGAATTGCTCCGCCGTGCCGATGCCGTCGATATCCATGATGTCTGCAATATGCAGTATACCAGCGGAACGACCGGATTCCCCAAAGGTGTGATGCTGACCCATTACGGAGTGGTCAATAACGGTAAATGTATCGGTGACCGCATGGATCTTTCCACTGCCGACCGGATGATGATCGAAGTACCGATGTTCCACTGTTTCGGAATGGTTCTGGCAATGACCGCATCCATGACCCACGGAGCGACACTGCTGCCGCTGCCGTATTTCTCAGCAAAACCGGCTTTGGCCTGCATCGACCGGGAAAAAATCACCTGTTTCCACGGCGTACCGACCATGTTTATCGCCCTGTTGGGACATCCGGATTTCCCCAATACGGATTTCTCCTGCATGCGTACCGGTATCATGGCAGGTTCCCCCTGCCCTGTCGCGGTGATGCAGGACGTTATCGACAAAATGCACATGACCGAGATCACCATTGTCTACGGTCAGACCGAAGCATCCCCGGGATGTACCATGAGTAAATCCACCGATTCTCTGGAAGTCCGGGTCGCCACAGTCGGATGCGATCTGCCGGAAATCGAAAATAAGATCGTCGATCCGGAAACCGGACGGGATCTGCCCGATGACCAGATCGGTGAATTCGTCACCCGCGGTTATCATGTCATGAAAGGATACTACAAAATGCCCAAAGAAACGGCGGCGGCCATTGACAGTGAGGGATGGCTGCATACCGGAGACTTGGCATTGCGGAATCCGGACGGCAATTACCGGATCACCGGACGGCTCAAAGATATGATCATCCGCGGCGGTGAGAATATTTATCCAAAAGAAATCGAAGAATTCATCTATACTCATCCCAAAGTTGAAGATGTCCAGGTCATCGGTATTCCGGATAAGGCACTCGGAGAGGAGATCCTCGCCGCAGTGATCCTTAAACCCGGAGAAAAAATGACCGTTGAAGAATTGCAGGATTATGTCCGTAAAAATATGGCAAAACACAAAGTGCCGCGTTATATCGACTTTGTAGAAGCGTTCCCGCAGAATGCCGCCGGAAAGATCCTCAAATACAAAATGCGCGAAGATGCCGCCAAACGGCTCAATATCGCTCAAGCAGAAGGCATTGTCGCTGAATAACACTGTGCTTGCCAAGAGAAAGGATTTTTTCATGTCAGAGCATAATACTCCGAATTTTGTCACGATGGACGGTAATGAAGCATGTGCTTACGTTGCCTATGCTTTTACAGAAGTAGCGGCGATCTATCCGATCACCCCCAGTTCGCCGATGGCAGGTAAAACCGATGCCTGGAGCGCAAAAGGTAAAAAAAATATTTTCGGACAAACCGTCACCCTGGTGGAAATGGAATCTGAAGCCGGTGCTGCCGGTGCCATTCACGGTTCTCTGGAAACCGGTGCATTGTCCACTACTTTCACCTCCTCGCAGGGATTGCTGCTGATGATCCCGGTCATGCACCGGATCGCCGGAGAACGTCTGCCCGGAGTACTGCATGTGGCATCCCGTACAGTAGGAACTCATGCTTTGTCTATTTTCGGCGACCATTCGGACGTGATGAATTGCCGGCAAACCGGATTTGCCATGCTCTCTACTGCCAATTCACAGGAGATCATGGATCTTGCTCCGGTTGCTCACCTTGCCGCAGTCAAAGGCAGAATACCGTTTCTCCACTTTTTTGACGGTTTCCGCACCTCTCACGAAATGAGCAAGGTGGAGGCTCTGCCTTATGAAACTTTTGCAGAGCTGATGGATTTTGACGCAGTTGATGCGTTCCGCGCTCAAGCTCTCAACCCGGAACATCCCCGTCTTCGTGCCACGGTGCAGAACGGTGATATATTCTTCCAGGTGCGCGAAGCCAACAACCGTTTTTACAGTGAATTGCCTGCCATTGTGCAGAGATACATGGACAAAATCAGCGATATCACCGGCAGAAATTATCATCTGGTCGACTATTACGGTGCGCCGGATGCCGACCGGGTAATCGTGGCCATGGGTTCGGTTTCCGGAGCGATAAAAGAAACCGTCGATCACCTCAATGCCGGTGGCGAAAAATGCGGATTTCTGCAAATCCGTCTCTATCGCCCGTTCCCGGCGGAACAACTGCTTGCCGCATTGCCGGCCAGTGTCAAAAAAATCGCCGTGCTTGACCGCTGCAAAGAAATGGGCAGTGCGGGGGAACCGCTGTTTCAAGATGTCTGCACCGTCACCTCTCAAGCCGGATTACCGGTCAAAGTTATTGGCGGCAGATACGGACTGTCCAGCAAAGATGTCGATCCGGCTCAAATCAAAGCCGTTTACGATCACCTCAAGTCAGATATGCCGCACGGCAATTTCACGATCGGTATTGAGGATGATGTGACCAATTTGTCCCTGCCGGTAAAAGGTATTCTCTATCCCGATGATGCGGAACAGGTCTGCTGCAAATTCTGGGGCCTGGGTTCTGACGGAACAGTCGGTGCCAACAAAAGCACCGTGGAGATCATCAATTCTCACACCTCAAAATTTGCTCAGGCATATTTTGAATATGATGCCAAAAAATCTTTCGGCGTGACCAAATCCCATCTGCGTTTCGGTGACAAACCGATCCGTTCATCCTACTATGTAAAATATGCCGATTTCATCGGCTGTCATAACGAAACTTATATCCGGCAGTATGATGTAGCCGGAGAATTGAAAGAAAACGGTATTCTTCTGCTCAACACCTCTTTGGATGCCGACGGGTTGGAAAACCTTATCCCCGGCAGGGCGAAACGGCTCCTGGCAGAGAAAAATATCCGCATGTATATGATCGATGCGGTGAATATCGCTGCGGAACTGGGCTTGGGGAATCACTACAATCTGGTTCTGCAATCGGCATTTTTCCATCTGGTCAATATTATTCCGGGTGAAGATGCCGACCGTTACATGAAAGATCTCGCCAAACGTACCTATTTTGCCAAAGGTGATGAGGTCGTCGCACGCAACTGTGCCGCTATTGATGCCGGTGCAAAAGCGGTAAAAGAGTTCGCGATCCCGGCAGCATGGCGCAATGCCGCAGATGATGATGATTCAACCGGTGCCGACCGCCCGGATGTCGTCAAAAATATTACCGATCCCATCAACCGCCAGAAAGGTGATGATCTGCCGGTCAGCGCATTCAAAGGTTATGAAGACGGCGTGATCGATATGGGCTTGACCGCATGGGAAAAACGGGGTATCGCCGTAAAAGTCCCGGTATGGGAAAGCAGCAAATGCCTGCAATGCAACCGCTGTTCGTTGGTCTGTCCCCATGCTGTCATCCGTCCGTTTTTGCTCAATGAAGCGGAAAACGCCGCCAAACCGGAGGGTTTTGATACGCTGGAAGTCCGCAGCAAAGCAGGATTGTATTTCACGCTTCAGACCAGTTTTGCAGATTGCACCGGCTGCGGAGCGTGCGTCAATGCCTGCCCGGCGAAAGAAAAAGCTTTGCACATGGAATCTGCCCGTCTGACCGGCATGCAAAGCGAAAAATGGGAATATGCGCTGAAGCTCTCTGATAAAGGTGATATTTTCGACGTCTGGACGGTAAAAGGCAGTCAATTCCGGCAGCCGATGCTGGAATTTTCAGCCGCCTGTGCCGGATGCGGAGAAACGCCTTATGCCAAATTGTTGACTCAGCTTTTCGGAGATCACGTCTATTGGGCAAACGCGACCGGATGTTCTCAGGCATGGGGCTCTCCGATGCCGGGAATACCCTACACGGTCAATCGTCAGGGACGCGGTCCGGCATGGAGCAATTCGCTCTTTGAAAATAATGCTGAATTTTCGCTCGGCATGGCTCTTTCGGTAAAACAGCAGCGCAGCAAAGCCAGAATGCGGGTCGCCGAATTGCTGAACAGTGACGTTTCTGAAATTGTAAAAACCGCCGCACAGGAATTTCTGGATGCCTTTGATGATGTCAACGCATCCCGGCTTGCGGCAGATAAATTGACCGCGATCCTGAAAGAAAACAACAGCACTCCGTTGACTCAGGAAATTTTGAAACATGCCGACATGCTGGCAAAAAAAACCTTCTGGATGTTCGGCGGCGACGGCTGGGCGTATGATATCGGTTTCGGCGGACTGGATCATGTGGTCGCCAGCGGTGAGAATATCAATGTGCTGATCGTGGATACCGAAGTATATTCCAATACCGGCGGTCAATCCTCCAAAGCGACCCCGCTTGGTGCAGTGGCACAATTTGCCAGTTCCGGAAAAAACAGTCCCAAAAAAGATTTGGGCAGTATTTTCATGACTTACGGCAATGTGTATGTCGCTCAGGTAGCAATGGGAGCTGACCCGAATCAATTGCTCAAAGCGATCCGTGAAGCGGAAAACTTCAATGGTCCTTCCGTCATCATCGCTTATACTCCGTGCCTGTCGCATGGTTTGAAATGCGGTATGGGTGGAGCGCAGGAGGAGATGAAACGCGCCGTGGATGCCGGATATTGGATATTGTACCGTTACAATCCGGATAATGAAAAACCATTCACCCTTGATTCCAAAGCCCCGACTGCGGCGTACACCGATTTCCTCGCCGGTGAAACCCGTTATGCGGCATTGAAACGGACTTTTCCGGAAAACGCGGAACAGTTCTTTACTCAGGGTGAAAAACTTGCTCAGGAACGGTACATGAAATACAAAAAAATGCAAGATAATCAGTAAGGTTCTGGTTATTATAAACTAAAGAGGTAAAAAAATGGCAGAGAAACAGGAAAATGTGCCAGCCAATGTATTTGGCGGCGGTGATGTAACAGAACAGCTCAAACTCACGGGCAAGCGAATTTGCGAAGCGCGCAAAGCGCTCGGTATCAGCATTCGTGAGATGGCGATTCTGCACAACATTACCGAGGAGGAATACCTCCGGCATGAAAACGGCGATGCCGATACGTCCTTTTCGTTTCTGCTCAAAACTGCCGAACGTTTCGGCATGGATATCAACGCTTTGATATCCGGCGAATCTCCCAGGCTGAGTTTCTACACCCTGACCCGCAAAGTCACCGGTACCAAAGTCGACCGCCGTCCGGATTTTGAATATTTCCATCAGGCGGCTCAAATGAAAAACCGTATGGCGGAACCTTTCGTCGTCCGGGCTCCCTTTACCGGAGATGATGCTCAGGTACACTTATCCACCCATGCCGGACAGGAGTTTGACTATGTATTGCAGGGCAAACTCAAAGTCCAGCTGGAAGATAAAATCGAAATTCTGGAGGCAGGTGACAGTGTTTATTATGACTCCCGTCACCCCCACGGAATGGTTGCCGCCGGCGGTGAAGATTGTCTTTTCCTTGCCGTCGTGATGAAATCTCAGGACAGTTCCCTGCCGGTTCCGGTGGAAACAGTTTCCACGGGTATCCAGAGCGAAAAAAGCGAATTGCTCTACCACCGGTTCATGGATGAAACTCTGGATGAAAACGGTCTGCTGCAGGCGGTAAAATTCAACATCCCGGAAAACTTCAACTTCTCCTACGATGTACTGGATGTACTGGCTGAAAAATCTCCCGATGCCCGGGCGATGCGTTATATTTCCGCTGATCAGAGCGTTGTTCGTGATTTCTCGTTCAAAGAAATATCGGAACTCTCCCATCAAGCGGCAAATTATTTCACCAGTTTGGGGATCAAAAAAGGTGACAAAGTTCTGCTGATTTTGAAACGGCATTATCAGTATTGGTACGTCATCAATGCCTTGCACCGGATCGGCGCGATTGCGATCCCCGCCCCCAATCAGCTGTTGGCAAAAGATATCGAATACCGTCTCAACAGTGCCGGTGTCCGCATGGTCGTCACTACCAGCGATCAGGATGTGATCGATTCGGTCAATGAGGCAGTAAAAAGTTCTCCGACGGTTGAATTCAAACTCTGTGTCAACGGCAAACATGAAAATTGGCTGGATTTTGACAATGCCATCAAAGATTTTCCGACCCAATTCCCCCGGCCTGCCGATCTCAAAGTCACCGATCCCATGCTGATGTTTTTCAGCAGCGGAACTTCCGGATATCCAAAAATGGTACTGCATGACCATGCTTATCCATTAGGACATATCCTTACCGCCAGATGGTGGCTCAATGTCCAGCCGGGTGAACTTCACTTTACCATCAGCGATACCGGTTGGGGAAAATCTGCATGGGGCAAACATTACGGTCAGTGGCTCTGCGAAGCATCAGTACTGGTGTTTGATTTTGACCGGTTCCATGCCAATGAGATATTGCCGCTGTTCAAAAAGCATAATATTTCCACATTCTGTGCGCCGCCGACGATGTACCGGTTTTTCATCAAGGAAGATTTGAGTAAATATGATTTTTCATCGCTCAAATACGCCGCAACTGCCGGTGAAGCACTGAATCCGGAAGTATTCCAGCAATTCTACGATGCCACCGGACTCAAGATCATGGAAGCTTTCGGTCAGACGGAGACCACCATGTCTCTGGGAAATCTGGTCGGCACCACTCCGCAGCCGGGTTCCATGGGACGTCCCAGCCCGCAATACCCGATCGTATTGCTTGATGCCGACGGCAATCCGGTTCCGGCAGGTCAGACCGGAGAAATCTGTATCAAAACCGATGGAGTTGACAAGATCCCCGGACTTTTCTGCTGCTACAACAATGACCCGGAACGTACTGCCGAAGCGTGGCATGACGGATTTTACCACACCGGAGACGTGGCATGGTGCGACGAAAACGGATATTACTGGTACGTCGGACGCAGTGATGATGTCATCAAAACCTCCGGTTACCGTATCGGACCGTTTGAAGTCGAAAGCGTCATCATGGAATTGCCGTATGTACTGGAATGTGCCGTAACCGGTGCCCCCGATCCGGTGCGCGGTCAGGTGATCAAAGCGTGGATCATGCTGACCAAAGGAACGACTCCCAGCGATGAACTCAAAAAAGAAATTCAGGATTATGTCAAGGCGCATACCGCCCCGTACAAATATCCCCGTCTGATCGAATTCATCGACAGTCTGCCTAAAACTTCCAGCGGCAAGATCCGCCGCACTGATTTGCGGAACCGCTGAAAAGAACTCCGTATTTCATGGGGCTGTTGCCTGTCAGGCGACAGCCCCATTTTCTATAATTTAAAGAACTGTACTAAAAGAGTACTGATAAAAAAGATAAAATATGCCACCGGGTGCTACCCGGACGCGGTCCATCCGGCTCCGCCAAGGCTGCGCCGGGACAAGGCGGCTTTTTATTTGTCCGCGATGACGGCGGGGCGCCGCCGTAAGCGGCGAAATATTTGCCGCAGGCAGTCATGTCGGAGAAAGCCGACACCTCCTGCCGGAAACGAAGTCACGCAATTTATTTGCGTGACAGATTGAAGTTGAAGGCTGTATCGTTCCGCTGCAGAAAAGTCAGTCTATGTTTAGTACACAACCTAATTTAAAGAACCGTTTTAACAATATATTACGGCATCCTTACCGGACTCTGCCATGACCAGATAAGTTCATCTACGGGAAATCGGTGTCGGTGTAAAAATTCTATGATATTTTGTTTTTCAGCCGGAAACAGCTCCGGTTTGCGCCCCAATATCCATAAATAATCCCGGCTGCCGCCGACAACAATGCTGTATGAATAATCCGGAGCAAGTTTTATGATCCGATACATTCCGTAAAACGGACGGAAAAAAGAAACTTTCAAATCTCCGGAGCCGATATTTCCTGCCGGTTTTGCATACCCGGATATATTTATACAGCGGTCACCTTTGATACCATGATTGAAAACCTTGACCATACCATTTTTCTGCAATGTATACACCGTGGACACATTTCTCATACCGCACTCAAAACGATTGGGCAGACGGGCGATCTCATACCATTTACCCATATAACGCTCCAATTGAAAATTTTTCACTGCCGGTATCCCCGGATCATCCTGACAACCACACAGGATCATTATACAACTGGAAATGCACCAAAATATGTTTTTTTTCATATTCACCTCATTGCAATAAATCTCGCTGCAATGTCAATTTAAGCTTTTTTTCACCATATTCAAGCATCAGAAGGTCATTTCTGCAGTTTTTATCATTGCAGCTTCCACCGCGACTATGATACGGGCATTGATGTCTTGCATGATGAAATCCTGCGCCCTCTTCCCTCTTTTCTGAGGAAAGAGGGACTTGTCTTTCATCACGGCTTGCCGCACCCGGGGAAGTTTCCCCGTACCCCTCAGCAAAACGCTCCGCTTTTCGCTCTCCAACCGGGAGACTGCTTCGCATGGTATGGAATTCCAGTGTTTTTTACAGTCTCCCCGCGCTTATTTGCACGCGGATGCGAGGCGGGGAACGCCGAACGCGCAGACCGCATGCTTTTATAAAACGGTGTATGGCGTGGTAAGGTCGATGATAAATCAAGGCAAATTAGCAGGAGTGTACATACGTACCCGACTGCGAATGTGGCCGTAGATTTGTCAAGTGATTAACCGCCATACACCGTTTTTTGCAAAGGGGCGCTCACGCCGCCCCCCTTGCATCCCCCCAGCGGCGGCATAAGCCGCTTTTTGTTACGGGTTTGTCCGCGCTTTATGGCGTTTGCTCTGCTTTGACTCAATGTGATGAAATCCTG
>JAFVRD010000059.1 GCA_017504435.1 Lentisphaeria bacterium | reverse complement strand
GGAAAAGAGGTTTTTCCCCTCTCCCAAACCCTCTCTCCTTTTCAAGAAAAGCGAGGTACTTTTGCTCCAGTTTGTCGCAAAAATCGACAAAGTTTTCAGGTGAAACAACAACGAAACACATATTTGACAAGTTTTGCTCACAAGCAATTCGATCAAAGTAAAGTTTCTTTTACTCATCATGATTTTACATAATTTTCCCATTACAGTTCACCCTCCTGATATATTTTTCAACTGAATAAAAAAACAGCATTTACCGGCATCCCATCGCGCCGGGACGCTCAAACCGCAGCATGATTCCTGCAATTTGTTTTTTATCTTTGCGCCCCCCGGCAGTTTCCTTTCAACGTGTATAATTTACTTCAATATATTTCAAAAAAAAATACCCGTTACTGCTGAAAAATTTAACTTTTATGCTGTATGTTATAAAAAAACGACTTGTTTATCCATAAAAAAATTTGCTTTTCACCCTAAATACAGTTATATTCCCTATGCAGCAATAAATACGCAGGGGGAATGTAAATGGATATGTTTTTTGAAAAATTGTCTGTCATTCTTGCAGATGTCCGCTTGCTCAGCGGAACGTGCGCGGTCTGGAAGCGTTCAGCATTGTGCATTACTGAATCCCGGGCAGCACCGGATTTTTTCATGCACAATTGTCGTTTTTGCAAACACATCAAGGAAAAATACGGACTGAATATCTGCCGGCGCCATGATTCGGTTACTGTGCCGCAGGCTGTTGCTGAACATGGCGGGGAACCGTTTTTGCTGAATTGTCCGGCAGGAGCCGTGGAATTGATCGTTCCGGTGCAGGATTCACAACAGATTTTCGGAATTTTATTTGTCGGTCCATTCGCCTGTGCCAGTTTGCGTAATAATGCCGACTTGCCGGTCATTGATGAAACATGGGCACTGGCACTCGGCAGATTGTGTCAACAGCTACTGCTGCCGCTTGGTCCGGCTCTGGCGGGGATACATCCGGATTTACGCCCCCGGGATCACCGGATCGCCAAGGTGGTGAAATATATTGAACAGCACTACGGCGAAAAAATCACTTTGCAGGAAATGGCAAAACGTTTTTACTTGAGCCCTTCGCGTTTTTCGCACCTTTTCATTACCGAATGCGGGCAGAATTTCACCGACTTTCTGATGGACACCCGGTTGTCAGTGGCACTTGATCTGATAAAATTCAGCGAATGGAACATTGCCGAAATTGCCGGCTTATGCGGTTTTTCTGATGCGGGACATTTTTCCACATTGTTCAAACAAAAATACTTATGCACTCCCAGTTACATGCGTTTAAACAATTCACGCTCCATCGGAAAACCCTTGACAAATCACGGCACTCATTAAACTAATATGGCAATAAAAATACATTTTCAGCATAATTATTAAACTTTTCAGCATCATTTGCTATTCATTTTTTTGCAATTGTGCAGTAATATATAAAGTGTACGCATATTATTCATTATAAAGGGGATTTACAAAATGAGTGCACAGGTTAATGATGCAAAAATTTATGGTTCAGACAGTGAAATGCCGATTTTGATTTCAGAAGTAAAATCATCGGACGGTACGGTTTTTATTGAGAGCGCAGAAATCGGCGGCGATAGTGCGTATGTATCTGAAAGTGTATCTGGAGCCATTGATAATTCGGTTCTTAACGGCGTAAATTATACCGGCAGCAGCAAATCTCTTACAAATGGATCAAATGCATATATTTGCGGAGGAACTTTTGCCGAGAACAACTTCTATTCTGCATCCAGCAATTTTATTTATGGCGGAGTCATTTACAATGCAGAAGGTGCTTCACTGACTGTCACAACTATGATTGATATAAATGGAAATACCAAAGGGGCTCTTTTCCACAATAACTCAATCAGTTCTGAAAGAACTAAAAGCAAAACCTACGGTGCGGCAATCAACAATCGTGGCACTGTTTATATAAATGGAGCAACTTTCTCCGGCAATAAAGTTACTGCCAGTGCCAGTGGTCAGCCTTGGGGAGGTGCGATTTTTTGTGATTATAATGGCAGTTCTCTGTATCTTAGTGATTGTACTTTTGATGGAAATTCTTCCGCTTATGCCGATGGGACAACATATTTTGGCGGAGCGATATACTTGCGCGGAAACAAAGGGGATGCTATATCACACTGTTATATTACCAACGAAGTGAAATTTTTAACCTCCGGTGACAGTATATATGTCGGCAAAGGCTGTACATTGGATTTTAAAGATGCTGAAGTTGTTTTGAACGCATCTGTTTCAATTCAGGATGCCGCCGCAATCACGATTACCAATTCGACGATCACATTTGACAACGATACCGAAATCGTCATGAACGGTTCGGGCAGTTTGACTTTCAGCGGAGATGATAATACAGTTGTCTTTTCCGGTGAAACTACGGTCCATTTAGCTAACTTGAATGCCACTGATGTTTCCATTACCGTTGATGCAACTGACCGGAACGCCGGAGATGTCATTGCTACCGGTGTCAGCGGAACTCTCGGCGCTGATGACATCGTCACCGGCAATGATGAGGTGAGACTGGCGATCGACGGCACCAATTTGGTGCTGAAAGAAAAAGCCACTATCTCCGATGGTGCTGTCATTGAGCAAAACTTCATCAATGAAGGTTCTGAAAGTCTCATCACCGGCGGTGAAATCAAAGCTGTCTTCGTCGGTACTGATCGTACATCCGGAAATGTGAATACCGAAGTTCAGGGTGGTAAGTTCAGCAAATTCTTTGTCGGCGGCGCGCTGGTCAAAACCGGTTCAGCGGAGATGGGAACGGTTGTGGTCACCGTATCCGGCGGCGAATTCGCCGACCGCATCTACGGTGCCGGTTACGCTTACGGCATCGGTGATGTTGATGCTGATACTGTTGCCACTGAACTTCATGTCGCCAAATCTGAAGTTGTCCTCTCCG
>JAFVRD010000058.1 GCA_017504435.1 Lentisphaeria bacterium | reverse complement strand
TGTTATTGATAACTTTGTCATCATCAAGCGCACCACTGACTCCGGCGGCAACGACCGCACCGGCAGTGAGATCTGCGCCGTTGACCACAATGGTGACATCTTCCACATCCAAATCGGTGAAGTTGACCTGCGCACCGTTGAAAGTCAGAGTATTGCCGGTGGAGAAGTTTACCGCACCGATTGAAATTGTGTCGGTATTTCCGAAAATGATCGCCGCATTTTCAGTCAAATTGAAGTCACCGGCAAGGATATTGATACTGGCATTGACCCAGTTGGTTCCGGAGAAATTCAACACCGGCAGCACGTTTGAGTCATTATTAATGATAATACCGTCGCTGATACTGGCGAAGGTCGAACCGGAAATATTCATGGTGGAGCCGATAATACTTACTGCACCATAACCGGCTGTTTTGTTATTCGCATTACCATCAAAAAGTGTATCGGAGATTTTATTGACTCCCTTGGATGTGACCACGGTTGCAACCGCCGCAGAAAGGTTGTTGCTGAATGTCGCACCATCGATATCCACTGAACCGCTGTTGACATAGATCACGCCGGAATTGGATGATTTGTTACCGGAAAAAACAGTCCCTTCACCCTTATCGTTCCGCCGCACAGTCACAGTTTGGCTGACATAGATCGCCGCACCATTTTCGGAAGCATAGTTGTTGATGAATTTTGAACCTTTGATCACCGAACTGGCACCGTTGAGCAGGGCACCGCCGACGCGGGAGGTGTTGCCGGTAAATACGTTATCGGTAATCTGCAATTCTCCCACCGAATAGATCGCACCGCCATAATTCTTATCAGCAGTATTGTTTTCAAACACCAAATCATTCAAAATAGATTTGTTTTTGATCAGCAAGGCACCGCCGCCGACATAGCTCTTTTTGACTCCGGTCACATGATTATTGCGGAAAGTGATGTTATTGATCGTATTATCCGATCCACCAATGACCTGAATTGCCGCACCGCCGCTGTAATTGACGGTATCACTGGTACACTCAAAAGAGTTGCTTTCAAAAACCGCGTTTTCACCGAATCCGGCAACAGTCTGTCCGGAAATCTGCACGGTTTCATTGTAACTGCCGTCAGCAAGATAAAAAACGGTTTCGTTTGCCGCCGCGCTGACTGCACTGGCATACACACCGTAAAGATTCTTGCCGGAAACAAAAATCTCATCGGAAGTCCGGGAAACGATCGCACCGGCATAGTTATAATCGTTGGCAGTCACATAGAGGTCTGAATTGAAATCAAACGTTTTGTAACCATCAGTGGTCAGAAATGCGTTACTGCCGGCCGCCAGCCATTTCGCTCCGGCAACGGCATCAACGACTTTGCCGTAAACCGCATCACCGGTAATAAAACTGGCTCCGTCCACTGTTACTCCGTAGGCTCCGGTGTTTTCGATGGAATCATTGGCGGTTTTCAATTCGATCAATCCTTTGACCACCACTTCGCCTTTGGAACCGAGAAACCGCAGTTCATTAGTGCCGATATTGCTGTCAACCACAATGCCGCCGGTTCCGATTTCCAGATATCCCTGATTGCGGATGATACCGCCATTCTTGGTACTGGTATTCCGGGTGAAAGTCACGCCTGACAATATGACTTTGCCGGAAGCGACAACATCTATACCGACACCATACTCTCCAGTATTATTGCAAATGGTCGTGTCGGTAATTGAGAGTGTTCCTGAATTCACTTGGATCACGGAACTCGATACATTGCCTGTAAAAAGTGAATTTTTAATTGTACTGCTGCTGTTGATATAGACGCATGCCGTACTTGAATTTTTACTGACAGTACATCCTGACAACGTAAGATTTTCACTCCAGATAAGACGTTTGCTCGTCGTATCATTTGCCGTGATGTTGTGGAAAATCATGTTTTTCAACGTGATTGTACTGGCTTTACTTTTGGTATTGACAGCACCGTATACGGTTTCTTCCGTATTATTGATAAATCCGGCACCGGGCAGAGCAATTATCTCTGCCTTTGCCCCGGACGGAACTGTCCAGACATCAGAGAGGATCTTATCAAGATAGACCGTATCACTTTTTGCCACCGCATCATCAAGTGAAGCATAGGCAGTACCTAAATAGAGTTCTTTGTTACAGGTGAATATATAAGCACTGCCGGCGGCAACTTTGTCAGTAACTATCGCCACCTGATGGGCAGCATCAAAAGCGGTAAATCCAGCCGCAGTTTCGGCATAAACAATTTCACCCGATGCTGCGGCATCAGCGGCACTGTAATTTTTGCCGAGATAAACTTCACCATTGTTTGTAAAAAAGTAACTTTCACCGACACCGGTTTTATCGGTCACGATCACCGCATTTTCATTTATGACGGCATCGGCTTTTGCCACAAACTGGTCTTCATTGTACCGGAATGTGGTGTAACCGTCACCGGTAACAAAATTACCACGGGTAAGCCATTCCTCGCCGGTAAATCTGGCATCAATGACCCAATCGATCAACTCATTTTCACCAAGGAATGCTCCGGAATCAACCGTGATATCAAGTGGTGCAGAAGCGGAGGCGGCGACTTCTATTTTATCACTGGCGTTTTTCAGGATCCACACTCCGTCGATCGTGATACCCTGACGGGAAATAATCGCTCCTCTGTTGCTGTCAAAAGTCAAATTACCCAATCTGACCTCACTGCCGGTATTCTGGATGTAAATAACACCGGCGTTGCCGGAGTGACTGTTGCCGGAGAATGTGGCGTTATGAATCGAGTGACCTCCTTTTGCAGAGCTGACAATATAAAGCGCACTGCCGAGCTCACCGCCGATATTGTCTTTGAAAACAGCTCCATCAACTGTCAAAGAGCCGGTATTCATGTAAATGGCTGCACCGATATTGCCGTCAAAAATCGTGTTATCTTTGACAATTACGAGACCACTGCCATAAATTGCCGTCCCGGCACAACCTGTTGCGTCACCGAACAATTGCACGCCGTTGCCGGAAAAAGTCGAACCGCTGAAAGTTGTTGTCCCTCCGGAATATACCGCACCACCGACCCGGCCGACGTTATCAACGAACAAAGTGTCCTTAACAAGCACATTCGTACCGTTTAAGAAAAGAGCACCGCCGTAATTTGTACTGGTATTACCGCTGAATGTCAGCCCATTCAATGTGGTAGTACCGGCGGCATACATCGCACCGCCGCCGGCACTGCCGGCGGTAGCACCATAAAAAGCATTGTCGCTGAAAATCAGATTTTTGACCTCACTCTTTCCGGCAACATAGAGAACTGCACCGGAACCGGTATCGGTTTTAGTATATCCGGAAAAAACCGCCAACGGCTTACCGTCAGCATCAACTTCTCCGATAACAGTCACGTTGCTCTTGTTGGTCCGCTCTCCATCAGCATAAGTTCCTGCGGCAACCGCAACCGTACTGTTTGCAGCCGCAGCCGCTGAAAGCGAAGTATAAGATTTACCAGTGTAAACATCTTCACCGACAGGCAAAGACGTTTTCCCGTCTTTCGAGAGAATGCCGGCAGTCAATTCAGCCATTTTTCAATCCTTTCGATATGATAAATTATGTTTAAAAATTCAGTACACAGACAATTATACCACACAAAAGCTTTTTTTGCAAGGTTTTTTATCAATAAAATTCAATTTTTCCCGCAGCGATGTAAATTGATATAACACGTTGAAGTTTATCGTTTTATCTGCCAGATACCGTACTGCGTACCGCCGCCGGAGAAACACATTTTTCCGTCCGCGATCCCGGCATTGATATTTCCGGCAAGTACCGGACTTAATTCCGCCGCTGCAAACGGCAATTCGACTTCGCACCGCCATTCCCGTGCCGCCGGCTGAATGACAATGACAAATGTCTCCTCCCCTTTACTCCGCAAATAAACCAGCGGATAATCCGCCAGCAGCAGTTTCAATCCCCCATCCGCCTGCAATGCCGGAAGGGTCTGACGGATTTTCAGCAATTCCTGTACTTTGTGCCATAACGAATCCGGACGCCCCTGCTGTTCGGCAAGATCCGGGGCCCCCGGACGCTTGTCCACCGGCAGATAGAGTTTCTCTGCCGGTGCAGTGGAAAATCCTTTGTTTTCACTGCCGTCCCACTGCATCGGAGTGCGCGCCTGTGTCCGGGTGTAACCACCCTCTTTGGAAACCAGTCCCGGAATATTTTTCATGCCGATCTCATCACCATAATAGATAAACGGTACTCCCGGCATCGTCAGAATAAAGGCAAATACACACGCCAGATCCTGTTCACTGCGGAAATCACTGATCCGGGTCATGTCATGATCGCCGGTCGGAATGGAGATGAAACCATCCTCTCTGGTACGTTCATAGTGGTCAAGATAGGTTTTGAAGAAAAATTCCGCATCCCCCAGTCCCGCCGCATCAAAGTAGCTGTGAAAATTCTTCACCGTATAATCATTGCCGTCTTTCTCATAAAACGCGCTTTTGTCAATGCCGCGCCACAGATCACGTTCCGGTTCGTTACGGAAAAGTGTCGTATAACCCGGCGTACCGCAATGCAGCAGAAAATCACAGTGAAATCCCGCTTTCAATGCCTGCGGAGCATACGCCCATTCGGCAATCAGCACCGCTTCCGGATATTCGGCATCGAACATCTCCCTTATTTCCCGCCACAGTGCCATCGTCGCGACCTTGCCCGGATCTTTTTTGATCAGTGACGGAGCCAGATCACAGCGGAATCCGGATGCTCCCAGATCCAGCCAGAAACGCATATTGTTTTTCAGTTCTTCACGGACTTTCAGCACATCCGGATGATCCACCGGCAACTGCCACGGAAACGCCGGATCAGGATTGGCAAAACCGTAATTCAATGCCGGCTGCACCGAAAAATAGTTGACCATGAAACTGCCGTCCCGTTCTGCCATGCCGGAAATCATCTGCAAACCGCCGGTGGATTCAAGCCAGCTGTTGTTCCAGATGTAGTAGTTGCTGTACTCATTCTTTTCCGGACGTGCGGAGGCTTTGAACCACGCATGTTCGGTCGAAGTGTGTCCGGCAACCATATCCAGACAAATGCGGATGTCCCGTTTTTTCGCTTCCGCAAAAAGTTTGAGCAGATCATCATTGGTTCCGTAGCGCGGCGCGACCTGACGGAAGTCAGATATATCATAGCCGCCATCGGCAAAAGTTGAGGCAAAACACGGATTCAGCCAAACCGCATTCACTCCCAAATCGACCAGATAATCCAGTTTGGCAATGATACCGGGCAGATCCCCGATACCGTCGCCGTTACTGTCAAAAAAACTGGAGGGATAAATTTCATAAAAGACCGCTTTTTTCAACCAGTCAGGAGCAATTTTTTTCATACTGCAACCTTATTTTTCTACTGTAATTTCAAAAGGCGCGACCGGGAAACCGGCTTTGCTGAAAAGATTACCGAATGGATTATCAGTCCAGTTGTAACGCACCTTTACCGGAGAGTTGACTTTGCGGCTGAATACTGTGACCTTGTCACCGGATATATCCGCATTGTCCGCCCAGTACCATTTGCCGTCAGCTCCGCACAGCGCAAATCCTTCAAGCTGGGTGCCGGGTGAACGGCGCACCAGTTTCCGGGATGTGCTGTTGCTGGTTTTGAGAATGAAATTTTCCGGAATTTTATGCGCCGTCAATCCCCCGTCGGTATGGGAGAAGGAAACATTGACCGATATACCGTCAAAAACGGCTTTGACCGCCATCGGACTTTCACTCGGAACATTTTTACCGTAGATATTTTTCAACGCCAGTGCCGCCATTCTTTCACCCGGAAGCTGCTTATTGCGGGGGTGAATGTCCAGAGCTTCTCCGGCATCGGTAATGACCACCATCCCGGTCGCCGGCAGTTTCAAAGCTTCCGCCTGTGCCTGACGCAGAGCCGGCCAGGTGCCGCATTTGCCGGGATCAGCGACAGGAAGACGGTAGGAAGCAAGCTGACAGAAGTAAAACGGCAGATTTTCCACCTGAAATTTTTTTCGCCAATCTTTGATCATTGCCGCAAATGCGACGGAATACTCCGCCGGCTGATTGGCATTGGCTTCTCCCTGATACCAGATCACACCGGAGAAACGGTAGGGGATCAGCGGATGGATCATGGCATTGTAGAGCCGGTACCACTGGGTCGCCGGACTGGGAGCAGTGCCCAGCGGTTTGGGGCGTTCCGCAAGCACTTTGCCGGAGCATTTGGGGAAGGATTTTTCCTGCCAGATCTTCCAGCCTTTGCCGTCGATATTGTAACTGCCGAAGCGGAACGGCTGGGGCAGATGCATATAATCATGAGAAATATAATACCGCACCAGCACTTCATGTTCACCGGCGGCAAGCGTACCGGCTTTGACGTATTTGCCGAAAGGATTGTTTTTCCAGGCGTGTGCCGCATCGGCAGAGAAAAGTTCTTTGCCGTCCACAAAAACTTTTGCCGGAGCGTAGACCCTGCCGAAGTAAATGTGGATCTGACGGGCAGCATCAGATGCTGAAATGGTGAATTTATTTTTTATCCACCAGACACCGCCGCCGGAAATTCCGCCGCCATTGTAGGGTTTCCATTTGGCATCAGCTCCCGGAAGTACGACCGGAATATCTTCACGGCCGTATTTTTTTTCCCAGGCGGCAGTATCATCAAGAAATTTTTGGAAACGTGCCGGATAGCTTTCCAGTGCCGCAATTCTGGCTTCACCCATTTTTACAGCTGAAGGCACGGTCAGACTCTCCTTGCTCATCCAGCTTTCCAGACGGGTACCGCCCCAACTGGAATTGACCAATCCCACCGGCACATTCAACGTATCATGGAGTTTTTTGATGAAAAAATAACCCAATGCCGAAAAGCTGCCCAGAGTGCTGCCGTTGGCATAGACCCATCTGCCGCCCATATCACTCCTGGGTTCAGTGGCAAAACGGTTGCTGACTTTGAAGTGACGGATACGGGTATTTTCCGGCAGTTTACACGCCTCTTTGTATCCGATACACCGGAGCAGATTGTACTCCATATTGCTCTGACCGGAACCGAGAAAGACTTCGCCGACGATCACATCTTTGATGACCTTGTCATTGATCTGCAATTCAAACGGACCCTCAGGAGAATTTGCCAGATCCAGTCTGACCAGCCATTTGCCATCCGGTCCGGCGGCGGTCTCTTTGATCTGACCGTTGAATTTGACCACCACTTTTTCTCCGGGGGCGGCAGTTCCGAAAACCGGTACCCCGTCGCGCTTCGCCAAAACCGCCCGGTCAGAAAATATCGCCGGAAACTTCACCGCAGCATTCAATCCCAATGCCGCGACACACAATGCAGTCAAAAATACCGTTTTACACTTCATCATTTTCAATTCCCGTAATTTTCGTTGAAATATTTGAGCAATTCTTCAGACAGCGGCGGCACATCCATCGGCATATTGCCGTTGCGGATGGATTTGTGGCCCATGAATCCTGCCGCTACAGCATTGCGTGCCGCGACCGGAGAAACTGCCGGTTTTTTGCCGAATTGGACATAATCAAAGAACGCTTCAAGTATTTTGAGGTCGGAACCGCCGTGACCGCCCTCTTTTTCCCGGAGTTTGTAAACGATATCCGGAGCGTTGCGGCGGGTGCGGCTCGTCCAGACGTGAACTTCACAATTACCGAAATCACCGATGTTTTCCACCCGGCCTTTATCGCCGATAAAGGTATAGTTGCGTTCTGAATCCGGGGTATACATGCAGTGTTCATAAGATGCCTGCACTCCGTTGTCCAACTGCATAAGGATCATATTGTGATCCTCCACATCCATATCCGGTACCAATCCTTTGAGTCCCAGCGGCGGCCAGCAATCGGCTTTCCACGATGCGGTGCGGTCGGGCAATTCACCCGGAGCAAGCCGGTCGGTGGTGCGGTTGTAGACTGAAAGTCTGCCCATGCCGACGACCCGTTTGGTAAATCCTCCGGCGAGCCAGTGGATGATATCGATATCGTGACTGCCTTTCTGCAGCAGCAAGCCGGTACATGTATCCTGATGACTGCACCAGTGCCGGAAATAACAGCTGCCGTAACTGACAAAGTGGCGCACCCAGACACTCTGGACCTGTCCGATCATCCCCGAATCAATGACCTCTTTCATCTTGAGTATGGAGTCAACATAACGCATATTGTGTCCGAGGAAAAGTTTTCCTTTGGTACGGTAAGCTGTTTCCAATATCTGATCGCACTCCTCAACACTCAATGCCATGGGTTTTTCCAGATATACAGCTTTACCTGCTTCCAGTGCGGCACAGGCAAGAGCTTTATGATACTGGTCACGCACCATGATAAAGACAGCTTCAACGTTTTTATCAGCGAACATCTCCTCTGCATTGGAATAAAGCACCGCATTGGATTCCGGATGTTCTTCTTTGAATTTTTTAAGCATTTCCGGATTATGATCACACAATGCCACCAATTCTCCCCGGTCTTTCGGATAGTTGAAAAGCACCATAGCGGCACGCAAAGTAAAATCCGCTCCCACCATTCCAAAACGTAATTTTTCCATTTTTTTATCCTCAAAGTAGATTTGGTTATTTTATTCCGATAAGCAGGAAGTGATTTCCCGGTATCGTAATCGTTTTCAATTCTTCCGCAGTGATTTTGCGGTTGTTCCACAACTCAGTGTAATCCCCTTCCGGCAGCTCCAGTCCCGCCGGCAAAGCTTTACGGCTGAAATTCCCCACTGCCAGCAGCGTTTTATACGGCATCGGAGTTGACCATGAATAAGAACTTACCCGGATATCTTTTGAAGTTGATTTCACCGGACAGCCATTCCAGTAACCGGTGAATACAGCATGGGTAAGTCCGATATCGGTACGGATTTTCCACCATTTTGCCACCGTATTGTCATTAGCCCAGTCGTTCCAGATATTGGTATCATGCAAAATCACCGGAGTCAAACTGCGGTACGTCCATTCCGGCTCTTCCAGAAACGCTTTCTGCCGGTGACGGAGATGGGGGTGTCCCAATGCGGAACGCCGCTGCTGATACAGGAAAAAGAGTTCCGTACCGTAGACCTCAGGGTTGTACAAAGTCTGCCAGCGGTTCGCCGGAATTTCACAATAGAAGTAGTCCGGATTGGCAGCAAACGGTCCGTACAACTCCTCGCCCGGAGCGAAACCGTGCTGATAACTGTGCGTCACTGGAGTGAATTTGCCTGCCGAAACGTGAAGCAATATCTGTTTGTCATACTTTTGTGCCAGTTTCCAGATCCGCAGGAAAAATCCCCGCAGCGGCAGTTCAGTAGAGGTGTGGAAACTTTGACCGAATGCGTCCACTCCGCCGTGACCATGCATGGTATTACGGCAGGTTTTGGCATTGGCGATATCAAAATATATTCCATACAGCATCGGCATATCCTGAAAAAGTTTTTCAGTACGGTACGCCATCATATTGCCAGCTTCGGTATGACCGCAGCTGGGCATGTTGGTAACGACCTTGTTGGCTTTTGTCCACTTGTGACTGCTGGTTGAAGGCAGCTGGGCAGTGGATGCCGCCAGATAATCATATTCGGGATCATTGCTGGAAATATGCACCGGCATGGCGTAGATCGGTCTTTTCAATCCGCTTTTATCCGCCGCCAGATTAGCTTTCATCGCTTCCGGATCACGCGGGATCATGCTGCTCAGACTGGTCAGATCCTCCCAATGCAGATAGTTGTGGATCGTTGTACCGCCCATGCCCCGCAGATTGATACCGGCGGGCATGCGCCATGATCCCCAATTCAAAGTACGCCGGTTGGCAGGCATGGGCCGCACCGGAGTCGGCATGATCGTCCAGCAGTAAGCGGCTTTACCTTTAAGCACGGCTGATTTGGTTATCACATCGGCATTGAGTTCAACGCCGTCGGCTTTGCGGAAAATCCGCAAATGCGGATCTTTCGGAGCATTGACCCAGTTGGCAAGAGAGTTGAATCCGAAATATATACCGTCCGGTACTCCCATCAGCCAGACAAAGGGGCAATCCTGATCGGAGAATTTCAGATTTACAGCATCATTTTTCCAATCATAAATACCGTCGGTATAGTTATAAGTGCGCACATGACCGGCAAATTCCGGAGCAACGGTGCTCTGCATGGAAAACGAATCTATATTCAATTTTCCGTCTGCCGGTTCAAGTGTGAAATCTATTTTCAGCAAACCGTCAAAGAATATTTCACCCTGCCAGAGAAATTCTGCGTTTCCGGCACTGCCTTTGCCGCTGAAACAGACAGATTCTTCGTCTTTACCGGTGAATTTGAAATCACTCCATTGTACCTTTTGACCGTTGAGCAGCAGTTGGGGGGCCGATTTGAAAACCGCCTTGTTTCCGCCGTATATCTGCACCGGAAACGGAGATTGTTCAAAGATGAATTTACGGTTCCACACTGACACGGTTTTGCCGGAAACTTCCACCGGAGTCCATGGCGCGGCGACCTTTTTATCCAATCCGGCAGAGCTTTTCAGCGGAGTGAGATCCGGCATGATGAAATTGCGTTTACCGGTCAGATTGATGCCGTCTACAGTGACCTGCAGCAGATAATTGCCCGGTTGCATTGTCTGCGGCAAGGGCAAAGTCACCGTTGCCACTGCTTCAGAGGTGCGGAAATGCTTTTCAGCCACGATTTTACCGTCCGGTGTGATGAATTTCACCAGACCGGAATTCTGCCGTTTGCCGCTGTTTGTCAGATCGATAACAGCATTGAGCTTCTGCTGCTGCGGCAGACATTGCAAAGATATTTCAAACGGATTGCTGACCAAAAAGTCGTGTTCAAAAACAAATTTACCGTCCTGAGATACCGCTTTGACCGTATAATCTCCGGTCTCAAGTTTCTGCTCCAGAGTACCATTTTTGCTGAAATCGGAAAAACCGTCGCTCAATCCGTTGCTTCCGGATATCTCCGCTTTGACCGGCACATCTCCGGAAATGGTAAATTGCAAATCCCCTGCCGGCAGCGTACCGAGTGAAGTTATCTGCACCGCATCGGCAGACTTACTGATGAAAAATTTGCCGTGTGCGCGGAAAAATTTACCGCTCCAGGCAAAAAAACCGGTTTGATTGCGGTGGACTGTCATTCCGAAATTACCCTCCCAGGTCTCTCCGGGTTTCATGCCCAGATCGCTCATGGGGATGGTCAAAAGCACACTCCACAGTTTGGTATCCGGAAACTCTTTTACCTGAGCAGAAGCCTGACTGTTCCAATCTTTCCGGGAATTGCGGGCATCGCGGATCGCCCCATTGGCATTGACAATGAATTGATAAACGGTATTTCCGGCAGGATTTTTGAAATGCACCTCAAAACTGTCATCTTCCCAGACATTGGCATCGCGCTCAGTATGATTTTTCCGCAGTGCCGCTTCCGGAGAGGTGAAGTTGATACAGATATTGCTGTTATCGTGCCGGATCGAAGCATAAGCGATCCCAGCCAGCGAAACTGTACGCATGGATTGGGAATCTCCGGCCGGATTGAGGATCGGCACAGTGGTGAATTTTTCACCGGCAGGTACACTCAAACGCTGTACTGCATCGTTTTTTTTCTTCTCCGGCATGACTTTGCGGTATTCCTGCATGATCTCGGACGCCCCCATGACCCGGTTGCGGATCTCCAGAGCATCATAAGCGGTACGTTCCTCCGGATTTACTTTCAGCTTTGCTCCGAGCCGGATTATGCCGTATTTGACTTGATCCGGGAAAAACGTTTCCGGCGGGAACGCGGTTTCCGGATAAACCGGTCCGATCCGGGTCCCGGAATCGACTTTGGTGATCATATTGCGCCGTGCCTGCTGCAAAATGCCGTCGATATAAAGTTTCATTCCTCTGGCATCCCAGGTGATATCGACTTTGTGCCATGAATTTTTACTCCACTTTGCCGGATCGATATGGGCAGTGGCATAATAAGCTTTTTTTGAACCGGAGATCTTCGGTGAATGGATATACAGCACGATCCTCTCATCACTGTTTTTGTCCCGGCGCAGCTGTAAGTGGAAATCATTGGTGAATATCTGCAGAAAACGGTGTTCGGATTTTGCCGCCACCTGCCAATTCACCGGAGAAAGCCACAGTGAAACCGTCCCCTGACGGGGATCAACATTTTTTACCGCGTTCCACTGCAATTGCTCACTTTTGTCCATGGCAAGGGCGTTGCCTTTGCCGTTGACGCCCTGAAACATCCGCAGATTCAATTCAAATTGATTGCCGTTCTGGGCCTGTTTTTTGCCTTTGGCAAAATCTGCATCAGTGGAATATCCGTCAAATGTAACTTTGAAAAGCAGTGCCGGATCGACTTTTTCCGCACCGGATAAAAGTGTTCCCGATATGAGCAGCAACAGCAGCAGTGATCTTTTCATTCGCCACGCTCCTGTTTATATGCGGCGTTGATCTCATCCGGCGTTGATATTTTATTACGGATCTGCAATTCATCAAATGCGGTCTCCTCTGCCGGATTAATTTTGCGGGACACGTTCAGAGTTATACCACCGTAAAGCGTTTTGTCCGGGAAGGTTGTGCCGGCAGGAAACTTGGTGGTGCTGTAAACGGCACCTTTTCCGGCACGCTGAGGAGAATAGGACTGCAATTCGCCGTCAATGAATATCCGCATAAATGACTCATTCCAGACCAGATCGACTTTGTGCCACGTACCCGGTTTCCACTCTGCGATGGAAGCGGTGGCAAAAAAGGTCTTCACTTTGCCGGGAAATCCGGATGCAGTAATGCGGAAAATGATTCTCTCATCACTGTTTTTGTCCCGCATCAGCCGCAAATCAAAATCCCGCATATTGGCTTGGAAAAAAAGATGTTCGGACTTGTCAGACACCTGCCAGTTGACCGGAGATATCCACAGCGACACCGTGCCGCATTTCTGATTGATATTTTTATTGACATACCATTTGGCAGCCGTTTTTTTATCCAGTTTGAGTGCGCCGCCTTTGCCGTCAAATCCGGTGACTTTACGATTGGCGAAACCGATTTTTGAACCGTTCGCGGCAACTTTGGTGCCTTTGGCGACCACAGGGTTGATGTTTTCACCGTCAAAATTCACCCGGAAGATCAAAGAAGCATCTTCTGCGTGAAGCATGGCTGCGGCAAGAAATGCGGCATAAATCAGTTTGGTTTTCATCATATTTTTCCTTTCATTTAATTTGATTGTTTATCCGGATGAAACGACTCTTTCAAATCATAAAGCATAATACCGGGCTGAGAGATCTGCTCCACATGTCCATCGGTAAATAATACGGAGGTCGAACCGTTTTGATATTTTGCGGCATCGGCCCATTTCCCGCTAAATTTCGGATTGTTGTGAGCCGTCATCAGAAAAAGCGGATATCCGGATGTACTGGATATGACCGCACGCACAAAATGACTGCCGTAAACTGATGAATTGTCGCTGTTACGAGTTTCGGTGATCAGAATCTTTTTGGATGGATTGCGTATCTTTCCGGCGCGCGCCGGAGTTGTTATATCATTGCAATCTCCGCTTGGCTCTTTGAAACCTCCGATCGCGGCATTGTAACCGTAACCGATATAACTTAACGCAGTAGTCAGATTCGTATTCGGGTTATTGATAACATCATTGGGACCGCAGGCAGAGGCATGTGTGTACTGCGGGTAAGTGATCGGACAGGTAAACACTGATCTGGCGCGGAGATATTTTTTATCATAAAGAATTGATCCCCAGTTGCCTGATTGATAAAATGTGGCATTGCCGTTATACCAACCGTTACTGTGCGGCATATACACATTGCTGCTGTCACCGAGGTACATATCCATAGCCTGACCGAATTGTTTGCAATTGGACATGCAGTTGGATATTTTTGCAGACGTCCGCGCTTTCTGCAAAGCTGGCAGCAGCATTGCCGCCAGAATTGCGATTATCGCAATAACCACCAATAGTTCAATCAGCGTAAACGCCGATTGAGTGAAGGTGTGAAGGTGTGAAGTGCGCCCTGTCGGGCGTAAGGATGTGTAGTTTTTATAATTTTTTTTGAGGTAATACAACGGAAAAACACATACTTGACAAGTTGCACTCACCAGCAGTTCGATCAGTGTAAAACCACGAATGTTTTTACAGCACTTCAGCGCATCAAATTTCATAATTTCACCTGTTATTGAAAAATTTTTCATCGACCTCACTGCGCAATGCCGCAAACAATTCTCCGGTCATTGCCCGGATCTCATCAAGCGAACAGACCGCCGCGGTCAAAGGATCCAATGCCACCGCACGGAAAATATCTTCCTGACTGCCGCTTAATGCTCCCTGTGCCGCCATCATCTGCATACTGATCATATTGCGGTTCAATCCGGCAAGCTGTTCCGGATAATTTTCGATGCGTACCGGTTGAATACCGCCGCCGGAGACCAGACACGGCACCTCCACACAGCACTCCGGCGGCAAAGTCGGGATAAGCCCCCGGTTCATCACATTCAAATTGGCTTCAAACGGAATATTTGATGCCGCTGCCGAAATTATTCTGATGGCATATTCACAACTCGGTTCCGTATCCACCGCAATTTCACCATCCAGCAGTTTGCGGCACTTTTCATCATTGATTTTCTGCTGCTGCTTATTGATTTCCAGAGCCGCACCGGATTCACCACAGTACATGGGGGCGAATTCCACCCCGTCTCCGTCCATGATACTGATTTCTGAACGGCAGAATTTTTCGCGCAGTTCCGCCCGTTTCCGGAAATACGGCACATATTCACTGCCGTGACCGCTGGATTCAGTGGGAAAATAACCGAAATTACGCATGATCTCAAACCGGACCCGGTCGCGTTTGTAAATTTCAATATCTGCCATTTTTTTATGCAATTCAGGATACATATCGCGCCCGTTATGTTCCAGTTTCAGGAAAAATGCCTGATGATTGATCCCCGCCGTCAATGTCCTCAATTCAGTAAACGGCACACCGAGTTTATCGGCAATACTCCGCAAAGTACCCTGCACACTGTGACAGACACCGACCACTTTGACCGTTCTGGCAACAGCACTGGCAGCAATGATATTTATGGACATCGGATTGACATAATTGAGCAAATACGCTCCCGGACAGTACTTTTCCATCGCCTCTACTACCGGGAGCAGAGCTTTTAACGCCCGCAATCCCCGGAATATCCCGCCCGGACAGGCGGTATCGCCAACGACCTGATCCACGCCGTATTTTTTGGGGATATCATATTCAAACTGCTGGTGTTCCAAAGTACCGCAACGGAAAATCGTCAGTACAAAATCAGCTTTTTTTACCGCATCGTCAAGATCGGTGGTCGCACGCATGAATAATTTGGAATTCAATTTTTCCGCAGTCATTTGAGCATATTTCAGAGAATTTGCCAACCGTTGCGCAGAAATATCCATCAATACCACTTCTGCATTGCTCAAAACTGGATCCAGCATGATATCTTTTAACAGCTTTTGAGCGAAAATAACTCCGCCGGCACCAATAATTGCGATTTTCATTGGAAATCTTCCTCACTTGTCTTTAATTTCCTGCAGTAGAAAAGTCCTGCATACTTAAAATAACCTGACTTCGGATAAATGACAAGACCTGCAAGATGAGAAAAACGACATTTTTATGATATTTTTTGATATTATATCAAAATAAATCATGATAAGATCAAAGCAGCTGAATAAATACCATTTTTACCCATAATTATTTTATCACCATCTCTCAAATATTATCATTTTTTAAAAGGATAAATTTTTCACGTATCACAATACCACTATGGTAAAAAAACGGTTTGTATCGGCTATTGCGGTATGTTTGTACGCGGATGCGAGACCGCATTCGAATGTGCCGTTAAAAACGTCTGTGTTCATGCCATGCGGAGCAGTCTCCCGGTCAGAGAGCGAAACGCGGAGCGTTTTGCAGAGGGGAACGGGGAAACTTCCCCGGGTGCGGCAAGCCGTGATGAAAGACAAGTCCCTCTTTCCTCATAAAAGAGGGAAGAGGGTGCAGGATTTCATCACATTGAGTCAAAGCAGAATAAACGCCATAAATCGCGGACAAACCCGTAACAAAAAGCGGCTTATGCCGCCGCTGGGGGGGATGCAAGGGGGGGCGGCGTGAGCGCCCCTTTGCAAAAAAGACATACGTTTGTAATTCCGCAGACTGCGGAAAACGCCGGCACAGCAATAAAAAACCCGGTTTGCCGTTTGACAAACCGGGAAATCAATTCAAGCAGTCAGCTCAGCTGAGTTGACCGTATTTGATGGCAATGACATTGCCGTTTTCATCGGTTTCTTGGAAGAGA
>JAFVRD010000057.1 GCA_017504435.1 Lentisphaeria bacterium | reverse complement strand
TGTTATTGATAACTTTGTCATCATCAAGCGCACCACTGACTCCGGCGGCAACGACCGCACCGGCAGTGAGATCTGCGCCGTTGACCACAATGGTGACATCTTCCACATCCAAATCGGTGAAGTTGACCTGCGCACCGTTGAGATTGATGGTGTTGCTGTCGGCTACTTGAATAGTCAAAGCGGCGATATCAATTTCTGCGGTGTTGTTAAAGGTCAGCACGGTATTTTCTGCGACATTGAATGTTCCGGAGCCGGAAATAGATGCACAGATGATGTTTTCACCGGAAAAATCGATTCTGCCGTTGTTGTAGATTTTATCTTGAGCAGTTGCCAGTGTGGAACCGCTGAAAACAATGTGATTTACAGAACCGTCACCGCGGTTTTCGATTGCCCGGTCCTTACCATCGTTGAACAATACACCTGAAAGAGTGATTTTACCATTGTAGTTATAAATGGCTTTCCCGTAGTTTCCCAGGAAGGTACTGCCGGAAATCACAATATCATTGGAGGCAGCGTTGCTGCAGATAATACCGGTGGTACCGGTGTTACCGGAGAACATAGTTCCGGTAATGGTGGATTGAGCATTGCCGCCGGAAGCATAAATTGCCGCACCGGTACCGCAGGAGTTGCCGGAAAAAACCGAATCGCTGACCGAAAATTCATTGGCACTCCAAATAACCCCGCCATGCCCATCGGCACGGTTGCCGGAGAATGTCGATTTTTCAATTTTGATGTCTTGGCAATCCGCAGTAAAGTAGAAACAGCCGCCGCGGTTGGCAGTATTGCCGGTCATTTTTACATCATCAAAAGTGGCAGATTCATTGGTCATATAGAATACACCGCCGTAAAATGCGGTATTTTTGATAAAATCAGCCTGACTTATGGAATGAGTCTGCGAAGAGCGGATATACGCCACTCCACCCAGATAAGCACTGTTCTCTGAAAATACTGCCCGGTTGTTTTCTGAATCAGCCTGAATCGTAATTGCTTCTGCGGAGTTTTTGTAGCGCACTCCGGTCGCCAGAACACCGCCGTAACCGGTAATATTGCCGGAATCATCGGTAAGATCGGCATGGTTATCATGATACAGACCGCCGGAAATCGTTATTGAACCGGAGTTGCTGTAAAATACCCCGCCGTGTGCCGCCCGGTTGCCGGCAAAAGTACTGCCGGAAATCGTTGCAACCGAAGTTACCGCAGTGGTATTATTCATAATAACCCCGCCATAGGCACCGTTATTATCTGTAAAAGTCGAGCCGGAAATCAACACATTGCTGCGGTTTTCAGCTGTACCTGCCAGATATATCACACCGCCGTAACCGAGTCTGTTATTCAATGAGCCATCGCTGCTAAAAGAGCGGAAGACCGTGTTGCCGGAAAATACACTTTGAGAAACCGTCAGTGCCGAATTACAATCAAAATCGATCACTCCGCCCCGACTGGCAGCGGTGTTGCCGGAGAAACTGGAGCCGGTGATAGTGGTGTCATTGTAAGCACTGATCGCACCGCCATTGGTGCTGGCGTAGTTTTTGCCGAAAGAACTTCCGGAAATATTCAATATTTCGCCGTTGGAGTGTAAATAAACCGCACCACCGAAGTTTGCCGAGTTATTCAAAAAAGTATTGCTGGATATATTCAACGAACTGCCGCTATTGGCATAAGAAGATATTGCACCGCCGTTACCTTTGTCAGCACGATTACCGGTCCATGATACGGATGAGAAATTTGCCACACCGATATTGGCATCAATGTAAACCGCACCGCCGTGACTGCCGGCAGTGTTATTGGCAAAACTACTGTTGGATATCTTAAACTCCTGACTGCCTTTGAAATACATTGCTCCGCCGTTATTGCTGGCAGAATTCTGATTCAAAACGGAATTTTTTATCGTAAACCCGTAAATATCGTGAAAAATCGCTCCGCCATTGCCGGCAGTTGCTGCATTGAGCAAAATCGTACATCCGTCGATCGTACTGGTACGGCGGCAGTAAACCACACTGCCGCTGGCAGCAGTATTGTTGGATAACGTACCGCCGGAGATATTCCAGCCCAGCTGCGGCGCGGTGGAATGACGATCCACGCAGTTGGTCTGATAAATATTCACATTGCCGCTGATATAATCATTTTCCTCCATCGTAATGGTCAGAAAATCTCTTTGATTTGTTGCCGCCAATGCATCCGGCAGGGATGAATATGAAACACTTTTGTTGCTGTCGAGAACGATCTTTACCATTTCGTTACCTCTAAAATATTGACATTCATTTTGTTATACCGCAAACACATTACAAATTATATCACTGAAACGACTTTTTAACAAGCGTATTTTTGTCGCAACAGCACTACTTTTGTCGCACTTGACTTATTTTTTGAAGTGCTCAAACAATTTCCGGATAACTCCCGCAGATAATTGAGATGTCCGGTGATTGCCGGCAGGATAGTATTCAATTTGCATTTTGCTGTTTTCCGGCAGTGCGTTCCAGACGGCGGCGATACCTGCTGCTTCACAGGTGTGATCTGCCATACCTGCAGACATATAAACCGGGCACTTCACCATCGGAGCAAAATTTACAATATCATAATACCCGGCACATTCCAGTACCGCCGCATTGTCCCGCTTGGGTTGATAGAGACCGGGCCAGCCGGGAACTCTGGGGATCCGGGCAGTAAATCCGCCGTGATCCGCCAACGCCGGAACAGCGGCAAAAAGCATGGTCACTTGCGGATCAAGTGCCGCGGCAACCACTGCCATGGCTCCGCCCTGACTGCTGCCGCGCACGATCAGAACTTTACCGTTCCATTCCGGCAGGGACTTGACATATTCAACTGCCCGCAAAGCCCGGAGAAAAACATCGCGGAAATAATATTTATCCCGGTTGTCTTTATTTTGGTACCAGTAATTACTCAATTTTCCTCTGTATAAATTTTGATAATATGCGGCTTCCCGGTTATTTTCCAAACCATGGGTGTTCATATCCAGCGCGATCGCCATTCTGCCGTAACTGTGCATTTGCAGTGCGGAACGCACCCCTGCTCCGTGAAAAAATACGATTGCCGGCAGAGATTCCGGCTTGGCATTGACCGGCATGGTCAAAATTCCGGTCATAGGCTCGCCGACTGCGGAAGATACTTTGACATCGTAACATTTTACGCTGGTTGCCCATTTGCCTGTGACCGGCAATTCGGTTCTGGAGAGTTCTTTGACCGGAACTTTTGCCAGCTCCTGCAACTGGCTCTGCCAGAAAGTTTCAAAATCTGCCGGACGGGCTGTTGACGGCTGAATTTTTTCGGGGGCAACCATGACACCGATTCCGGATACCAGATTTTTTACCGTGCGCCGCTTGCTGTTGACAACCCGGAGCTGAACACTGTAACACCCCGGAGTGACCATTTTGCGGGATAATACGATATCTTCATCAAATTTGACCGGAATACTGCGGCGGCGCATCCCGCTGACAAATTCATCCAATACGGCACCGGCATCCGCAGGCAGGTCATCACCTCTGGTGATTTTACCCTTGAAGGTCAATGTCGTTCCCTGCGGATGCACAACTCCGGCCGGAGACATTTCGCACTTGATCCCGGTCGGTGCCGCCCACACCGCCGCCATCAGAACAGCGGAGGCAAAACTCAATAATTTTTTCATGATTTATACCTTTCCTGTAATTTATTTCAGTTGGTTTTATGATTTTGATTTCCCGGTTTGACTCCGATAAGCAGGAAATGATTGCCTTTCACCGGATAAGCTGCCAATTCATCCCGGGTAAGAGGACGGTTTGACCACAATTCCACAAACTCAGCGTTCGGGGCAATGCCGGATTTCTGCCAATTTATCATCACTCCAGCCGGACGGATGTCCCGGGCAAAATTGGCAACGGTAAGTAAATGGGAGTATGCGGTTTTGCCCCGGAGGATATACCATGAAATCAACACGTCCGGAGAATTGCTGATAATGGCATCGTCAAACCAGTACCCCCGGAATTCCGCATTGCCCAGATCCAGATCATGACGGATCGTCCAAAGTTTGCCGGTCGTACCCCAATGGATCTGTTCCGCTGCCACATTCACATCATGCACCAGCATCGGTGTCATGGTGCGAATGGCGTATTCCGGCCCGGTCAGCTCTTTATTCCGTGCTTTCAGATGCGGAAATCCGATATTCCGGTTGGAAACTCTGCCGTACTGGGGGAGAAATACTACCGGAACACCTTTGATCACCGAATTGTATTCAGATTGCAGTTCTTCGCGGGAGATACCTTCACAATAATAGTGTTCGATATTTCTTGACAGCGGCGCAAATGTCTGTTCGCCGGGGTACCAGTAATCGTTGAAAGAGTGAGCGATGGGATTGAATAAATTATGGGCGTGCATTAAAATTTCCCGGTTATATTGGCGGGAAATTTTGTAGATGCGTTTCATAAACTCCCGGAGATTCAGCGCGATACTGCTTAAATACGGCTGCCCGAACGCGTCGACCCCGCCGCAGCCGTGCAGGGCATTTTCACAGAACCGTACATCTGAAAGATCAAAATACAATCCGGACAGATCCGGAAATGCCCGGAACAGCCGGTCGGCACGGAATGCTCCCAAATCTGCAATTTGCGTGTGACCGCACATGGATTCATTGATGATCCGCACCCCTTTTTTGGTAATGGCATGGGCATAAGTCGGAGTTTTTGCCCATTCGGCATAAAAATAATCAAATTCCGGGTCGTTGGTGGCGATTTGTGCAGGCATCCCGTAAAGGAACGGTTTGACGTTGACTTTTTTCCACCGGTCGAGAGCCTGTTGAAACTTATCCGGATGTGCCGGGAGCAGTCCTGCCGCCGAAGTACAGTCTTCCGCACCTTCGTTGGGGCCGAAAACGTTCCATCCCATCGGCTGCATAGTGGAGTGTGCCGTTCTGCCCCAGCCGCTGATGTTTTCCACCCGGGAATTTGCCGGCAGCGGTTTGACCGGAGTTGCCAGAAATACGGAAACATATTCTGCCGGACGGGTCAATTCCACTTGACGGGAGATAAAATCCACCCGCACCGATGCCTGCTCACGGTTCCGGGACAGATTGATTTGTTTTTCACCCTTGCGGTTGACGAAATTGGCATTACTTTTGGGCCACCACATCAGACCTTTTTCAATACCGGTCGTCCAGATGAAAAAGTCCCGGTTGCTGTTGGGCTGCAAAATCTCATACCGGGCGGCGATCCGGTCATTCTGCCACGGCAGCAGAGTCGGCGACAACACATACCGGGCACATCCGGCAGGAGTTTGATACTCCATTGACCAGGAATCAATGATCGCTTTACCTGCCGCCGGAAGCATTTGCAGAGTCAATTTATAAACTCCGTCAAAATGCAATTCGCCCTGCCAGTTGAAATTCACTTTACCGGCACAGCCTTTGCCGCTTAAGATCACCATATCATCGTACTTCGCGGTAACAGCGGCTTTTTCCCATTGCACCGGAACACCGTTCAGTTTCCATACCGGCAGAGCTGACAGCATTTTTTCACCCCGGGAAAGTATCTGCACCGGAGCCGGAGAAGATCCGAAAATATATTCCCGATCCAAAAGCGTAAAATGCAATTCACTTTTTTCCCGGATCGGCACCCACGGCGGCGGTACGTCATGTCCGGAAGCCAAACGCAAACGGTAGGGAGTCATGTCCGGTATCCGGAACGCCGTTTTATTTTCCAATCCGGCAAAAATTCCGCTGATTTGCCATGTTCCGGCAGGTAAATCCGGAGGCAGGGGCAATTTGACCGTATTTTTCAACCCGGCGGCGACCACAGCAGTGGAGGCATGGATTTTGCCGTCTTTACTCAACGTGACTTCGCCGGGAATACCTCTCTGCTTCAACTGCCGCAGAATATCACCTCCGGCGTTACTGAAATCCACTGTTACTTCAATAAATTTCCGGGAGGGATAAGCGGTATATTTCAATTCCAGCGGCTGATGAACGGTAAAGAATTTTTCATACAGAAAAATGGTATTCTGCTGCCGGGTCAATTTAACCAGCAGTTGATATTTGCCCGCATTGAGCGGAGTCTGCCAACGGGATTTATTCAAATCTCCGGTAAAAGTGATCTTTTCGCCGTTTTCCGCGAGAATAAATGCTTCCGTCTGCAGCGGCACATCACCGTTGCGGGTAAGCGACAATTCGAATTTACCCCGTTCCATATCCGGAGACACCGTCAACTTGAATTCTTCCGCATTGCCGAATTGCAGCTCGGCAGCATTGGACGGATGAGCAAACATTTTGGTCAGTCCGCCATCGAACCAGCTCTGAAAACAGTATGCGCCCCGTTTATTCATCGTGGAAACAAATATATTGCCTTTCCAGAGATCACCGGGGGCAAATGCGTCCAGATCTTTGCGGGGAATCGCCAGATGCATCTGCCATTTGCCATCTTTGACTGCGGCGCGGCACTCTATATCAGAATTCCATGCCGGATCGCCGTTTCTGGCATCGTAAACCACGCCGCAACTGTTGATGATAAAATGGTAAAATGTCGAATTTTTACTCCGCAAATGCACTTCTACAGAATCATCTTCCCAGAGATTGCCGTCCCGTTTGGTGATCCGTGCCGGACGGGGGAGATAACGGCACGCAAAATCCAGATAAATTTTTTCAGGATCATAACTTAATTCTGCGGCGGCATCCTGAACGGCGGCTTGTTTGACTTCACTGCCGGTCATAACATTGGCGATCGGCAGCCGGCTGGATAATTCACCGTGCTTTTTTACTGCCGGGATATTTATACGGTAGATTTGCCGCACTTTGCCGAAAACCGAAGGAACAGTTTTCTCATAATCAGCTTTTATTTCTGCGGCTGACAACGGGCGGTTCCGGATCTGCACCAGATCAAATGCGGTACGGTGAGCAGGATCGACGGCGGCATTTTTCTGCCATCCGGCAGACGTGCCGATCGTGACAGTATCTCCGGCAACCGGAGATGGGAAATTCATTTTCTGCGGAAATTTCCGGGTGGAAATATGCCAGCGGTGACGTGGAGTCTGCAATCCGTCCACATAAAGTTTGAGCTGTTCAGAATCCCATGTCACATCCAACCGGTGCCATTTGCCGGCAGGCCAGTCGCTGTCCGGCAGAAAACTGGTCGCCTGAAAATTTTTTGCCGTCCCCGGAGCATCCGGAAATATGATCAAAGCGTAAAAGCAGTTGGCATATTGATTTTTGTAGATCAGCAGCCGGAATTTCCCTTTGGCGATCACGGCATCAAAAAAGACCTGTACTTTTTTTTCAGACGGTTTCCAGTTTTGCGGAGCCAGCCAGAGCGTGACAGTACCGCAGGCGGAATTGAAGTTCCCGGCAGCCGGATAAGTGCAATTCTCGCGGTTGTTCAGATTTATGGCATTGCCCTGGTTCCCGACTCCGGGAAACATCCGCAGCTGCAGATCCGGATTGGCAAATGAAGTGCATTGAGCACCGCCTTTGCCGATGGAAGCATTGGCACTGTACTGGTCAAAATCCGCCTGAAACAGCAATTCGTTGTCCACTGATGCCGCAACAGCGGTAACTGCCATGATCAAACTCGATGCAACAATTGAGAATTTTACCAACATAAAATTTTCCTTTTTTGTTTCAACTCTTATTCGTAAAAATTATTGCCGCCGCTGTAAGCGATATCCGGAAATTGTCTGCCTTCCGGCAAAAATGTCGTCGGTGCCACATGACCGTCCAAATATGCCATGTTGGAATAATTTCGATGACGGTAACTTACTGAACCATAGGTCTGACCGTCTGAATAACGCTCCCGGCTGAGATGGTAGGTGAATTCAAAATACGTGCCCGGGATCGAAGTGATGCTGGTGCTTGTACCCTCGACCCTGCCATCCAGAACCAGCGCACAGCGGTCAGGTTTGCGGAATATGGAAATCTTCCGGTAAGTCCCGCTGCTGCCTGCCAGCGAACGGTTCACACCGTAATTCCCCAGACATTCAGTGGATGAGCGTCCCCAATGCTGCCAGATTTTATTCTCCGCCGGACACCTCCAGGGCAGACGGGATTGTTTCTGCATACTCATATCCGGATCAAAATCCGTGAATGCTCCGGTCGAATATGGAATATTGCAGTAAAGCCGAGTCAGTTTGCTCTGAAATGTGATTTCAGTTTCACCTTCCTGCAGCAGTCGGGCACGGCAGACAAAACCGTTGTATTCATTGATATAAAGTTGTGACCATTGGTTGATCGTGGAAAGGTTGCTGATACAACTTGCCGCAAATCCCCGTTGTTTGGCCTGCTGCAATGCCGGCAGCAGCAACGCCGCCAGAATCGCAATAATGGCAATTACGACCAGAAGTTCAATCAGCGTGAACGCTGATTGAGTGAAGATGTGAAGGTGTGAAGAGCATTTTTGACCACTGTCAAAAATGCGTGAAGTGCGCCCTTGCGGGCGTAAGGATGTGTCGTTTTTATAAATTATTTTGAGGTAATAAAACGGCAAAACCCTAACTTTACAAGCAGCACTCACCAATAGCTCGATCAGCGTGAACGTAAAATGGGTGAGTATATGACGTTTTAATGAAATATTGCAGCGTTGTTTCATGATCGTTTTTCCATATTTATCAAGGTGTATATTATTTTTCTTCTCCGATAACCGGTCTGCCGCCGGAATCTATTTTCATGCCGGGATTGCTCCGGCGTACCGGCGAACCTGCCCGGCGCAGCAGATCTTCGGCGTTCCACTCCGGAGCCGGTGCGAAAACTCTGCCCGCCAGATATTCCAGCAGACAATGGCGCATCCAGCGTGCCGCCGGATCATCCGCATCCAGACGCAAGCCGCAAATCAGCAGCCGGCCTTTACCGACTTTGTATTCATTGAGCAGGGATTTGCGCCGGATCAATTTGAATGGCGGGATCAATTCCAATATCGGGGTAAATTCCGGCATTTCCGCATCGGTGGTCAAGGAAACCGAATCGGTCATCATCGGGAAAAAATGCCACTGGGCATATTCCGCATGAGGAAATTTCTCCCAGACCGGGTGCGGATGAATCACCGTACCGCAATGTCCCAATGAGCGGCCGCTGGTCACCGGACGGTAAGATTCCACCGTGATTTCTCCGGGGAATCCGCCCGTAAGCAGAACTGCCCCGCCGGATTTCAAATATGCAACGGCTTCCGGCGAAAGAGCCGTCAATTCCCGGACATCAGAATAATTTTTCTCCGGCGGCTGCGGAAAACTCCAGAATTCCCACTCGTTTTCCCATTCGCTTTGTTTGCATTTCAACCGGGCAGACAGAATGAATTTACCGGCACGACCGGAATCCGGCAGATCAAAAACCGCTTCACCGATGGAACAGACACTGCCGACCGGGATCGCCGGAATGATATTTTTGCCCTTGCCCAATATATTGCCGTAACTGTCGATCGCCAGCCACTCCAAAACTGCGTTGACCAGATCATCTGCTCCATAATGAGATATGGAAATATCTCCGGAGAATTTACTGCCTGCCTGACGGTTGCGCCATTTACCGGCACACAGCAAAATGGTTTCGGCATTGTAACGCCGGATATCCGCAATACTTTCGCCGTATTTTTCCTCATAGAATTCATTGAAAACGCCGCAGGGATAGCCATTCAAGTGCCAGTGAGTATCAATGCCGCCCAGAAAATCAAATCCGGCAAAAAAAGCACATGAACGCATATTTTCCAGCAGTTGTTTACGCATGGCAGAGATCATCAATGCATTCAGACGGTAATACTTATCTGCATACTGCCACACCCCGTGCCGCTGCATATTTTTCCGGGCGGCACGAAACATATCCGTCCCGATAAAAGTATCTTCATACCGGGTTTCCAGTGAAAAATCCAGATATCCCCCCATGATTCCGGCTTCATGGATCAAACACGGCCGGTCATAAATCGTATAATAACGGCGCATTTCCTCCACGTCCGGAAAGAGATCATGACCGTAACTGCACAATCCCCGGGCATGAGAGCCGTAAACATCCGAAAATTCCCGGATCGCCGCCAGCCGGATCGGATCATGCGGGAAAGGTTCTTCCCGAACCGGCTGACCGGTAGACAGGGCGCATTCTATGCCGCGCAATGCTTCCTGCGGATTAAATAAAATTCCCGGAGCCAGCTGCCGCAGCAATGCCGCCAGTTCTTTCAATCTGGCAATGACTTTGCTGTCCAGCATCTTTTCATTGCCTTCACAGAAAATAACCGCACAACTGTGTTTGCGTATCATCCGGATCACCGCTTCCGCTTCGGCAAATGTGTAAACCGAGGGCAATTCGGTCTGCACCAGAATCCCCAATTCATCGCATGCCTCAAAAAATTCTTCAGGCGGACACCAGGTATGACAACGGATAAAATTGAATCCTGCTGACTTCAGTACTCCCAGATCCCGCAGATATTTGTCCCGATCCCAATGCGGATTGGCGGTTTCCGGAAAATAACAGTGTTCTGTAACCCCCCGCAGAAATGCCGGTTTGCCGTTGATCAATATCGCCATATCCCGGACAGATGCTTTTACCGCGCCCCATTTGCGCCGGGAGGAATCCAATTCTTTGCCGTCCCGGAACAAAGAAAGCTGTATATCATACAGCACCGGGGCATGATCGCTCCATCTTTCCCCGGCAAATTCCGGAGTGAAAAACTCCATTTTTTCTGCGGCACACTGCTGTTCTCCCGCCCAAAGCGGTTTGCCGTCGGCACAAATCTGCCACCGGAGAAGACAACCGGACGGATTTTGAATGTCTGTATGCCAATGGGGAATTTCGTTTTCAAATGAGATGAACCAATCGCGCAAACGCGAATTTTCCCGCAGCAGCAGGGTCACTCCGCGGCCGATACCGCCGCGTTCAGATTGATAACCTTGCGCAGCCAGCCCCCGGTGCTGCCCCGGACGGGTGCCGAAATCCATTCCGGCATGGGTTCCGTCCAACCGGCAATATGCCCCGCCGTCATCATGGCGGTTGCAGACAGCAATAATGATTTCATTCCCGCCCGGTTTGAGCATGCCGGTGATTGCAAATTCACTGCCGGTGGAATACCCGGTATTCACTCCGGCACACTGCCCGTTGCAAAATACGGCACATCCCCACATCGCCGGTCCGACCTGCAATACTGCCGTCTGCGGAACGGTTTCCAAAGTTAATTTTTTACGGTAAAAACCGGTACCGATAAGAAAACTGCTGGCGGCATGGGGCGTCAATGAACGCGCCATGGGAAAAACCACCGGACGGTAATCCGGATTGAATCTGGCAGTCAACCCGAAAAAATCCTCTTCGCCAAACAAATCATAATGATCATCCCAATAACCGGGTATGACCATTTTCCCGGTAAAATTTCCGGCATCAGGCAAAACGCTTTTTCCGGGCACAAAGGCTTGAGGAGAATAAAAAAATTCCCATTCCCCATTTAAATTTATTGTCCCATTCATGGTCATAACTGCACTCTTTCGGGTGTTTTATCCGGCGGTTGAAAAATATTTTTGTCAAAACATTGAAAATATATCTTGTTTTACTTGATTTTACAATATAACGGATGTATTTTTTAGACAAATTTTGTCGCATGGAGATATTTTTTGTTATGCCAGGAACATATTTTTCACACAGCAAGTGGCGCACCGGGAAACCTGATGCCGTAAAAACTTTTGTAAACGTCCGTTCAGCAGGACATTATATCACTTATCATGATTTCCGTGATATGGGCGGGAAAAAAGATTTTCTGGAAATATTCTGGTGTTTGAGCGGCGAAGGACATCTGCTGAATTACGGTAAAGAGGTAAAAATGTTGTCCGGAGATTTTTTCTGCTACCTTCCCGGCAGCACTCATAATATTTACAGTGACAGCAGCTGGGAATATTATTGGCTGACCTGCGATGGACCGCATGTGGAAACGCTGATCCGGACATTCGGTTTGAAACAGGAACTCCGGCACATCGGACCGCCGCCGGAGGAGTTATTCAATACGGTGATAAATGCGCTTTGCAATATCGATGCTTCCGAAGCCATCCATGCTTCGGTTGCGGCGTATGATATACTGCTCCGGGCGGTCAACCCGATTTCCCGCAGTGCTTCATCACAGGATATCGTGGAGAGGTTCAAAATTCTGGTCGCTCAAAATTATTCTCGGCAGGAATTTTCATTGCAAACTGCCGCCGCGTCTTTGGGAGTGCACCGTTCTACATTGCACCGGGTATTCACCGCCAAAAGCGGCATTTCGCCGCAGGATTATCTGATCAGTTACCGGCTGCAGCAGGCATTGGCGATGCTGGACAATAATGTAAATATCCACATCAAAGAGGTCGCTGATGCCTGCGGCTTCAACGCCCAGCACTATTTTGCCAAGGTATTCCGGAAATATTTCGGTAAAAATCCCAACGAGTTCCGCAAAGATCTGATCTATACCGGCAGTGTCCCGGTCAAACGTATTTCAACTCTGGGGAAAAAATCGTAAGGCTTGGTACCAAACATCTTTGATTTTTCACTCAAAGCGTTCCGCCGCAGAAAAATCAGTCTGCGTTCAGAACACAGCCGGTTTCTTTCAGTACAGAGCTTTTCAGCGTATCGCGTGGGTAATGCGCAGATTGCGGAGCAGTCCTTTAAAAGGCTTACGTTTCCAAGTGCCGACCAGAGTTGCCGTATCGTACAATCCCGGTCCCGGAGCGGCGAATTTGCCGCTTTTCACACCGTTGACTTCAAATATCAAATGCTCCAGATCGTAAATCACTTTGACCTTATTCCACTGACCGGGCAGCAGCGGCAGTTTGGAATCATGCACGAAACTGCGGATCTGATTATTGACATACATCGCCCGCAGAGTGCTTTTTTCGATCCACAGGTGATCCAGTGCCCCGGGCAAAGTCTGACGGTTGGAAATCAGATACTGTTTTTTCTGCACATTTTCCGGCTTGATCTCAAACGAGATGGTAAATGCACTGCGCCGGGGGAGTGCGCCTTGCGGCAGAGCCAGATTCATACCTTTGCCGGAAAAATCCAGTGCCGGGATATTATTTTCACTTGCGATCACTGCCGGAGCGAGATCATCGCACTTATTCCACAACCGGTCAGCTTCACTCCAACTGCATGGCACACCGTTGCCGCTGCTGTCGCCGCCGCAATGCCGCATACATGCCAAATCGGTAAAACCGCCCCGGATCGCCCACTGCCGACGGCCGTAACTTACCGGAACGATCAAGCCGCGTCCGGTTGAAAACTCATAACGGAAATCCGGCAAGGCATTGGCGGGAATATTGACCTTGACCGCTTTTTCGGCACTTTCCGAATAAACTACCGTTTCAACGGTATCTGCGGAGGCTGTCCCGGTCAAAATCGGCTTGCTGCGCCAGATTTTGCCGTTTTTGGCAATCAGCTGCAGTTGAATCACCGAATTATGGAACCCCGGGGTGAAATCTACAGCAAAATCAACCGTTTTACTATTGAGATTTTCCGGATGGAAATATTGCCGCAACTGGCGGGTCAATGCCAGATTGAACCCTTTTTTGCCGCTTAAAATTATACTTTGCCGATCAAAAATATCTTTTGCACTCACCCGGGCGGATATATGTCCGGGAAAATCAATAGCAAATACCGCTTTATCCAAATCTCCGCGGGGTATCCGTACCCAGCTGCCCCGGTGCCATGAACTGATCTGATAATTGCGGTAATTCAGTTGTTTATCGCCGGATTGCCACTGTGAAACGGAATTTTCAACCGTTACCGTACCGGTGACATTTTGCTGTACCAGCGATTGTGTTCCCACCCGGAACACCAGAAAATCCGGATTTTCCCGCCACGACCGGTCATGGGGAGTACCTGCACTGTACACACAATCCCCATCGACCAGCAGTTCGGCAAAACTGAGTATTTCCCGGCTTGTCACTTGCGCATTGGCACGAAAAACATCCGCAGAATCGCCCGGTTTGACAGTGAAATCCACCTGCGGCGCATCCGGCAGATCCCGCAACGGTTGTTTGACCCATTTATAGTCAGAATTCCATGTGGGTTGGATCTGTACGGCTGCCAGACCATCGGCAAAAATCTGTTTTTTACCGTTACGGCAAATGATAACTTCCGGCAGCAGGACTCTTTCACAGGCAAATTTCTCCGACGGCAGCTGCGGCCGGAATTCCTGCATATCTTTACCGTCAAAAGCGTATGGGGGAAACGCATGGAGCAGTTTACCGTCGATATTACGGATATTCAACTGCAAAGTAAACGGCATCGTTTTTTCCGCATCCGGAATATTGAGCAGTTCAAATTCAAGAGCTTCGCCAAGCGTGATGATTTTACGCATGGACAATATCAGATCCGGACGCTCCGGATCGTCCTGCGGCAAACGGGCAAGTTTCTCTCCTTTGATTTTGCCGGTGATATACCGCAATATCCGCAAATGAGCGGTACCGTTGTAAACGGTTGGACGCAGAGAGGTATTTTCATTTTGTTCATCCCATTCCGGAATGGAGATCATATCTGCGCCATGCTTCAATGCCGTCAACAGCGATTGCCGCAATACCGCAGTTCCTTTGCTGCTCTGGATCTGCCCGTTGCGGGATGAATTTTCATGACCGACCACCGCTTCCGCCATCAGCATTTTGCCGCGGAATGCCGGTTCATTCATCACCCGGGCTGTCAATTCCATCAATGTCTGATAAAATTTGATGTCAAATTCCCGTCTGCCCTGAACGACTTCGGTCATTGTATTCAAATTCCACCAGCCGAATCCATCGGCAATGGCAAGCGAATCCCGGATATCTTTTTCCAGTACCGCCTGATCTGCCGGCAGCAGTTTATCATGATTGCCATGAAAACGTTTTCGCAGATTGTGATCGACGCTTTTACGCATGATGAACAGAAATTTGTCACCGTATTTCTGCTGCAACGCCGCTTTTACCTCAATTAATTTTTCATCAGTGCGGACACTGTAACACTGCATCAATATTTTATCTCCGAAACGCAGTATTTGCGGAGAATCCAACAAATGCGGGGTGTCTTTATCCAAATCAAAACCGCTGGACAACTGCGGAATCAGATAAAAATTCCGCACCGGACTGCGTTTGGCAAATTCCACGATATTTGAACGGGTCCCCCGCCGGATAAAATCCTGCCAATAGACCAGACCATCCAAGCCGTATGCCTGCATTATTTCCTGATGCCGGACAAAGTCCGGATATTGCAGACCGCGGTAAGCATGATCTTTTTCCTTGAGCGATGAATCAATGAACAACGGCCAGTCTGTCCAGTGGGAATAATACTGAACTCCATTGAAATTCGGATTCAGAGTATACTTCAACTGAGCCTGAGTAAAGAGCATCGTGCGGGGCAATACCCGGGCCCGCCACTCTGCACCGTGAACACCGAGCAGCACCGTCAGAAACAGCCACAGACAGGATTTTTTCATAAACAGCTCCGGAAAAAGTTTTATTCAGCCAGCCGGACGTACAAAGAAAGAGTGACTTTTTCATCAGCTTTCACCCGGATCGCCTGACCGAGCAAACCGGAACCGTGAAAAACCTGCATACAATTGGAATTGTTCATCCCTTTGCCGGGAATGAATTTGGTATCTTTAGTCATCCGCCAGTGTGCAGGAACGCCGTTTTTGAGAGTTTCAAAATCGCCGTTGAGGAGTTTGCCGCCGGTCACTTGAATATTATCGACCCAAACCGGAGAGATCCGGTCGATCTGACCAGCGGCTCCGGGGGTATGGATCGCCAGATTGATCCAGCCGTCATCTTCCGGAACAAATTCCAGAGAGACTTTTTTCCACTGGGCAGTCAATGTATCAGAATAAAAAAGAACCGCCGTGAGATCCTCATCGGCATCTTTCGGAGTTTTTACCGCAATGCTCAGACCTTCCAATGCAGCCGGTTTACTCAAAGTCGTGTCTTTGATGGAACGGATATCCAGCCGGACCTGTTTGAATTTATACTCGGCGGCGGTAACGGCAACTGCCGCACACAACAGGGTGATGGTCAGTAATTTTTTCATTTTTCCACTTTCTGTTTTGTAGGAATTTTTATTTCACTCCCGTCCGGAAATCCGCCCGGAGTCCGGCATACACGGGAATTGTTACACCGGAAATATATCTTGAAATATTCTGTTTTACAACACAACTGATGTATTTTTAAGACAACAAATGTCGCAAGACAACATTTTTCACATTTACAACAGATGGGAAAAACAGAGCTTTTACTTGTATTCGGATACCGGTGATGATATATTATATTATATTGAAAATTGCGAACCCGTAAAAATTAAGGTTTTTCAGAAATGGGACATTTTGATATTGCTGTTTGCGGCGGAGGTATTGCCGGGGTCGCGGCTGCATTGGCGGCTGCCCGCCGGGGCAGAAAAGCAGTGCTGGTGGAAAAACAATCAGCTCTTGGCGGGCTTGCCACTTCCGGATTGATCTACATTTACCTGCCTATTTCCGACGACCGGGAACACCGGGTCGCAGCATCTATTACCGAGGAACTGCTGCTGCGCTGTCAGGAATATGGACCTTTTGCTCTGGAGAAAAAGTGGGGTGGTACTTCCAACGGTCATTCCGGTCATCCCCGGGATGTTTATCAATGCTGTTTTTCTCCGGCAGGCTATATGCTGACTTTGGAACAGATGGTGCGGGAAGCCGGGGTGGATCTGCGTTTGGAAACCACTGTTACCGGGGTGCGCTGCAGCGGCAGCGGACGGCTGGAGGAAATTGAAATTTTCTGCGGCTGTGAAAAAGAGTACATTTCAGCGGATTGTTTTGTCGATGCCACCGGCGGAGCATTCGTTCTCCGGATGGCAGGTGCAAAAGTTTTCCCGGAAACGAATTACCACAATCCATGGGTGATCGAAGTAAATCCCGACGACAAACAACGGGCATTTACCGGAGATTTGCACATGCAAGTCATGACGATACCGGAAATCAACGGTTCCATGCCGCAGGTTTTAAGTGCCGCAGAAATTCAGGAATTCATGCGCCGTCAATACCAGCGTATCCGGGATTATTACGATGCGATGTCTCCTGAAAAGCGCAAAAACATCTATCCGGTTCATCTGCCGATGATGCCGCAGACCCGGAAAATCGCCCGGATCGACGGGCTGGCGGAAATCTGTACCGGTGAAGCCGGAAAACGTGTTGAGGATTCCATCGGTGTCGTTGCCGACTGGCGCAAACTGGCTCCGGCGTGGGAAACTCCGTATGGAGCATTGCTTTCCCGTCAGGTTCGGGGAGCTTTGACTGCCGGGCGCAGTATCAACTCATCCGGAGATGCCTGGGAAGTGTTCCGGGTGATCCCGGCGGCTGCCACGACCGGGGAAGCTGCCGGAGTTGCGGCAGCCATGGGATCAGAACAAAATCTGGATCCGGCAGAGATTCCGGTGGTTGCGCTGCAGCAGGAATTGCGGAAAACCGGCGGCATCATGCACCTTGATGAAAGCAAACCGTTCAAGTAAAGTCAACAGCTGGATATTAAACGCAGACGGATTTCCTGCGGCTTCTTCAGCAAAACTCTCCGATAACCGGAAGAATGGCTTTTCTCCCCGATCCGGCTTCGCTTACGCTACGCCGTGACAAGCAAGTATGGGGACATAGAAAAGCCCTCTTGAGATTGTTCTCAAGAGAGCTAATATTTGGGGCAGGTTATCAAATCTTCCCCGGAAGAAAACACTTTCCCGCCCGGAGAAACCTTTCCGGTATCTCCTGTAGCCAAACTTCCCCGAATACCACAAATATATTCAAATGGTCCCCGGTGGTACTTTATTTTTCAAAGTCCAGTACCGGAGAATCTGTATTGGCAAGCGATTTTGCGTTATCCGGAGAAATGACGGAGTGTCCAAGCTCTTTTTCCAGTTGTTCGCGGGCGGTTCTGGCAACATTACCTCCTCGGCGGGCAACATCCATGTGATCTGAAAAAGTTTCCGGATCGGTCTCTTCGGAAATATCTTTAGTGGAAACTTCTGCCAACATGTTCAAAACCAGTTCCCGGTTAGTCATATTATCACGCAGATTTTCCTTTTTAAGCCCTTTGAATTGTTTGTACTCTTTGGCACTTTTGCCTGCCCACGCTTTGTAGATGATATCGGTCAAAATTGCAAATTGCGGACCTTCTTCGATACCGTGTTTTTTCCATTCATCGGTCAATTCTTTGCGGATTTCGATGGATTTCAGCCGCTGATTGATCCAGTTGTCAGAATAACCGAGCCGTTTGTAGTCCCGCATGGCTTGCTCGATGGAAAGTTCCGGATCCTGCATCTGATCAAGCCGTTCAGCAGCAACTTGAGCGCTCCACAGTTTGAAAGGTTCCGCTTTAGGCGAAACTCACTACGTGGGAGCGTGATTCGCTGCCGTTGGG
>JAFVRD010000056.1 GCA_017504435.1 Lentisphaeria bacterium | reverse complement strand
TTGTATTTGCCCCAAAATATCGCAGAAAAAATATTTATGGAGTCTTAAAATCAGACATTGGCAAAATATTGCGCCAATTGTGTGACCTTAAAAAAGTAGAAATACACGAAGCCGAAGCTTGCCCAGACCATATTCATATGTGGGTCAGTATTCCTCCTAATATAAGCGTATCGCAATTTATAGACCACAACTTCGACCATTTTTCGTGGTAAAAGTAATTCAGAAGCAAATCTATTAGCTTGCCACTCTAATCGACTATTTATAGGGAAACCATCTTCCATATCAGAATAGTCGTAAGGGGTTTTGCCATTTTCAAAATATTGTCTATGTAAAACCAAATGTCCTAATTCGTGTGCCGTAATGAAAAAACAGGAATAAGACACTCCTGCCTGACTTGCGATATCCAAATCAAGTAATACTTTTTTATTTTTGTTATCAATGCAGCCAACTGCTTTTTGATTACCAATCGTTCTCAATGATGCTACTTCAAATTTATATCCAAATTTGTTGCAGGCTAACTTCATAAAATCCAATATACTTATTGCTTGCGGTTTTTCTAAAGCCGTTGGTTGGTGTTTTTTTATAATTCTTAAGCATAATCTACCGGCCCCGTATCTGTAGGAAATTCACGGACAGCCACGCCAAGTCCCGCTGAAAGATTCAGCTGCTTGACATCCTGAATAACCCATCCCGCCTGGATAAGTCTTTCGTCAATTTTTACTCTGGCTTCTGCTTCAGGTGTCATAAAAAAATCCGATTATTTAAGCGATACTTACACAAAGTGTAAGATAGCACGGATTTCATATTTTTGCAATATAAAAACATCGATAGAGTCATGTTTTTATATTTATTTTCCAAAGTATCCGCCGTTTTTAGGGGCACCGCAGAATGTAATTTGACCGGAGGCTTTGAGGCGGCTTAATTCACGCTGAAGTGTACGCAAAGGTATGTTCAATGCGGCGGAAATCTGATTGGTACGGCTGCCGGGGTGATGGAGAATGAAATCCAAGACCGGATTGCCAGTTTCAATGGATGTTCCGGAGGTGTGTTGTTTCAGGGCGTTTAAGATTTCGTTAAGCATAAAGTCAACGAAAATTCCGCAATCGTTTTTTGCACTGCTGTCGTTGATTGCCCGGTAATATTCCATTTGCCTATCATGCACCATCGTTTCAATGGGCAAATTTTGAAACAATGGATGCAGTTTGGTCAAAATCAGCGATTGCCACAGTCTCCCCAAGCGACCGTTACCATCAGCAAAGGGATGGATGAATTCAAATTCATAATGGAATACACAACTTTTTATCAGCAGATGATCGGGAGCCGATTTCAGCCATTTGAAAAGGTCTTTGATCTGTCCAGGAACAAATTCTGCAGGTGGAGCAATGTGGACTGCTTTCTTTCCGTCAAAAACGCCTACACCGCTGCTTCTGAACTTGCCCGGTTCATCAATCAAAGCGGTCATCATCACCTTGTGGGCTTTGAGCAGATCTTTGCTTGAATACGGATCAAGCTGATCAAAGAGATCGTAAGCTGCAATAGCGTTTTTGACTTCCTGAATTTCCCGCAGCGGAGCGACAACCCGTTTACCATCCAGAATGTCGGTCACCTGTTTCACCGAAAGGGTGTTGCCCTCAATCGCCAGCGAAGATTGGATAGTTTTGATCTTGTTGGCTCGGCGCAATTTCAAAGATTCTGAAGCTTGCTGTGTAATGGTGTAGCGTTCGATCAATGCTGAAATTTCTGCGACCATTGAAATCGCTGCTGCTGAAATGGTAAAGTTCGGTTGATAATCCATAATCTCCTCCTTCGCTATGTAATATAGCATTTACTCCGCCACTTTTCAAGGTTACTCCGCCAAAACGTGGCGGAGTATTCCGGTATAAAAGTTCTGGTACTTTAATGCGGGCGACCGGGCCAATCACCTGTATCTATGATATCAGCAGGCATTTCGCTGTCTGAATCATATTGCTTGCGGTAGGCAAGAGGAGTGACTTTGAAATATTTTTTGAAATTACGGTGCAAACTTGAAACATCATCAAAGCCGCATTGCTCGGCAACATGCGGAATGCTTTCATTGGAAAACGCCAATCTGGCAGCAGCCAGCCGCATTTGATACGCTTTGCGAAGCTGTTGGAATGTATATCCGGTTTCCTCTTTTACCACATGGATCGTGCGCGGTACGCTCAAATAAAGTTTCCGGGCGAGTTTTTCCAACAGATCCCTCTGATCACAATATTCACCGACAAAACGGTGAATGACCTCTTTGCGGGTCGGAGATAATTGCTGTTGTTTTTCCCGGATGAATTCCCGTAAATCGTGAATCATTGTTATTGACAGCATCCGCAAGGCTTCCATAATCTGTTTGTCTTTTTCCCAATCAAAATTTTCATCGCAAACCAATTCATGTTCGAGTTCCGATTTCAAAAGCGGATGCAGATTTTTCCAATCCACCGGCGGCTTTACAGCTCCGGCAAAAATAATTCCGATTCGCTTTCCGGAGTCGGTGACAGGCATGACATATTCCAACAATCCAGCATGGCAAATTTTGTAACCGCAACGGTTGAAAGCCCATACTTCATTCTGTAAAATTTGAATATCCACAGAACGGCACAACTTTTCGGCATGCTCTTTCTCTTTCCGACACAACTGATGGCAATGAGCGAAACGTTCCTGCGGCAAAATTGTCCGGATCTTACCGGTAAGATCATGTACCGTTACCGACAGTTTGCTCCAGTATTCAAAACAGCGGATGGTATTTTCCAGTTTGTTTTTCATTGAAACGCCTTGATTAAAAATCAAAATATCCAATCTTTGATAAAATAGCACTTGCGCAGATTAAAGCAATACAAAAAATCACTTATTTTTAATAAAATAGCATCTTTTGCAATTTTTTCAACATGTTTGCTGATAGTGTTTCGTTTTGCAGTGGAGTATATTATTTGAGAAAGTTAAAAAGGGACTTTATCAGTAATGAAATCTTTTAATTACAACATCAACAAACAAGTAGAATTCGTTTATCAAGCTCAAGTCGTCGTTGTCGGAGGCGGTCCAGCAGGATTGTGTGCGGCACTGACCGCTGCACGAATGGGATGCAATACTGTGCTGGTGGAAAAAAACGCATTGCCGGGGGGCATGACTTATGCTGGAGAGGTTGCTCCATTTATGCTTAATCATCTGGGCGAAAAGAGTATGGATCACCCGCTTTATAACGAATGGGTCACCCGGATGGGAGAATATCACTCGCACAATACAGCGGCCTATGTTCAGAAAAAAATGGGTCCAAAATGGGGAAAACTTTACATCAATAAATTTTACGCGGCATTGAGTGCTGAAGATATGCTCAAAGCTGCCGGCGTTAAAGTTTTGTATGAACACACCCTGTTTGATACGATCACAGAGAACGGCAAAATTTCAGCATTGATACTGCACAACCGCAGCGGTTTGACCGCAGTTTCAGGAGAAGTTTATATTGATGCCTCCGGTGATGGGGTGCTTGCCGCCCAAGCCGGATGCCGTATTGAGGTCGGTAATGATGAAGGTCTCTGCCAGCCGATGACCTGGTGTTTCAAAGTCGCTCCGGTGGATATTCCCGATGAAGATTTCTGGCGTGGCGAATGGAGGAAGGAGATCCAACAGGCGTATGCAGAAGCAAAAGCCGCTGGAATATTGAGTTGTCCCCGGGAAAATGTGTTGATGTTTCAAAGTACCTCACCAGCCACAGTTCACTTCAATACCACACGGGTAGTTCTGCACGACCCGTTGGATGCGGCGAGTTATCAGGAAGCCGGAGAGATCGCCAGAGAACAGATCAGGGAATTTCTTTTCTGGCTCCGGGACAAAGTCAGAGGCTTCAAAAATGCGGAAATCGTTTCGATGGGACAGCAACTGGGGGTGCGGGAAAGCCGTCGCGCAATGGGAGATTTCAGTTTGACCGTAGATGATTTGATAAATAAACGTAAATTTGCCGATGCCATTGCCAGATGCAATTACCCAGTGGATATTCACTCTCCCACCGGCAGTGGAACGACTTATTCCACCGCAGCGGATTACAGTGATTATTATGAAATCCCCTACCGCTGTCTGCTGCCGCATGGATGCAAAAATTTGCTGACGGCAGGAAGGATCATCTCATCAGACCATGCCACCAACAGCAGTTTGCGGATCATGCCGGTTTGCTGTGCAACCGGGCAAGGTGCCGGTGCCGGTGCGGTGATTGCCATAGAAAAACATTTGTTCCCCGCAGAAGTTGACGGTGCAGAAGTTCGGAAAAAATTGATCCGTTTCGGTGCAGAATTATAACAATTATTTATTAATACTGGTGACAAAAATGAAAATTGTAAAAAAATTCACGCTGATTGAACTGTTGGTAGTTATTGCCATAATAGCGATTCTTGCGGCGATGCTGCTTCCCGCTTTGCAAAGTGCCAGAGCCAGAGCGCGGGCTACATCATGTATTAATAATTTAAAAAGTCTGGGTACATCCATGACCATGTACGCTGAAAGTTATCGAGGGTATGCTCCATCTATTTCAGGGAAATACCGTCTCCCGGAAAAAACCAACGATTGCAACTGGTCTTACGCACTGGTTATGCAAAAATATCTGCAGGAAGGTGCCGGAACTTTTTATTGTCCTGATGCCGGAGTTACCAGTAAAGCAATGGCATTGGCAAAAAACAGTTCGGAACAATCCTGGGCGTACTATACATACGGTATGCGGATGAATAAAACCAACGCTTTGGGATTCAAGATTTTAAGCTCAAAAATTGAATGTGCCGATGCCGGATATGGTCCTTATGACCCAAGCAAGTTTTTCCTTTTCGGTGATAGTATTCTGGCAAATGACGCAGATAAAGCCGGAACAGCTGTGCTGCATCCGTTTGCGACTGCCGCAAATGACAATTACAAAATAGCCGGACGGCATACTAAAAAGGCTAATTTATGGTTCGCGGATAATTCCGTGCGTACTTATGGTGCAGAAGATATGGAAGACAGATTTGATGTAAAACTTCTGCAATTTATGAAATTATAAAGGAAATCCAGTTATGAAACAGCACATTATTATCGGATCATTATTTGCAGCGGCACTGTTTTTCACTGCAAGCGGAGCCAATATGCTGCCGAATGGCAGTTTTGAAAAACTGGATGAAAACAACTTCCCTCTGCGTTGGAAATTCTATCAGAAAGATGCTGATAAATACGAAGTGCTCAGCAACAATGCCGCCAGCGGTAAAAATTTCATCCGCATTACCCGGAACTCCAAACGAGATGCTTTTGTCCGCAGTGATCTTTTCCGCATCCGTCCGGGCAAGTACAAAATATCCATGCAGTTGCGCGGCTCCG
>JAFVRD010000001.1 GCA_017504435.1 Lentisphaeria bacterium | reverse complement strand
GGTAACTGCGGCAGATACCACCACCACCCACACGGTCGGAAAGGTCACTTTGACATTGACCGGCGGAGATTTCGCCTTTGGCGGAACCAACACCGACCCCGGAGCCAGCATTTTCGGAGCCGGTTATGTTCAGGGCTTCAATAACACTGCCGCTGTAAACGCCCAGTATCAAGTTGCCGAAAGCTATGTTACTGTTGCCACAGATATTACCGGTGCGGTTTACGGCGGAGCATTTGTCAGCAAATTCGGCTTGGCTCAAGTCGATGAAGCAAACATTACGGTTTCAAGCGGTTCAGTTGACCGCGTATTCGGCGGCGGCTGGGCGCAGACCAACGGCATCAGCAATGTCGGCAATGTGAATATCCGGATTGAAAACAGCGCGAAAGTTGGCACCATCTATGTCGGCGGCGGCAACGACAGTACTGGCGAAACCAACGTTACCGGAACGGTCACGGTTACGGTAACTGGCTCGGCAGCAGTTGACTCCATTTTCATGGGCGGACGGTACAACAACAGTCTGGTGTCCGGCAATGTCACCGTTACCATCAGCGGCGAAGCAAAAACTTTTGACCGCATCAGCGGCGACGGCAGCTTCCTGGAAAATACCGGAACGAGTTCACTGGTCATTGATACGACTGCCACAGTTGCATTGCTCGACGGCATTGATAAACTCACCATTACCGACGGCAGTACATTGAATCTGACCAATGCGGATTTTGCCGGACTGACCGAAATCTGTTTCGATCTGGAAGATGCCGTGTTGGATAACGCCGATTGGATCGTGATGACCGGGGTAAGTCTGAATGAGTTTGAAAACGCCAAATTCATGATCGGAGAGACCGAAATGGAGCTTGCCGGCGGCGTTTACACCGGAGGCGGCTTCAAAATCTTTGAAGATGAAAAAAGTATCAAATTTGCAACCCTCGCATAACGAAAGAATAAAAAATGAAAGCACAGAAATTCACTTACGAATCACCGGCTTTGGAAGAAGCGAAATTCGGTCAATTCATCTCCGGAGAGAGTGTCGGCGAAACTTATCCTGAGGGAGATGACGAATAAGCCGGAGTGTACATACGTACCCGACTTCGTTATCTGCGACTTTACCGCGTCATACACCGTTTTTTGTTTACAAAGCGTCCCCCTGCAAAAAACGGTGGATGACAGGTAATCTCTTGACAAATCTACGGACTTATTTCATCCGGCATTTTGCAAACTGTAACCGTACTTGATTTTCCACGATTTAAAAATTATATTAGGTTATAGTATTGAAAAGAGTGGAATAGATGCTGCCTTAAAAAGGTTATTGTTGTCAAAAGAAGGATGTGATGAAAGTATGTTCAGTAAAATATTTACTGTGATCCGTAATGACAAAGGCGTTGCTCTGGCGGCGTCGTGGAGTTTTAATCAGCTGGCATACGCGATTGTTTATCCATTTATTCCTATATACTTATGCCAGGAACGCGGTTTGCCGTATTCAATGGTCAGCATGATTTTCCCTCTGCTCGGATTGGCGGTCATTATTGCTCCGGTGCCATGCGGTTGGCTGACCGACAAATTCGGGTACGCGGTAATGATGCTTGCCGGACAATTTTTTCGCGGGATAATATTTTTTCTGTTGGCATTTTTTGTTTATATACAGGCTCCGTTTTGGTGGTTTGTCGCGGCATTGATGATCAATACTGCTGTCGGGACGGCATTTCAGGTTGGTTCAGATGCCTATTTGGTGGTAAATACTGTTCCGGAGAAACGGTCGGAATACTATAGCAAGATCCGGATGGGATATAATATCGGTTGGACAGTAGGACCGATGCTGGGGGCGTTTTTTGCGAAAACACCATTCTGGGCGTTTTTTATTCTGACAGGTATGCTTTGTATGGCAGGTACGGTTTATACGCATTATTGCTGCTGCCGGCTGCAGATAACCACATATAAAGAAAGCTATAGAAAAACTGTCCGGAATATACCGGCTGTAAAATTGATATTCGGCAATATCAGATTTATGCTGCTGATGCTCGGTACGTTGCTGCTGATGCTGCTGGTATCGCAATTATACTCAACGATGTCGGTGTTTGCGACCGGCAGAGTCGGAATATCCACCGGGGCATTGGGGACGATATATTCGCTCAACGGTTTTATGGTACTGGTGTTGCAAGTGCCTTTAGTTGCGCTTTTGACCAGATTGGAAGTGCCGATACAAGTGCAGTTGTGCGTGGGTACACTGCTTTATGCCGCCGGATACTTTCAGTTGGGATTATCCGGAAGTGCCGTGATGATCGCTGTGGCGGTAACGGTGCTTACTATTGGCGAAATCATTACTCAGCCGGCATTATATACATCAGTTTCACAGGAAACAGATCCAGAGAATGCCGGACGGATGATGTCGGTAAGTTCACTGATGCGCGGGATCGGTTATTCGGTTGGACCGTGGCTGGGCGGAATACTTTTTACTCATGCTTCATCACTGGTAATGTGGAGCGTGCTGAGTTGTTTTGCGTTGGCTGCGGCAGTGATGTTTGCAACCGCATTGTGTTTGAAACGTCAGTTTTGAAAAAGGCGTAAAAACCGTTTTTTCAATGAGAGAGTCGGCGTTTCTCTGCGTTCGGCGGTCAGACCGGAAATAATACGCTGCGGGTTGGTGTCAAACCAGAAATTTACCATATCATCCGGATAAAAAGCTGTCAATTGCTGTTTGGCTTTCAGCCATGCATTTACTTCGTCCGTGGTGTGCGCATCGGAAGATATTACCGAACAAAAACCGGATTCTAAAAGTTTCCATGCTGCAATTTTGACTTCTTTACCGAATAATCCCAACAAACTTGCTCCGTTGAGCTGGCATCCACTGCCGCGCAGCAGTGCGTAATTGCGGGCAGTTTTTACCGGGTCGGCAATATGCAGCCGTTCAGGATGAGCCCAAAGGAAACAATTGCCCGCGGAATTCAAAGGTTTCAATTTGTTTATCAGTGCGTTGTCCACCGGGAAATTGGCAGTGTCCAACAGAAAATATTTTCCATTTCCCAGATGTTTATCGGGATGTGCAAGCAAATCTGTCAACGCATACTCCAGTGCCGGGAGCAGGGTGATCCCGAAAGAAGCTGCCAACTCGGCACTTCTGGCAAAATATTCTTCATACCTGTTATCGATGTTTGCCGCACTGTGACTGGAGGCACATACGGTATCAACTTTTCCTGCCGCATACAACTCCAACATCCGGCAGCAGGTGTCCCGGTCTTTTGCACCATCATCAAAGCCGTATAAAATATGGGCATGAAGATCTATCATGATATTTTATCTGTTTCAGGAAAAAAATTTCTTGATCTTGTTGAATAACTTTTTACGTCGTCTTTTTCTGATTTCCCCGGCGGCACTGTAACTGTATCCGTAACCGTAGCCGTATCCGTAACCATATCCGTAACCATAGCCATATCCGTAACCGTAGCCGTAACCATAGCCGTAATTTCCCGGATCATTGGCACGGAAGCCATTGAGAACGGCACCAAGTACAGTAAGCTGCACTTGAGAGAGTTGTTCCAATGCGTAAGTGATTTGTTCTTTGCGGTCACTTCCGGCACGCGACACAATAATGACGCCGTCTGCCAATGTACCGAGAATAGATGCGTCGGTCACTCCGAATACCGGCGGCGCGTCAATGATGATATATTCGTATTGGGTACGCAATTGAGTCAGCAGAGTGGCAAATTCATCAGAGAGCAGCAAGCGTGACGGGTTGGGTGGAATCGGCCCGGAAAGCAGAATATCCAATGGCAGTTTTTCATTGAGCTTACCGATTTTGTTGCGCAATACAGCATGTTCAAAGTCCACTTCTCCGGCAAGAATGCTGACCACCCCATGAGTTCCGTCCACACCGAGAGTAGCCCCCAGTGCCGGTTTGTGCAAGTCGCAGTTTATGATCAGGGTCTTGCATCCGGCTTCGGCAAGAGAAACCGCAATATTGGCACTGGTGAATGTCTTTCCTGCATTGGGCATTGCACTGGTGAATACGAATATTTTGCCTTGTTCATTATGTCTGGAGTCGCTGTACTGGATATTGGTACGGATCGAACGGAAACTTTCGGCAATATTTGACCGGTCTTCACCGGAGGAACGCATGGAGACGATTTGATTGGATGAGTCACCGGAATTGACCTGTTTGACAAGTTCACTGTCCAGCGGGATCAAGCCCAATACCGGTTCGATAATCCCCCGCAATTCCTCCACAGAATAAATTTTGGTATCGCAAATCGTCAATATAAAAAGTATACCTCCCACCAATATGATGCCGAATACAACACTGAAAACAGTATTCCGGAATACTCGCGGAGAGACCGGTTTGGGCTGTAAATTGGGATAATCCACGACTTTGGTATTGGATATCCCGATCAGTTCAATCGCCTCTTTTACAAAAACATCAGTGGCACACCGGGCAATGTTTTGAGCGTATTCAGGAGATTTTGCGGTGACTACGATATCCAGAAAACGGGCTTTTTTAGTTACTGTGGCGGAGATGCTGTAACGTGGAATTTCATGATTGAAACGTTTTTGATATTCAGTTTCGATATTGTTTACGATCCGGTCACGGGAAAGCAATTCCTGATAATCCTCTTTCAGCTGTGTACCGATGATAAGTTCCCGGTAGAGCAGCGTATTGGCATTGCTGGAAGTTTTTTCGATATCGTTCGGAGAGTCAATACGACCGATAAAAATTGATGCGTGCGAAGCATAGGTTTTCGGTATCAGATAACGGTTGGCCAGATAACCTGCCGCTCCGAAAATAATTGCCGCTGATACTATCATCAGTGCATTGCGCTTGAAAAATTCATAAAAAAATAAAAAATCCAGATCCCGGACTACCATAGCGTTTTTCTCTCCTCAAAATAAACGGATTGCTGTCTGATATAATAAACCTTTGCGAGATAATATATCATAAGCGGATGATTTTTCCAATCGTGGAAGAGTTTTTTTTTGACTTTATTGCATATTTGAAGTATATTGTAGGAAAACTGTAATGTGGAGATCAAACAATGTTCAATATATACCGTCTCGCTCTGGCTGTCCCGGAATTGCATCCGGCTGATGTGAAGTTCAATCAGGAAAAGATCATTGAGGCGTACCGGAAAGCTGTCACTGCCGGTGCATCGCTGGTCGTCTTTCCGGAATTGGCAGTCACCGGAAGCAGTTGCGGAATACTTTTCAAACAGATGTACCTGCTTGACCGTGCGGCCGCGGCAGCTAATGATATTGCCGCAGCCACCGGAGATGTGCCGGCTGTATTCGGAGTGCCGGTGTTGTGCGGCGGAAAAGTCCTGAATACCATGGTTTGGGCATCTCATGGAGAAATCGCAGCGGTAACGGTCAAAGATTCTGCCGATCAGTTTCTGGATGGAGAGCGTTTCCCGTCCGGAACGCTGTTTGATTGCGGCGGTCTTACTGTGTCGGTGGAATTTGCCGGGGATTTCCCTCAGGATACTCATGCAATGCTCCGTATTTTTGCCGGAGCGGAACCGCGTTTGCCGGGGGCGGAACGGAGACACCGGGAGTTTGCCCGGACAGTATCCGGATGCAGCGGTGCAGCGGTTGCGGAAGTTTTTGCCGGTAACGGCGAGTCCGGTACTGATGTGATTTATGGCGGAAAGCCGGTTTGTGCCTGTAACGGCAGAGTGCTTTCCGGAGGCACAGTTTCTGAAGCCCCGGAAGTTTGTTTTTACGATCTTGACGGTGATATTCTGGCAGCTGCACAATTGAATAAAACTCCGGCATCCCAATCAGTGCTGCTTGAAGCTTTGCCGCAGGCACCGGATCTGCAGTTTTTTGACAATCCTGCTCATCCGTTTATGCCGGAAAATCCGGTTGAAAGGCGGGAGTTTTGTGATGAAACGCTGTCGATTCAGGCTGAAGCTCTGGCGTTGAGATATTTCCGCAGTTATTCCAAGTCTATGGTCATCGGGATTTCCGGCGGGCTGGATTCCACTTTGGCGCTGGTCGTTATCGACCGGTGCTGTAACGAATTTCAAATCCCCCGGAAAAATATTATTGCGGTGACTATGCCCGGATTCGGTACTACCGGACGGACAAAGAACAACGCTTTACGTTTGGCGGAACTTATCGGGGCATCGATCCGGGAGATCCCGATAACTGCGGCATGCGGACAGCATTTTGCCGATATCGGTCATGATCCGCAGAAACACGACAGCGTTTATGAGAATACCCAGGCAAGAGAGCGTACTCAGATATTGATGGATATCGCCAACCAGACCGGCGGGATCGTGGTGGGGACTGGAGACCTTTCCGAAATAGCACTGGGCTGGTGCACATTCAACGGAGATCATATGGCGATGTATAATGTGAACAGTTCCATTCCCAAAAGTTCCATTGCGCTGCTGCTGGAGTGTGCCGCTGCCGGACTTCCTGCTGAAGCCGCAGCGATTCTGCAGGATGTCATCAACACTCCGGTCAGTCCGGAGCTGCTGCCGCCGGATGAAAACGGGGAGATCGGTCAGAAAACCGAAGCGATCCTCGGCGCGTATGAATTACACGATTATTTTCTCTGGCAGTTTTTGAATGGAGTTTCCGAGCCGGAAAAAGTGCTTGTATTGGCCGAGCACGCTTTTGCCGGAAAGTATCCGGCAGAGGAGGTGCGCCGGGTGCGGGAACTCTTTTGCCGCAGATTTTTCACTCAGCAATTCAAGCGTACTGCCGCGCCGGATGGTATTCAGGCAGGACCATTTTCGCTTTCAGCCCGGGGCGCATGGCAAATGGGCGCCGATATCACCGGGGCGATTTGGCGGTCTTGACTGAACGGCGCATCGGTTCGGCGTTGGCAGGGTCATCTGCCCAGAGATGTTTGGGGTAGCGGGAACGCATCTCTTTGACTGCCAGTGCCCATGATCCTGTCCAGAATCCGGGAAGATCGGATGTGATTTGAAAAGGGCGCATCGCAGGCGAGAGCAGCTCAAGTTTCAGCGGTGTCCGGTTGATGCCGATGCATGGATGAGTCTTTACGCCGTAAAGCTGTTGAACCGGAATGGCAAGGGTCGGGGTATCGCCGGAGTAGTCGATTTTGAATTCCATTCCGGCAGGAGAACGGAAACACTCCGGACACAGCCGGTCAAGCTCGCATTTCTGACGGTAATCAAGGGTTGAACTCAAAATATCGTACCACGGGGCTTTTTTCAATCCGGCAAAAGAATTCACGCCCCGCAGGAAAGACGGTGCGGTTTCTTTCAATATTAAAGGCAGATTTTCCGGAGACAGATCCGGCAGTTCACTCATTCCGGCATTGCGTCCTGTTCTGACCCGGTTCAGCAGACGGCAGGCGGCGGCAGCTTCCGGCGGCGGCAGCTGGATGTTGCGCCGCAGAGCCTCTTTGATCAATGCCCGGGACAAACTCTCATTGTCCGGCAGCGGACATGGTCGGGAGCTCAGTGGCAATGAACCGAATTTACGCATTTCACAGGCTGTGAAACGGTCGTTTGCCGGATCAAAAGAGACTTCGGTCTCAGTCGAAATACGATCTTTGAACAAAGTTTCCAGGTCGTTTCTGTCGATCGGAATTGCCAGACGGATGACCCCGTCTTTGCTGCCGGAACCGTCCAGCGCGGCAATGGCAAGGAAATCTGCTCCCCGCAGCGGATCATTTTCCTGCAAAGTTGCAGCTCTGCCGCCGGCAAGCCGGAATTCCGTTCCGTGCCGGGTGCGGCATGCCCCGATCCACTCCGGAAACGCCGGCGCGATCAAAGTTCCGGCATCGCCATGAAATTCGCGTGGACCGGGAAAAATTTTCATCAGCCGTTCCCGGATGGTGTGCTGGATGTGGAAACGTTCCGGATGAGTTTCCCATAAATTCAGCCGGTCGCGTAAATCGGCTCCGGCATAATTGCGGTATTCATCGCGTTCTTCCAGTATTGCAGTCAAAGATGCCGCCAGAAAACGGCTTTCCGGCGGAGCGTTCAGCATGATCGCCGCAGAACGTAATTGCACCGGCAAAGCTGCGGCTTTTGCACCCAGCGGTGTTAATTTGCCGCTGCTGTCCAGCATGCCCAGAGCGGTCAATGTTTTTGCGGCGGAGAGCAATCCGGCTTCCGGCGGCGGATCCAGCCAGCGCAGCGAATCCGCCGATGCGCCCCAGGCGGCAAGGGAGAGCACCAGTTGGGAAAGATCACAGTTGATGATTTCCGGGATCCGATGCGGCAGAAAACTGCTTTCCTGAAAGGCATCCCATCCGCGTACAGCCAATCCCGGCGCAGTGCGTCCTGCCCGTCCGGCACGCTGTTCTGCAGAATCAATGGTGATGCGCCGCAGTTCCAGAAAGCTCATTCCGGCACCGTGGTGAAATACAGAAGTTTTTTCCCAGCCGGAATCAATAACACACCGGACTCCGTCGATCGTCAGACTGCTTTCTGCCACGTTGGTGGCAAGGATCACCCGGCGTTGACCGGGAACTGAGGGGCGCAGAACCTGTTTTTGGATATCAAAAGGCAGTGAACCGTGGAGCCGGGTCAAAGAGATATTTTCCGTCAGGGCATTCTGCAGCATGGCAAAGGTTTTGTCGATCTCCGCCGCTCCGGGGAGAAAGACCAGCATATCTCCTTCAGAACGGGGCAGTATTTCCAGCACCGTCCGGGCACATTCTCCGGGCAATGCTTTGAGGTCGGCGGAAAAAGGGCGGTACACTGTTTCCACCGGGAAACTTCTTCCCGGCGCGTGCAATACTTCGGCATGGAGAAATTCTCCGATGCGGTCAGTATCCAGTGTGGCGGACATGACACACAGCCGGAGGTCTTCGCGCAGAGAATCCCGGACATCCAGTGCCAGCGTGAATGCCAGATCAGATTCCAGTGAACGTTCATGAAATTCATCAAAAATCAAAGCCGATATACCGGGTAATTCCATATCATTTTGGAGCATTTGCAGTAAAATTCCCGGAGTGACAACTAAAATTCCGCATCCGGGGACGGCATTTTTTTCCCCGCGGACGGCAAATCCGCAATCTTTACCAGGTGTCAGACCGTGGAGCGCACAGATGCCCGCTGCCGCCGCCCGGGCGGCGATACGCCGGGGCTCGACCAGAATGGTCTGCCCGTCCGGAGCAAGACGGTGGATGAATTCAGGCACGAGCATCGTCTTGCCGGCACCGGGGGCGGCATGAACGATCACAGAGCCGGAGGAACGCAAAATATTGCCGAGTTCCGGCAGGATGGCGGAAACGGGGAGATCTTGATTCATTTTTTACCTGCTGCCGCTGCCAGCGGATGAGTCTGCCGGTAGGTTTTTTTCAACCGTTCCGCACTGATATGGGTATATATCTGGGTGGTGCTGAGATTTTCATGTCCGAGCATCTCCTGAACGCTGCGTAAATCAGCTCCGGCATCCAGCAGATGAGTAGCGAAACTGTGGCGCAATTTATGGGGCGTAAAATCCGGAGGTAATCCTGCCTGGAGCAGATATTCTTTGAGATTTCTCTGGAAAGAACGCGGAGTCAGCCGGGAAAACCGCTGATTGATAAACAGCGGTGCTGCGGCATCTCTGGCGGCACCGTGCTGATTGCGTATTTTCAGATACTCGCGCAAAGCCCGTTTGGCTGGAGTTCCGAGGACGGCAAGACGTTCTTTTTTGCCTTTGCCGCGGACTTTGATGATGCCGCTGGAAATATCGGTATCGCCGTAATTCAGATTCAAAGCTTCGCTGATACGCAGTCCTCCGGAATATATCACTTCGGTCAATGCGGTATCTCTGGCGCAGGCAAATGCCGCACTTTCATCATCCCGGACGAGATTGGCAGCGGATTTGGCCTGCCAGTAGAGCGAAACGGCGTTGAGAAGAGATTCGATTTGATTGATACTCATTACTTTGGGCAGTGGTTTGTCGGTTTTTACCGGCGGAAGATTATCAAAAGGATTAAGCGGCACTTCTCCGTGAAGCAGTAAATAGCGGTAAAAACTGCGAAGTGCGGAAAGTTTCCGTTGTATGGAGCGTTTGGTGTTGCCGGAATCGTGGAGTTCCATTATGAATGTCCGCGCCTGATCCCGGTCAACATTTTTCCAATCGTCAAAAGAAGCATCGGAATTTCTTACTTTGATTGCAAATTCAACGATGTCAGCAAAGTATGCGTTGATGGTGTGTTCGGAGGAATTTTTCTCTGAACGCAGATTCCGGATAAATCCGGCAAGTTTTTTTCCGGTTTCCACCGCTTTTTTTTTATTATCCATTTGCCAATACTCTTTCTGTAAGCTATATTAAATTACTGTCAAAAGAGGTTTTTTTCAATGAAAGGAAGTGTTTTATGACAAATAAATCTTTTTTTATGCTCGTTGCCGCATTTTTTTCCGTCGTATGCGCGGCTGCAGTTCAGGAAAATAATGCAGTGCCGGGCAAGGTCAATGCCGATTGGCTGAATGTCCGTTCCGGGGCAGGACTTGATTCTCCGGTTGCCGGAAAACTGCCGCAGAATACTGATGTCCGGATCATCCGGGAGGTCGGCAATTGGCTGGAAATCGCCGCTCCGGAGGCATTGAAGCTCTATATTTCAGAAGCCCGGGTCAATCCTGACGGCACACTCAATGGTGAACTCAATATCCGTACTGCCATGTCCACCTCCGCAGTTTCATTGGGAATTTTGCCCAAAGGGACAAAAGTGGAACGTCTTGATGAGCGTGCCAATGGCTGGGTGCGGATCAAACCTCCTGCTGATCTCCGGGTTTTTGTGGCGGCATTTTGCGTTTCCTACGATAAGAATGCCTTTGCGAAAAGCGGAATTCCGAAAAAAGCCGCTGAAACTGTTCCGAACGCTGATGCTGATGCCAAAGCTGCCCCCGCTGAAAACAAAACGGCGGCTCCGGCGGCAAAAAGCGGCATCGTGCCGGTGGAAAAAGTCGAAGATGTGACCATGAAAGGTACTCTTGCCAAGTGGAAATACAGTGAAATTCCGGAAACTGCATACGCATTGCTGGATTCTCCCAACGGACGCAATCTCGGATTTATCGTTTTTGCGGAACCCGGAAAACTTGCCGTACTTGACGGCAAAAATGTCACTGTTACCGGAAAAATCACCGGCCGCACTGCTGCCGGTGCCGCAATCATTACTGCCGGAACCGTGGTCGAAAATAAAGCGGAATAATTTGCCGATACTGATGAAACATCACGTTTTTTACCGGAGACGGACTTGAAAAAGTACCGGCTCCGGTGTATATATAACAGATGGTTGTTTGTTTTTGAATTGAAATCAAAAAAAGGTGATAAGATTGGAAAAAATTGACGATTTCAAACGTGCCGATGAACGGGCCGGTTTGATGACTAAACTGTCATGGATCGGCAGTGCCGGGGCTTTGCTGCTGCTGGCGGTGTCTTCGTATCTTGGTTCCAGCCGCGGCGGGGCGGTGTTGTCACTGGCGGCGGTACCGTTCGCTCTGGCATTGCTTTTTGCATTGGCAGCGGTGGTGTACGGAATATTGTATGGCGGAGCTATGCGGGAGGAAGAGGAGAAAAAACTGCTTGCCAAACGTATGGAGAGCCGGGCATTGAATGTAGAGGAGGATGTCCGTTTTACCGCCGGAAGGAGTTTCGCCAATTATTGCCGGTTTGCACCGTTTGTGCTGGCGGTGCTTGCCGCCGCATTGACCGGTACGATGCTGTGGTTTATCCGGGCGGATTGGCAGTTGCGTGCCGCTGATGCCGGAATGGTGATGGCAGGTAATCCGGTGCATACGGCATTGATCGCGGCGGTGATGATGATGGTATCGGTGTTTGCCGGAGCATTTTTTGTCGGACAGTCCCGGATGCCGGGATTCCGCTGGTTGCGTCCGGTGGGAGCATGGCTGCTTGCCGGTTTTCTGATTTTGCTGACGGCGGCAATTTCTGCGGTTTTTTACGGGAGCAATATTCCGCAGGTGGATGCCGTCAGTTCCAAAGTAGTGTTCTGGATACTGGCGGTGTTGGGTTGTGAATTCGCCGTTAATTTCATTATTGAATTTTACCGTCCCCGTTCTCTGGGAGAGAGCCGTCCGGTTTTTGAGAGTCAACTGCTGTCGCTTTTTACCGAGCCCGGCGGCGTGCTGCGCAATATCGCATCGGCACTTGATTATCAATTCGGATTCAAAGTTTCCGGCACCTGGATATACTCATTTATTGAAAGATCGTTTTTTCCGGTACTTATTCTCTGGGCGGTGCTGCTTTGGGGGTTTACCTGTATTCACGAGGTTGGTCCAAACCGGGTCGGGATCAAAGAACGTTTCGGAAAAATCGCTTCCGGAGTGCTGGATTCCGGAGTTTACTGGACGCTGCCGTATCCTTTCGGGGGCATGAGAACATTCAGCTGTACCGAAGTTAAGCGTATTATTGTCGGTGAAAGTGTGGAATCGGCAAAAGAGCGTTCCGCCAGCAGTGTGGTGTTGTGGACAAATAATCACGGTGCCAAAGAACCTTTCCTCGTTGCAGTTGCCGGAGACCGCGGTAAAGCTGCTGCCGGAGAGGCAAGCATGTCTTTTGTGAATATGGCTATCCCCATTGAATATACGATACGCCGCGACGGGATATTGAAATATGCGTATGAGAATACTTCTCCGGTGAAAACATTGAATAAAATCGGAGAACAGGCAGTTGTTGAATATCTTTCCGGAGCTTCCATGGATGCGTTGATGGCAAGTGGGCGTCATGATGCCGAAGTTAAATTGCGTAAACGGATCCAGGAATTGGCAGACCGCGATGAATTGGGTATCGAGATCATCCGGGTCGGGATCATGGATGCACATCCCCCGGTGGAAAAGGTTGCTCCGGCATATCAGAATGTTATCGGAGCATTGGAAGAAAAAGAGACCGAAATTCTCAAAGCACAGGCTTATGAGGCCACGATTATTCCGGAAACCAGGGCGGCTGCGGATGAGATCGTTGCCAAAGCCGAGAGCAGTGCCGAGAAAAAACGGATGATCGCTGCCGCTGAAAGTGACCGCTTCAAGCAGCAGTTGCGGGCATTTCTTGCCATGCCGGCGATGTTCCGGCTCAATGCCCAGATGGAGCTGTTGGAAAATGATGCACGGGATATCCGCAAATATATCGTGTCATCCACTTTGACAGATGAAGTTTACCAGCTTAACTTTGAAACCCGTGACCGGTTGGATCTGGTCGATATCGACACGGCAGAGTTGAGCAATGATACCGCGAAAAAATAAGCATAAATATAAAAATATAATCATCGGGAGTTTATTTGATTATGGGAAAAAGTGATTTTTTCAAACATTGGCCGACTATGCTGCTGGGATTGATCGTGGCAATGGTATTGCTGACCGCAGTGTTTTCGTTTCAGGTGAATCAGACTGAAGTTGCTGTTGTCACCACATTCGGACGTCCGGAGGTGGTAAGCGATGCCGGACTGCATTTCCGCTGGCCGTTTCCTTTTCAGAAAGTTTACTTTTTTGACCGCCGTATCCGTTGTTATGAGGGCAGCAGCGGTAAATTGGAAGAAACTTCCACCAAAGACGGTCACAATATTATCGCCGGGATTTATGTCAACTACCGGATTTCTGATGCCGGACAGTTTTTCAGCAAACTCAAAGATGTGACCAACGCTGAAGATCTGCTCAATACCATGATGCGCAGTGCCAAAAACACCGCATTCGGGCAGTATGACTTCAATCAGATCGTCAATACTGACCCCAAAAAACTTGAATTGGAAAAAATCCAGAATGATATCAAAGCCGGATTGATCCGGGATACCGACGGTATGGGTATCGATATCATCGGAGTCGGCATCAATACTCTCGGTGTACCCAAAACCATTACTGATAAAGTGTTTGACCGTATGGTCGCTGAACGCAAACAATTCGCCGATAAAAACCTTGCGGAAGGAAAACGTGAGGCAAAAGAGATCCGGATCAAGGCTGACCGTGAAAAAAGCACCATGATCGCAGAAGCGGAAGCCAAAGCCCAGAAGATCCGTGCCGAGGGCGACGCGGCGGCAGTTGAATTTTATAAAGAGTTTGAAAAACAGCCGGAATTGGCAGCATTTCTGCGTAAACTTGATGCTTTACGCAATGTTATGAAAGGTCGCACTACCGTGGTTCTTGACACTGCCGTACCGCCGTTTGATTTGCTCAAACCGGGTGCTGCGGCTCTGCCGGGTGCGAAATAAGCAGGAGAGTTGCTGTCATGGATGAAAACAAAAGCGTGATTTCCGGGGAGTTTGACCGCAGCGGACGTTATGACGCCGGTTTGAAGTCTCTGGCCCGGAGTTTGCAGTTGGCATTTTTGTTTCTGCTGTTGGGTATTATCGGCACGCTGATCTACTTTTTCAGCGGAGCCGGATACTTTTCGGTTGAACCTCAACAGGCGGTGATCGTGACCCGTTTCGGCAAGATCATCGGGACATATACATCCGGCGGTCACTGGTTTCTGCCTTATCCGGTGAATCAGTTTATCCGGGTGCAGACCAGCCAGCAATTGCTGGATATTGATTTCGCGGCTTCCACGACCGGAAATCCGGATGGGGATGCTCTGGAACCGGGGCGGGATAATTATCTGCTGACGGGGGATGCCAATATCGTTCACACCTCATGGACAGTGGCATACCGGGTCGCCAATCCGGAAAAATATTATATTTCACTGCTGACGCCGCAATTCCCGGTGGAAAACGGCAAAATCACTCCGGATGATGTATTTACCGATGCTGATAACATGCAATCCACCCGCGGTCCGGTGACTTATCTGCGCAACCGGTTCCGTGATGCGGTGATCATGGTGTCAAGTTCCAGCCGGATCGGTTCCATTCTCTACGCCGGTCAGGCGGCATTCAGTGAAGCGGTGCAAAGCAAATTCAGTGCATTGGTATCAGCGGATGATTGCGGTATTGTTATTGAGAATGTGGCTTTGAACCGGATTTATCCTCCGGGCAAGACCAAAGCGGCATTTGATGAGGTTACTGCTGCCAGCAATACCCGCAGTACTTTGCGCAATGAAGCTGCGGCATACCGGGTCGAGGTGGAGAATGAGGCAAAAAGTTCTGCCGCCGCCATTATTGCTGATGCCGAAACCTATAAAATGCGGGTCATTGCCAAAACTGAAGCCGAAAAAACTTACTTTTTGCGGATACTTGAACAGTATAAACGCAGTCCGGAAACCGTGACAATGGCACTGTACACGGATATGCTCAATGATATCGCTGTTGAGTTGCAGGGCGATAAATTTCTGCTGGGAACCAGGGGAACCGGCAAGCAGTTGTGGATGAAGTTGAATCCTGAATTGAAAAAATCTGCCGCCGCCGGCAACGGTGACGGGGAGGGTAAATGACCATGAGTGACAAACACGATGAAAAATGCTGCTGCGGTCACGACCACAGCCATGAACATGACCACGGGAAATGCTGCTGCGGCCACGACCATCAGGAGGACAGCACCTGTATTTGCGGTCATGACCATAAAGCTGAAGGCGGAGTCGGCCATGACCGGGCAATGGGCAGAGTTTGTTTTGCGCTCGTCGGCGGTATTTTGACTGCCAACAGTTTTATTCTGGAAAAACTTCTGCCGGAACAGGTATTCGCTGCCAGTATATCAGCATTGCTGGGGGCATTCATTCTGGCGTTGCCGATCATCATCACCGCATTCAAAGATCTGATCAAAGGCAAGGTCTATATGAATGAATTGGTGGCACTGGCGATTCTGGCGGCATTGGTAAAGGCAGATTTTCAGACAGCCGGTATCATTGCGTTTTTCCTGTTGGTGACGATCATTCTGGAAACCCGCACTGCCAGCGGCGCACAGCGTTCGATCGAGGCACTTATCAAATTGACTCCCAACACAGCTCACCGGGTCAATGCCGATGGCAGTGAAAGTGATGTTGCTGCCTCATCTCTGGCGGTCGGTGACACCATCAGAATCCGTCCGGGAGAAAATTTCCCGGTGGACGGCACCATCGTTTCCGGTGAAAGTACCGTCAATCAAGCCTCTATTACCGGTGAATCAGTGCCGGTGGAAAAAAGTTCCGGAGATGATGTGTTTGCCGGTACCCAGAACCTTACCGGGGCGGTGGATGTCCGGGTTACCAAAGTCGGCGGAGATACCACTTTGGGCAAGGTGAAAGATATGATCATGCAAGCAGAATCCAGCCGGACTCCGGTGGTGCGTATCATAGACCGTTATGCCGGATATTACACTCCGACTGTATTGATGGTAGCGTGGATCACCTGGTGGTTCAGCCGGGATATGAATTCTGTTATTGCGTTTCTGGTCATTGCCTGTCCGTGTGCGGTGGTGCTTGCCACTCCGACAGCAGTAGTTGCTGCAGTCGCAGCGGCGGCACGGCTGGGTATTTTTATCAAAAACATCAGCCATCTGGAATTGGCAAGCCGGATAACGGCGTTTGTATTTGACAAAACCGGTACATTGACAGACGGTTTGCTTTCAGTAGTCAAACTGCAGGGCAATGACGGCGTTACTCCGGCGGAATTGCTTCGCAGTGCAGCGGCGGTGGAACGTTTCAGCAATCACCCGACGGCATTGGCGATCATGAAACTTGCCGGGGAAGCTGAACTGGAAATAGATGATGTTACCGGTTTTACAGAAGTTCACGGTCGTGGCGTATCGGGTTCTTACAATGGCGTATTGCTGCGGGTCGGCCGCGGCAATTGGATGCGTTCATTTGGCATTGAAGTGCCTGAAAGCGACCCGGAAGAAGCCGCCGGAATGAGTGTGGTTTATGTCAGCCGGGATGAGAAATTGCTGGGCTGGATCGGATTCCGGGATAAAATCCGCAAAGAATCTCCGGTATTGCTCAATGATTTGCGCAAACTGGGTGTGCGCTACTGTGCCATGGTCACCGGAGACCGGCAGTCAGTTGCTGAAGAGGTGGCATCCAAACTCAATATTGATGAATTCAAAAGCGGTTGTCTGCCGGAAACCAAAGTTGAATTTGTGGAAAATGTCAAAAAGAGCAACCGGGTGGCGGTCGTCGGCGACGGTGTGAATGATGCTCCGGCACTTGCGGCAGGAGATTTGGGCATCGCCATGGGCGCGATCGGCAGTGACATCGCGATCAACAGTGCTTCTGTAGCATTGATGACCAATGATTTGCGCCGCATTGCCCTGTTGATTTATCTGGCGAAAAAATCCCAGGTGATAATCAATCAGAATTTGTTGTTCGGCATGCTGTTTGTTTTTGGCGGTATGATCCTGTCGATCATCGGTATGATGTCCCCGATTTGGGCGGCAGTATTGCATGCCGGAAGTACCTTGATAATTATTTTCAACAGTGCGCGTCTGGTGCGTACCGGTGAAGAGTTGACTCTGGCGGAAAATGAATCCGCCGGAGATAATGCTTAAACAGGTGAGGAAATTTGATGGAACGCGATTATGAACCGATAGTTCAGGCGGTAGGATTGACCAAAATGTTCCGGGATTTCTGGAACCGTCCCAAGGCCAGAGCTGTCAATGGAATTGATTTTGAGATCCGTCCGGGAGAGGTGGTCGGTTTGCTGGGACCGAACGGTTCCGGAAAATCCACTACTGTGAAAATGCTGTTGGGACTGCTTTATCCCACCGGCGGAAAAGTCACCGTTTTCGGAAAATCTCCCCGGGCAGTCGATACCAAAAAAGAGATCGGCTATCTGCCGGAGGAGTCGTATTTGTATAAATTCCTCACTGCAGAGGAGACATTGGACTTTTTCGGTTCGCTGTTCAATATTTCCGCGCAGGATCGCAAAATGCGGATCGACCAATTACTGGATATGGTCGGTTTATCTCATGCCCGCTACCGCAAAGTCGGGGAGTTTTCCAAAGGTATGGCGCGGCGGATCGGTCTGGCACAGGCGATGATCAATGATCCGGCATTTCTGATTCTGGATGAGCCGACCAGCGGTTTGGATCCGTTGGGGTGCCGGGAGGTGAAAGACCTGATCCTCGCATTGAAAAAACGCGGTAAAACGGTGCTTGTCACCAGTCATTTGCTCAGTGATGTTGAAGATGTATGTGACCGGGTGATCATTCTTTACGGCGGTCAGATTCGTGCCGAAGGTGCCTTGGATGACCTGCTGGCGGTCAGTGAAAAGACCAGGATCCTTACTCCGCATCTGCCGAAACCGGTGATGGATAAAGTGCTGGAACTGCTCCGGGAAAATCTGCATGGTGATGAATTCAAAATCGATCATCCGCGCCGTACACTGGAGGAATTTTTCCTGGATGTTATTGCCAAAGCACGCGAAGAAAGTGTTGCCACCAGCGGAGTTGATTCCAGCGGTCAGATCGCAGAATATCTCACCGGCAGTGGTGATAACAAGAGCGCGGTTTTGGAATCTCTGCTGAATTCCGGATCGGAAGTGCTTCCGGATGCGGTGGTTGAAAAAGCACCGCAAATTGACAGGGATGAACGTCTGGCGGAGGTTTTGAACGAGCCGGTTCAAAAGAAAACTGAAAAAACAACTGCCGGAGAAGAAGTTTCAGACAGTGAAAAACTGCGTCAGGCCAATGATAAACTTGATGCGTTGCTCGGCGGTAAACAAGGTGAATGATGAAAGCGTTTTCTGCCATTGTTAAATTGACGTTCCGCAGTTCGATGCGGTCGCATATTTTTCAGCTTCTGCTGGCATTGCTGCTGTTGTGTATCGTGGTGATCCCGGTGTCGATATCTGTTGGTAAAGCTGAAGAATTCATCCGGGTTTCACTGTTGTACAGTCTGTGGGCGGTGAGTATAATTCTGTCGCTGTCGTCATTATGGCTGGGATGCTGGATCATGTCGCAGGATATTGACAATTACCAGATCCACATGGTGGCATCCAAACCGGTTTCCCGGATCACGATATGGTTGGGAAAATGGACAGGGATCAATTTGATAAACATTATTCTGTTGGCGATTTCGGCAGTTACGATTTACGGTATTGTTATGTTTCGCTACCAGAGTGCCGGCCAGGAGAGCCGTTTGGCGGAACGGCAGTCGGAACGTGTTCGTGCTGAATCGGAAAAAGAGCGCATCCGCACCAAGATTCTGGTGGGACGCCGCAGCTTTCATCCGACCCGTCCGGATTTCCGGAAAATCGTCGATGAGCAGATCAAGCGGAGTGTGAATGCGGCAGCCAATGAAGGAAAACGTCTCAGCGATGATGAGATTGCCGGTATGCGCAGTGAATTGCTCAAGCGGTTGACTGCACCGGTGGAAATCGCTCCCGGGAAAGCCTTTGTATGGACGTTTGAGAATCTGCCTCTGGAGTTGAACGATACCGGAATTTATTTGCGTTACCGTCCTTATCTGGGCAAGATTTCCAGCGAAGATCAGAGCAACAGTTATTGGCTGTGGCAGGTGGCAATGCCGTTTATCAATCCGGAAAACAAGACATTCAACGTATATCCTCAGGCATTGAGCCAGCAGCCGGAAATGCTGATGACCGGAGTTTTTCATGAAAAAGTGCTGCCCAAAGGTGTGATAACTCCGGATGGCAAAGTTCAGATCATGGTGACAAATTTTGATCGTTATGGTAAAAAACATTATTATCAGCAGGCGGACGGTCCGCAGCTGTTGGTGCCGGTGACCGGATTTGTGGAAAATTACCTGCGTGGTATGCTGGTCATGGTGATCCAGCTGTTGCTGCTTTCTGGTCTGGCGTGTGCATTGGGTGGGATATTGACCATGCCGACGGCAATATTCATGGTCTGCAGTTATTTGCTGTTCGGCAGTTTTTCCATGATCCTGACGGATTCGGAATTTTACGCAGAATCGGCATTTGACCACCTGGGGCAATTCATAGCCGGAGTGCTGTTGTGGGGAGTTATTCCGCTGCAGCGGTTTGATGTTACTGATCTGCTGGCAGGCGGTTATCTGGTCGAATACGCATTTATAGGTAAATTGTTCCTGAAATATTTTGTGTTGCGCGGTATGCCGCTGTTTGTTGCCGGAATATTGCTTTACTGTGTGCGTGAATTGGGAGCTGCGGTGAGAAAATGAACCGATTTAAGAATATTTCACTTTTTACAATATTGCTTGCCGTTACCGCCGGAGTACTGTTGGGAATACGCGGTATTGAGAGCAAATTGGACAATACTATTGATCAGGAACAGTTGCGCTTTTCCGGTAAAGTGGCAGATGCTCCGCCGATAGTGGCGTTTTCATCTGTGGCACTGGGCAGTTTCCGGGGATTGCTTGCCGACGTATTGTGGCTGCGTTCGGAAACGCTCAAATCCAAAAAGAATTATTTTGAAATGGTGCAGCTGGCACGCTGGATAACTGATTTGCAGCCCAATTATTCCGGAGGGACGGCATATCTGGCGTGGAATTTGGCGTATAATATTTCCGTGACCAGTTCAGATCATGAGGATCGTTGGTATTGGGTCAATGAAGGTATTAAATTGATCCGGGACAAGGCATTGGATTATAATCCTGATGATCCGGTGCTGTATAAAGAGCTGGCGTGGATATTTTCTCATAAACTGGGCAATGTGCTGGATGATGCAAATTTGTACTATAAACGGCAGCTGGCTCTGCAGATGATGATGATCCTCGGAGATGAACGGCCGGATATTGAAGCACTGGCTTCGGCTCCGGCATCCGAGGAAGCGTTTATGGAGATTTTTCCTGCCGACCACCGGCTGTGGGGCATTGCGGCAGCAGCCGGATGCAAGAACTATCAGGAATTGTATACACTTTTCCGGACTCCGATACCGGCGGCATTGCCGGAAACGTTTAAGAATTCACTGGGCGAAAAGGATTTCAATACCGTCCAGAATGCGTTCCGGGTCAGGCTGCTGAATGAAAAATTGCGTCTGGATGCGCAAAAAATGGCAGAAATCGACCGCCGGTACGGTAAAATGGATTGGCGGGTACCTGAATCTCAAGCGATCTACTGGGCAACGATCGGTATGGACAAAAACGGTGCCAACGATGTGCATTGTATGCGGATCGTCACCCAATCGCTGCAATCCGCGTTCCGGAGCGGCAAACTGCTGATGATCCGGGATAAAGACGGCAATCCGGATATTCAGATCACGCCGAATCTGGCGTTGGCAGATGCTGCGTATGAGAATTTTCTCAGAGCGCAAAAAATTGAAGAGGAGCGTCATTTAGGCAGTGCCGAGAGCTTTCGCAGTGCCAGGATCAACTACCTGAAAGATGCCATTCCGCTGATCTATATCAACGGGAACGTATCCAAAGCCAAAGAATTTTTCCAGAAACTTCTCAAGGAAGACGGACCTCAGAAACAGAAAACTCTGGATGAATTTGTCATGGTCGAATTTGCTGAAGATGTCCGGGATGCTGACGTGAAAAAAGCTCATGCTGTTATCAGCGGTCTTATTCAGCGCAGTATTCTCAATCTGATCTATGGCAACCGTGAAGCTGCGGTTGCCAACGAGAGACTGGCCAACTATATTTACCGTAAATACAGCGCGGAAAACCGCGATGTCAAACGCAACACTCTGCCGCCTTATTCTCAGTTGAAAAGCGGAATATTGGAGTGGAACCGGGCGAATTTACCACCGGCAATGGTGACAATATTAAATGCCGCAATAGCCGCAGAAAAAGCGGAGACCAAGGAGGAAAAAGCGATGTGATCTGCTCAGATCCCGTCCCGGTACGGTTTGCCGGGTAACGTTTTTTCTCAATTGTCAAAATCAACCAAACATTTTGCGGTGTCAGAATAAAAACACAGGATATGTAAGTTGACCGCAGAATAATATTCGGGGAATATAAAGTGGAGGATGCATTTATATTGATTGCCTCCGGGCAATCAGCAGAGAGTTTCGGGCAGTGGCATGCCTGGGTAGCATTTGTCAGCAGTTTATGCTGTGCGTTGTTTGTTTCACACATTTGTTCATTGATGGAAGCCGCGATACTGAGTCTGAGTCCAAGTCAGCTGGCGGAGCTGCGGCAGCGTTCACCGAAATCCGGAGAGGTGATCGCTGCGTTGAAACGGGACATTGATAAGCCGCTGGCAGTTATTTTGATTTTGAATACGGCGGCCCATACCATTGGTGCATCAATCGCCGGTGCCAGTTTCCAAAGTTTATTTGCCGGAGCTTATATGGGGTTGTTTTCACTGGCATTTACGCTGGTGATGGTGCAATATACTGAATTGCTGCCGAAAACGTTAGGCGTGCGTTTCAATATCCGGATACTGCAGGTAACTGCGCGTCCGTTGAGTGTTGCGTCGGTGATTTTGTCACCGCTGATCAAATTGACCAAAATATTCAACCGCCCGTTTGAGGGCAGGGCACCGGAACATCCGACTCCGGCTGAGGAGATTTCGGCATTGGCATCCATGGCGCGCAGTTCTCAGGTCATCAGCAGCCGGCAGGAACGGATCATCCGGATGGTGCCGTATTTGTCGGAACGCTGTGCTGCTGATGTGATGATTGCTGCCGAAGACGTGGCGTTTCTGGATGTGAATATGTCGCTGGATGATGCGATTTCAGTGACCGGAAATGATTTTCACACCCGTTATCCGCTGTGTGTCGGCGGCAACCGGAACAATATCCCCGGCTATGTGAATATTAAAGAGATCATTCTGGCGGTACATCACGGCAAAGGAGATATGAAACTGGCGGAGATCATGCGTCCGATCGCATTTGCGGAACCGGAAGATACTGCCAGCAAGCTGTTGGAGATGTTTGCTGCTCAGCATTGCCACATGACGATCATCAGTGATCCGGATACAGGAGAGACCCGTGGATTGGTCACGTTGGAAGATATTGTGGAGGAGCTTATCGGGGATCTGGATGATGAATTTGATCCATTGCCGCGGACGTTTTACTCTCCACGGGAAAATCTCTGGGTAGTTGGCGGTGGAATTCCCATGACCCAGCTGGTCAGAGAGACTAATTTGGATTTGCCCCGCCGTGCCGAATCAGTTTCCGGATGGTTTGCCCGGGAGATGGGGCGTCAGGTCAAAGTCGGTGATTCGCTGGTTTGGAAAAATGCCGAGTTTTTCGTCCGCAAAATCCGCCGTTCACAGGTGTGGGAATTTCATTTGCGGCGCAAATCTTTGCTTTGAGAGATTTTACAGTAACAAAATATAATAAGGAAATGCTGAAAATGTTGGATATCAGAAAATTTTCCCGGAGTGAAATCCTGGTTTCCCCGTCAATTCTGGCGGCGGATTTTTGTGAATTGGGCAGAGAGTGTGATGAGGTCGTCGCAGCCGGAGCAGAATTGCTCCATTTGGATGTGATGGATGGTAAACTGGTGCCGAATATTTCTTTCGGAGTACCGGTGATCTCCTCTTTACGTAAACGCAATCAGGCATTGTTTGATGTGCATTTGATGATCGACCGGCCGCTGTTTTATGCTCCGGCATTTGCCAAAGCGGGGGCGGATCATATTACATTTCATTACGAGTGTTCTGATGACCTTGACCAGACTGTTGACTGTATTCATGCGCAGGGATGTACGGCAGGCATGTCACTGAAACCTGCCACTCCGGCAGAGGCGTTGTTCCCGTATTTGGATAAATTGGAAATGGTATTGGTCATGACAGTGGAACCGGGATTCGGCGGACAGAGTTTCATGGAGGATCAGGTTCTGAAAATCGCCGCATTCCGCAGAGAGATCGCCCGCCGGAATTTGAATTGTCATATTGAGGTCGACGGCGGTATCGGCGAGAAAAACGTGAATAAAGTCGTTGCCAACGGAGCCAATGTTCTGGTGGCAGGAACATCGGTTTTCCGTCATCCGGAAGGCATGGTCAAAGCTGTCAAAGTTCTGCACGATGCCAAAGAACTTCTGGACACTGCTCTGTGAGGTGAAAAATGAAAATGGTCGGAATTATTGTAAATATCTTCTTTGCGATTCTGGCGGTCATCGTGATCTGCAACGGCATCAGTTTGAATTTTCACGAGGATGGAATTTCCTGGGAATTGCATGACAAGATCAATATTGTGATCGCACTGCTGCTGATGATCGTTTCGATGCTTTTCACGCAAGTGTATTGCAATGGCAGTAAAAAATAATTCAGGTGCAACATGGTCAAACTGGATTTTGAGAAATGCGGCGGTTTGATCCCGGCAGTTGCCCAGGATCATAAAACCGGGGAAATATTGATGCTGGCGTATATTTCTCCTGAATCGTGGGCGGAAACGCTGCGTTCCGGATATGCCACTTATTACTCACGCAGCCGTCAGGAGCTGTGGAAAAAAGGTGAAACCAGCGGACATTTGCAGAAAATCATGCAAATTCTGGTGGATTGTGATGCTGATACAGTCGTATTCAAAGTCGAGCAAATCGGCAATATTGCCTGTCACACCGGCAATCGGAGCTGCTTTTACCGTGAAGTGACTGCAGACGGTTCATTACAGGAGATATAAGTACGATGAAAACAGCCGCAATCCTGCGCCGGGAATTTCCGGAACTGAAGATCTCTGAAAATGTCTCCTACCGGGAAATCACTTCTCTTGGCATCGGCAGTGCATTGCTGCCGGTATTAGCTGAACCTGCCGATTGCGGACAATTGACTGCGTTGCTGCGTTATTTGCATCGGCGGCAGATAAAAGTTTTCATCCTCGGTGCCGGAACCAATCTGGTCGGTATGGATACTCCTTACGACGGAGTGATGATCAAGATTTCCGGCAAAGAATTTTCCAAAGTCGTATTTGAAAATGACTTGACGGTACGTTGCGGAGCGTTTGCCCGTCTGCCGGTATTGGCATCTTTGTGTGCAAAATCCGGATTGTCGGGGTTGGCTCCGTTATCCGGGATTCCCGGTACTATCGGCGGAGCATTGCGGATGAATGCCGGAGCCAACGGCGTGGAAATCGGGATGCTTGTCAAAGAATTGAGCGGAGTGCGTTTCAACGGAAAAAGGTGGCGCGCTGCTGCCGGAGATATGCATTGGGTCTACCGGGGGAGTGATATCCCTGCGGATGTGGTCATTACCGAAGCGGTATTTCAGCTGACCGCCGGAGACATCGAGTGCGAAGAAGATGCGATTTTGGCAGAAACCGAGAAGCGGCGTCAGCGTGAACCCGGCGGCAGGACTGCCGGTTGTGCGTTCCGGAATGTTTCCGATTTGGATCCTGCCGGAAAGCTTATTGATCAGTGCGGTTTGCGCGGTTTCCGGGTCGGAGATCTGATCGTCAGTGAAAAACATGCCAATTATCTGGTCAATACCGGCAAAGCATCTGAAGCAGATTATTTGCGGATGATCCGTATTCTGCGCCGTGCGGTCAGCGAAAAACACGGATTTTATCTGACGACCGAAATCGTGCCGGTGAATCCGGCAGTTGCCGGAGATATTGAAACAGATACACCTTCTCCGCTGATAAATGTGCTGTATGGCGGAGTGAGCAGTGAGAGGGAAGTTTCTCTGAAAAGCGGTACTACAGTTGCCACCGCGTTGCGAAAAGCCGGATTCAAGGTGGAATTAAGCGATATCCGCAGTTGTGAGATCACCGATACTATGGTACAAAGTGATGTGGTCTATCCGGTTTTGCATGGCGGTTTCGGAGAAGATGGCGAATTGCAGAAAAAACTGGAAAATGCCCGGCTGCGTTTTGTCGGTTCATCTTCGGTGTCCAGCGCACTGGTCATGGATAAAATAGCGACCAAACGTTTGCTTGATGAAATTTCTCTGCCTACTGCGCCGTGGGCGGTGATCAATAAACGCAACCGGAGTTTTCCGGAGAATTTGCAATTTCCGGTCGTTGTCAAAGCCCCTTGTGAAGGTTCATCGGTCGGAGTTGTAAAAGTTTCATCAGCAGATGAATGGGATAATGCTCTTGATGCGGAATTCAAACTTGCCGATGAATTGCTGGTAGAGGAGTTTCTGCCCGGAGCCGAGATCACGGTGCCGGTCATAAATGCTTCGGCATTGGAGGTCATTGAGATCGTGCCGCCAAGTTCAGATTTTTATACCTGGGATGCCAAATATGATTATAAAAACGGCGAAACTCAGTATTTCTGTCCGCCCAAAACGATTTCGGATAACAGCCGTAAACTTGCCCGGGAATACGCATTGAAATTTTATCATGCCGCCGGATGCCGGGATATTCTGCGGGTGGATTTCATTGTCGGCAGTGATGGAGTACCCCGGATTTTGGAGGGCAATTCGCTGCCCGGAAATACCGATCACAGTCTGGTACCGAAAGCGGCACGGCAGGCGGGGATATCCATGGAAAAAATGTGTGCCACTTTGGTATACGCCGCTATGAAACGTTCCGGAGATGTCAATCAGGTCAAAAAAATATCATTCTGGGGTCTGGCAATCAAAAAATTGCAGAAATTTGCCGATGGTATCTTAAATCTGGCATCATTGCTGACCGGGTTGACTCTGGGATGGGCGGGAATGCGTTTTGACCGTTCCATGCTGTCAGCATCGGCATTGCTCACCGGAGGAATATTGCTGGTCTTTCTGGCAGTGACCCGGACGTTGGATCGGAAAAAATAATTGTGGAGGTAACGCATGGCTGTCAATACTGCCCTGATCGAGGTACATAAGGAATTGGATGCCAAAATGGCTCCGGTGAATGGTTGGAATATGCCGTTGTTTTATCCGGGCGGAGCAGTCGCGGAACATCGTTTCTGCCGCAGTGGATGCGGTATTTTTGATGGCGGCAACCGGAAAATATGGCAATTCAACGGCGATATTGCCGGACTGGATGATAAATTCTCCACGCCGGTATCAACTCTCAACTGCGGAATGTTTCAGGATTGTATGCTGCTTGCTGAGCAAGGCGGAATAAAAGCGGTTTATACAGTGTGCCGGATGGCGGAAAATGATCTGCTGGCGATTGCAGCACCCGGTTGTGAAGTCCCATTTCCCGGTGGCAATGATCTCAGTGGAGTATTGAGCAGTTTTACTTTGCTGGGCAAAAAAGCTGCCGAAGTGCTTGCTGCCGCTGCCGATGCGGAGATTCCGGAAAATGGCAGATGGCAGAAATTGACCTTCGTTGATGAAAATGAGGAGTTCCGGGCGATCACATTGAGTATGGAAAAATTCGGAGAACAAGGTTTTGAATTTATTTTCAATGCGGAATATGCCGCTGACCTTTATGATTTGTTCTACCGCAACGTGACCGTTCATCCTGCCGGACTGCATGCGTATGAAAGTTTGCGTATTGAATCCGGTACTCCGGCGTGGGGAAGTGAATGGAGTGCCGGTCTCTCTGCCGGAAATTACCTTGTCACTGCCAAATTGGGACGCCATCCGGTGAAACCCGGCAGTGATATTTGCGATGCGGCAGGAAATGTTATCGGTAAAGTGACCGGCAGTGCCTTCTGCCCATCCGATGAATGTGCAAAACTTATCGGCATGACCAATTGCCATATCTCCGCCGGGACGGTTCTGTTCATCGGCGATATTTCTGCAACCGTATTGTGATTGCCGCACCCCAAAAAGAGTGCTGATAAAAAAAACTGGGGGATGCGGCCTGCCTTTTTGAGGTTTTGCAGCATCCCCGGCAAAAAATCGGTAAAACCGTTTTCACAACAGTTTATTTTTTGCGGAAAACGATTCTGCCTTTGGTAAGATCGTAGGGTGACATTTCCATGGTCACGCTGTCTCCGGGCAGGATACGGATGAAATTCATCCGCATTTTGCCGGAAATGTGGGCATTGACCACATGGCCGCCCTGAATTTCCACTCGAAACATGGTGTTGGGGAGCAATTCTTTCACCACACCTTCCACTTTGATCACATCGTCTTTTGCCACGTTAAAATCTCCGGTTCATTTTCTGTTATCAGGATCATATGTTCAAAATGCGCACTCCATTTACCATCGCGGGTACGCACGGTCCAATTATCATTGCGGTCAAGTTTGACCGCATCGGTCCCCAAATTGAGCATGGGTTCGATGCAGATGACCATTCCGGGGTCCAATCTTGCCCCTTTGCCGCCGCCGGTAAAGTTCGGTATCTGCGGCGGTTCGTGTAATTTGATACCGCAACCGTGTCCGACATATTCGCGGACAATGGCAAGGCGGTGTTTGCGGGCGCATTTTTCCACCGCAGCACTGATATCGCGGACAAATGCTCCGCCCCGGGCAGCTGCAATGCCGCACATCAGGGATTCTTCAGTACCTTGCAGCAGACGTTTGACATCTGCATCCGGTTCTTTGAACGATAGTGTGGCGGCAGTATCACCGATGGCACCGTCAATGGAAACACCAACGTCAATACTTACAATGTCATTTTCGGTAATGAGCTGATCCGGCGAACCGATCCCGTGGACGACAGTATCGTTCATGGAAATGCAGATATTGCCGGGATAACCGTAATAGCCTTTGAATGCACTTTTGCCTCCGGTACGTTTGATGAGATCTCCTGCCAGCATGTCCAATTCAAAAGTGGTCATGCCGGGGTGCGCCAATTGAGCCAGCGCATCCCGGACTTGAGCCGTTACCGCCGCGGCACGGCGGATGCGGGAGATCTCCTCCGGAGTGTGAATGATCCGGGCGGGAGCCATTGGCAATTACTCCAGTTCCTGAGCGAGTTCGGCAACGATCTCACTCAATTCCGTGCTTTTGCAGGTGTAAAGCAGACCGAGTTTTTCGTAGTAATCGATCAGCGGCTGGGTCTGTTTGTGGAACACTGCCAGACGGGATTTGGCTGTTTCCAGAGAATCATCGGGACGCTGGAAAAGCTCTGAACCGCATTTGTCGCAGATGCCTTCAACTTTGGGGGGCATGAAAATTTTGTTGTAGATCGCTTCGCAGCCGCGGCAGTTCATGCGGGCGGTAAGACGTTCCAAAATGATTTCATCCGCTACATTGAGGTAGATCACCGCATCAATTTTTTTGCCCATGGCTTTGAGAGTTTCAGCCAGAGTATCTGCCTGAGCGATGGTACGGGGGAAACCGTCGAGGATGAAGCCTTTTTCGCAATCGGGCTGTTTGAGTCTTTCACCGACCATGCCGCAGACCAGAGCGTCGGGAACCAGCCCGCCGGATTTCATGATCGCACCGGCTTCTTTGCCTGCCGGAGTGCCTTTGGCAACTTCAGCGCGGAGGATATCTCCGGTGGAGATGTGAGCGACGCCGTATTTGGCGATCATCTGGTTGGAAACGGTTCCTTTGCCGGCACCGGGGCCGCCGAGGAAAATCAGATTTTTCTTGGTAAGCATTTTTCTTTCTCCTTGATTATTTCATTTTTGCAGAAATATTTGCAAATAATTCACTTTCGGGGATTTCGGTTTGAGAACCGTCAGTCATATCTTTGATGATCGCAATATTTTTTTCCATTTCGCTTTCACCGCGGATCAGAGTATATTTTGCCTGACAGCGGTTGGCAGAACGCATCTGGGCTTTGAAAGAGCGTTCTTCAAGCTCCAGCTCCACCCGGAATCCGGCCGTACGCAACTTATCTGCCAATGTCAGATTGGCGAGCCGTGCTTCTTTGCCCAATCCGATCAGGAATATCCCGGTCGCAGCAGTTTCCGGCGGCACCGCATTGAGTGCATCGCGCACCATCAGCAATCGTTCCACGCCGGTGGCAAATCCCACCCCCGGCAGGGGTTTTTTCTCACCCGGCAGGAATAATTCATATCTGCCGCCGCCGGCGATGGCGATCTGTCCGGGCAATTCCGGATGGGTGACTTCAAATACGGTATGGACATAATAATCCAAACCGCGGACAAGTTTGGAATCGGCTTTGAAAGGTACACCGAGCATGGTGAGAGCAGACTTGACCTCCTCAAAGTATTCTCTTGATTCCGGGCTGAAACTTTGCAGATAATCCGGTGCATCGGCAATGATTTTACCGCAAGAATCCTGTTTGCAGTCCAGAATACGCCAGATATTGCGCTCCAACCGGGTGCGGCAATCAGGACACATTTGATCGATGTGTCTGGCGAAGTATTCCCGGAGCATGGCTTCCGCCGGAGCGCGGTCAGCGCCGATGCCGCGGGTGTTGATCGTGAATTGGGCTCCTTCAATGCCGATGGCTTTGAGGAAATTATAAAGCATGGCGATACATTCCGCATCAATAAGCGGAGCGCAACGCCCGACATTTTCCACGCCGATCTGATGGAACTGCCGTCTGCGTCCGGCAGATGGACGCTCGCCGCGAAACATCGGACCGTAATAAAAAACCCGTTGTTCAGTACCGTTGGCGACATCGGTATTGGTCAATGCCCGCATGACTCCGGCAGTACCTTCCGGACGCAGAGTCAGGCTTCTGCCGCCCCGGTCTTCGAAAGTATACATCTCTTTTTGTACGACTTCAGTTTCGCCGCCGAGACCGCGTTGAAACACTTCGGTGTATTCAAAAACGGGAGTACGCAACTCACCGTAACCGTAATTTGAGAAGATCTCCGCGGCGGTGTTTTCCAGGAACCGCCAACTTCCCGCTTCGGCAGGAAAAATGTCCGCTGTACCCGGCGGAGGGGCGAATGCTGCCATGATTTGCTTGCTCCAGAGTTGATTTTTTCAGAAAAAAAGCAAAACGCCTGACGAAGGGTTATTTCGTCAGGCTGTTTTTCACTTTGTCAAATCCATGATTTAACGGATTAACGGAACTGGGCGGGGTCGAGTTTTTCGACCGCTTCTTTCAGCTCTTTACCGGCACGGAATTTGATAACTGCGCGTTCCGGGATGATCACTTCATTGGACACATCGCGGGGGTTGCGGCCCTTGCGGCTTTTGCGGACTTTGATCTCAAACACGCCGAAGTTGCGCAGTTCAATATCATTTCCGGAAATCAATTCTCCGGCGATGCTGTCCAATGTGCGCTGCACGATGTCAGCGACATCGCTCTGGATGATTCCGGTTTCTTTGGCGATTTTTACCACGAGATCACGTTTCGTCATTTTTTCTCTCCTTAAGAATTTTATATTTGTAATTTTATAAAAAGATTATTTTTTCTTGATTGACATTCTTATAATATCGCACCAAAAACCGTTTTAGTCAACCTGTTTTCACCTGAAAAACGATATTTTTTCGTTTTTTTACCCGGATATGGACGCAGTCGCTCTCAAACGGCACTGTATTTGCCGGATTTCGTGGCGGATCCGGCTCACTTGTTTTCCACAATGGTCATAGCGTAATGGCAGCTGAGCCGGAAACACCATTTCAATGCTTCAAACAAAAGCAGTGTCATATCGCAGCCGACGAGGTGCGGAGCATCGTTTTCGACCCACTGCAGATAATTTTCGGCACAGCTGAAAGGGAATGGAGAGTTTTTGAATTCGTCGGTAATGCTGTCATCTGCATAAATGGGGATACGTCCGTCGAACATGCCGGTCAATTCAAAAGCATCGGTTTTGTGATTGAACATATTGGTGACACTTTCAGCGGCTTTGGCAAAAACAAATGTAAACAGAGAACTTATTTCATCCGGTTGCAGGGTATCGCCGTGAACTTTCCGGTGTTCATCCATTGCTTTGAGCATTTTGATAAAGAGGGTTTTTTCTGCATCGGCAAGCTGCGGAGATACAGTGACCGGTCCGGTAAGCAGATCCAGAGCTTTGGCAGTGTCAATAATGCAGCGTGCTGCCGCCTGTGCCGGCAGAGAGGTGATGAAATTACTATCCATAAAAATATTCTCCTTGAATCAAAAGACCATGAAAAACAAACCGGTAAGAACAAATGCAGACCCGATCAGTACCAGAAACATTCTCCAATGCCGGCTGGAACGTTCCGGCTGCCAGCATCCGGGAGTCGTCGGACGGCCGGCGAGACGGTTGAATCCGCCGGTATTTACATAGTTGTCCACTCCGAGTTTTTTCATCAATCCACCGGAATGAAAGATTCGCTGCCGGTGAATCCGGCAATGGTTTCGGTCAACAGTTTGACTGCGGATTCAGCATCCCGCAAATCACACATTTCGACCTGGCTGTGCATGTAGCGGTTGGGAATGCTCAACAGGGCAGTCGCCACTCCGCCGCGGATAAGCTGGATCGCCGCCGCATCAGTGCCGCCGGTGGCACGGTGGGCAACGGCTTCCTGATACGGAATATTTTTCGCTTTGGCGGTTTGACGCATGATTTTGCCGAGGACGATATTGTTATCGCAGCTGTGATTGAGGGCAACGCCTTTGCCGAGAGTGATATCTCCGTACTGTTTTTTGGGAATGTCCGGCAGATCCGTGGCAAAGCCGACATCAATGGCGAATCCGATCTGGGGATTGATTGCGAAACTGCTGGCGATCGCTCCCCGCAGACCGACCTCTTCCTGAACTGCTCCGACACCGTAGACGGCAACGTTGAGTTTGCGTTTCGCCAAAGCCCGCATCGTTTCGGCAACAATGAATGCGCCGATTTTGTCATCCGTACCTTTGGAAATGAAACGGTTTTCATTGAGCATCCGGAAGTTTGCCCGCATGACGACCGGATCCCCGATCGCGACCAATGCTTCTGCCTCAGCCCGGGAAGATGCACCGATGTCGATCCACATGTCCTTGAGTTCCAGTGCTTTACTTCTTTCTGATTCGCTGAGCAAATGAATCGGTTTTTTGCCGATGACTCCGGGCACGATGCCGTTGGCAGTGAGGATATCCACTTCACTGGACGGCACATTGAGCTTATCAATGCCGCCATTGTTGCGGAAATAGAGCAGACCTTCATCGGAAATATAGACGATCTGGAAGCCGATTTCATCGTAATGGGCATCGATAAGCACTCTGACCGGAGCATCCGGATTGAGTGCGGCAATGGTATTGCCCATGACATCACATTTGACTTCACAGCAATCACTCAGATAATCGCGGAAAATTTTTGCCGCCTGCGCCTCATAGCCGGTCGGACTGCTGGAGAGCATCAACTTTTCCAGAAAGGACATACTTTTTTTGTTGAACATGGTTTTCTCCTGAAAATGTAAAATGATTTTGTATTCAGATAATGTATTTGTTTTGTTTTTCCAAGCGTTTAAGGTGCATAATAATCATCATGCTGCGGTACGACACTGGGCAGACAGAAAATCAGGATCAAGGCAAAAAAAGCCACTCCTGAACAGAGCAGAAAAATTGCCTGAAAATCGGAAAAAGGCAGTTCCCACATCGTCCAGGATGCGGATAATGCTCCGCAGCCGAGCATGAAACTGGTCGCTCCGCGTCCGGCGGCACTGCCGATCTGCATGTAGGTGTTGCCCAGCGCGTTTGCCATGGTGGCATTGCCGGGGCGGGCAAGGGCGAGGATCTCCTGCGAAAAGGCACAGAAAAAAATCCCGTAAACAAAGTTCCCTGCCAGAAATAACAGTCCGATGACATATTCCACATGAGCAAAGCCCCGGCAGAATGCCAATGCCAGCGGGATCAGGATAAAACAGCAATGCACGAGCAGTTCCAGATTGCGGGCCCCGGTTTTTTTGACGATCCTGCCGTAGAAAAAGTAGGCGCATACACAACCGGCGATACCGAATGATGAGATCATCTGCACCATATTGTCCGGCAGATCCAGTGACCGTTTCAAATAGATCATGGTCAGCGGCAGCACCGGTGAAAATGCCAGCATCATAAAGCAGACATATACGGCGAAACCGATCAACGGGCTGTTTTTGATGGAGATGGAAAACGATTTTTTCAGGTCATAATTCTGCCGGATGTGCGGCGGCAGGGGAATTGAAGCGATAAAGTAACCTCTGCCCAGCATCAGGATACCGATCGCGGCAATGATGATCTGCAGCATCAGCAGCGGGGGATTTTCCCCCATGACAAGCGCAATGAGAAAAAAGACCCCGCCGGTGATAATGTTGTAGGAAAAACGCATGAACCCGAAAAAATCCGCCCGTTCACCGGGCAGCAGTATTTGCCCCAGAACCGGATACCACGAGGCGGTCCACAGCGGTTTGGGAAGACAGATCAGGATGATTCCCAGCAGAGCCGCATATTTGGCAAAATCCCCGAAAAAGGGCGCGCAGGCGGTAAAAAGATGTCCGATACAGGATACGGAACAGGCAAATTTGATCATATTCTGCGGGCCGAAACGGTCGACGATCCCGGATGCCGGGATAAGCAGACACAAACTGGTGATCCCGGTCAGACTGGTGGAAAACATGGTCAGGGAACTGCCGGCGTTAAGCATGGCAAAATACAAAATGATAATGGCGGAATTGTCCAGCAATAAATCGGCAAAACCTCCGAAACAGGCGGCCACATAGGCGCGGATCCGCAATTTTTTCCGCTGCGGTGCAGATGATAATTCAGCAAGAGATGCCATGAAATTCTCCATAAAAATCAAAAAAGTCTGTACTTTGAGGAGTTTTGAAATAACCTCACTTTATATAAAATATCACATTTCCGGATAAAGTAAATGGTAAAAAACAAGAAAATGTGTTATATTATACGAGGTAATTTCTGAATTACTGTAATCTTCGCGGATAGTATTGAGTGAATCCAGTGTGAATCTGGAGCTGTCGCGCAACCGTGTGGCGGGTTTTCCCGCCGAGCCGGATCCTCACCGCGGTATAAAGTGCGCGCAACATGAAAGGATTAAAAAATGCACCACTTACCCCTGTCGTACCGTTTTCCGGGCATATCCGGAAAAGGTTTCTTGCACCTGCTTGAAAATCTGTTGAAAAAAGCATCAACACCTATACCTTCGGGAATTCTTTTGAGGTTCCGGATCATGGATTTTCTGCCAAAATCCATAATCCGCACTCCGCTTTTCTTGAAAAGGGAAGAGGGTTTGGGAGGCACTCCCATAAAAACTTTCACTTTGATCGAATTGCTGGTGGTTATTGCAATTATTGCGATACTGGCGGCAATGTTGCTGCCGGCGCTGCAGAACGCCCGGGAACGCGGTAAAACGGCGAGTTGTCTTTCATCCATCCGTCAGTTGGGATTGGCAAATGAGCTTTATGCTTCTGCCAACGGTGGATATTTTATTTACAGTGCGGTTTGGAAAAGTGACTGGAGCGGCGGTGATTACTGGTGCGGTAAATCATCCGACGGAGTCAGCGGGGTGGAAAATGTCGGCGGTCTGAATGACTATCTGGGCAAAAGTCAGGGAGTGCGGGCGTGTTCCTCGGTGGAACTGGTTTATTCTTCCAGTACCAACGGCGGCACCGGAGGCTATGGTTATTCATCTGCGATAGGAACTTATGATACCAAAGACAATTACCGTATTTCAGTACCGGCAAAAAGTTCATATTTAACTGCTCCGGACCGGACGATCATGTTTGCGGATCACGCCAGTGTCAACCGGGGGCAATTCAATGAGCAGATAGATTTGTTTCCGCCGGATGCGCTGACCCGTGATGAAGTTTCATATTCAGCATCGCCGACCATGCATTTCCGGCATAATAAATTTGTCAATGTGTGCTGGGCAGACGGCCATGCTGCAAGTGAGGGACCGTTGACTTTTTCCAAAAGCGGCTGGGGGTATTCTGCTGCGCAATTGGAATTCACCTACAATATCGGGTATTTCGGCGGTTCTACCAGCGATGAGGTCAATGAGCTTTTCCGCTGCCGCAAAAAAAAGTGAATATGCGGTGAAAACATTTTATCAGGACATGAAAAAATGCGTATAAAAAAAATATTCTGGTTGTTTGCCGTATGGTGTTTGGCGGTCGCGGCAGAGCCGGTGCAGGTGATCTCGCTTGCTCCGGCGGTAACGGAAATCATCCTTGCGGTCGGCGGTAAAGCTGATTTGGCAGGCCGCAGTACGGCGTGCGATATTCCGGAGGTGAAACACGTTCCTATGGTCGGCGATATGGGCAAACCTTTTGTCGAGCCGGTTTTGAAAAGCCGTGCCAAAGTGATATTGACCGATACACTTGCTCCGGTACCGCAGTGGGGAGTTCTGAAACGGTGCGGCATTGAGGTAATACAGCTTCCCGGCAGAAGTGTGAGCGATCTGCCCGGAAATATCCGGATGATCGGCAGAGTTCTGCACCGGGAAGCGGCTGCGGAACAGGCGGCATGCCGGGCCGAAAAAGAACTTGCCGCTCTGCGTTCATCACTTCCGGAACATCCGGTACGGGCATTGGTGGTCATTGCCCTGCCTCCGGTGGTCACTTGCGGAGAAAGTTCTTTTTTAAGCAATGCGTTGAGTCTGGCGGGAGTTGAAAATATTTCCGGCGGGATCAAGCAGGATTATTTCGTATTGAACAGTGAACATATCATTGCCGCCGCTCCGGAGGTGATCATCAGTTTTATGCCAGCCGGAGCGACTGAAAAATACTTTTCACGCAATGAATTCCGGAATATCCCGGCGGTAAAGGAACGCAAATTTTTCTATCCGGATGTCAACCGTTTGTGCCGGATGGCTCCGGCGCTGCCCGGAGCATTGCAGGAGTTACGGTCGCTGCTGCGTTAAAGAATTCAGCAGCAGCCGGAGGAAACGGTCAAATTCCTGTACAGAGGTGATCGACAATCGTTCTCGCGGGGTATGGTATTCTTCAATGTGCGGTCCGCAGGAGAGAATTTCCAAATCCGGATTTTTAATAGAGAACCAACCCGATTCCAGACCGGCGTGAATTACTCTGACCGAGGCGGGGAGTCCCATTTTTTTCCGGACATCGAGAGCCAGCGCCAGCAGTGATGATGCCGGTTTCGGGGTCGTTGCCGGATAAATATGGCCTTTTTCAGCGGCGGCACCGAACATGGTGAAGTGATTTTTGACCAAATCGCAAACATTATCTCTTTCGGCATCGACCAGACTGCGCTGGCTGGTGAAGACCCGCACCGCGTCATCGGAACTTTTGATGATCGCCAGATTGGAACTGTCCCGGACTGCATTGAATTCCTCTGAATACGCCATGACACCATCCGGAGCCAGGGCGAGGGCAGGGATGAGCTGTCCGGTGAATTTTGTGCTCCACACTTTTTCCGGCAAAGCAGCCGGGGTGATGATAATACGCATGTTTCCGGCACGGGTACACTCTTCTTTGATCAGAAGTGTGAATGCATCGGCAAGTTTCTGTAATTCCTCCGGCGGCATCACTGATGCCCCGCGGACGACCGCTTCTGCCGGAATGGCATTGTCAACCTGTCCGGCATCAAATGAACAAAGCGCGATTTCCGGATGCATATCCAGAAATTCCGCCAGAAACCGGATCGCATTGCCCCGGTCATCCTGAATACAGCTGCCGGAGTGTCCGCCGGGCAATCCGGTCAGAGTGATACTCAGTCCGCAGGCATTTTTCTCCGGCAGGCACCATTCCGGAACAAATGTGAATTTCTGCCTTGCACCACCGGCACAGCCGATACAGAATTGACCGCTGCTGTCATTGTCGCAATTGAGCAGATAATCACCCGCCAGAAATGCCGGATCGATTTGGGCGGCACCACCCATGCCGGTCTCTTCTTCAAAGGTGAATACTCCTGCCAAAGCTCCGCATTTCAGTGCCGGGTCACAGAGTATAGCCATTGCCTGGGCCACGCCGATACCGTTGTCAGCTCCGAGGGTGGTTCCGCAGGCGGTGACCCATTCGCCGTCGATCCGCGGTGAGATGGGAGTGTTGATGAAGTCGAATTCATGGTCGCTTTCCGGAACCATATCCATGTGGCCCTGCAAAATTATCGTGGGCAGATTTTCCATGCCGGGAGCGGCAGGACGGTCGATCCGGACATTTCCTGCTGCATCACGACGGGCGGACAGACCGTGTTTTTCAGCTTCTTCCATAAGTTTCTCAGCCAGTTGCTGTTCATGTCCGGAGGGGTGAGGTATCGAACAGACCAGATCAAAAAAATGCCATACCGCCCGGGGTTCAAGATTGATGATGTCGCTCATTTGATTTGCTCCGCAGAATTGTTTGATGAAGATTTTTGCAATGCCATGCACCACTGGATGAAAAATACGATGCCGGTTATCAGCATGATTATCCACCACAGCAATGTGGCGATGGAATTACCAGATGTTAAATAGACTTTCAGCCACATTGCCACTGAAAGAGTGTTGACCGCTATCCACAGGAGCCATTGCTCCACGCACCGTTTCAACGTCAGGAGCATCGCCGTGACCGATAATACCGTCGTCGCGGCATCCACGACCGGTTGTTTGTCGCCCATGCGTGTCAGAATAAATGCGTATCCGGCGATCCCGGCAGCAGTGACCAGCAGCCAGAGTATCCGGCTGTTCCGGGAAAGGACAGTTTTGCAGACACATCCCTGATCATCACGTTTGGAACGCCACATTATCAACCCGGTAAACATCATCGGCAGGTAGATGAACCAGTTGAGCATCATATCGCCGTATAAAGTGGCTTTTTGGGCGATATAACCGTAAAGTACGGTATTGATGATCCCGAAAAAATAACAACTGATCTTGCCTTTGCCGGCAAACATGGTGTAAAGAGTTCCGGTGACCGCACTGATGATCCCCATTAGATCATCACCCAAACGGATGGAAATGACGGTTATTGCCGCGGTGCAGGTGAGCATGTATATTGTTTCAGCGGGAGTCCAGCCGGCACTTTCCCGGCGCAGCCACGAAATTATGTTCAGCATTATCAGCAGATCCAAACAGGTAAAATTTACTTTCAGAGAAATATACCGCAATATTGGGCAAAAGTCAATCTGCAAAACTTGATTTCTGCTTTTAAAAGCAGTATATTTTGCAAAGGGAGTTTGATGTATGAACAGTGATTCGATTATTATGATATCCGGCTTGCTGCTGCTTGCCGGAGCATTTTCCAATAAAATATCCAGCCGGTTCAATCTGCCTACACTGCTGATGTTTTTAGCGGTGGGGGTTTTTGCGGAGGAGTTCCTGCCGTTTGAGGGAACTATGTTTGCCCGCGAAATCAATTTTTTCGGTGTGCTTGCCATGTGTTTCATCCTTTTTTCAGGAGGCGTGGATACTTCGCCTAAAGCGGTACGGCAGGTGGCGGTGCGGGGCTTGATCCTGGCGATTCCCGGAGTGGCACTGACGGCACTGCTTTTAGGTGGCGGTGCGTACCTTATTCTGGGGATGAAATATTCATTTTTGTGGTGTCTGCTGCTGGGAGCATTGATATCATCGACAGATGCGGCGGCGGTTTTTGCCATCCTGCGGGGCAAAGGTGTCAGCCTGAAAGGTAAACTCAAACCGCTATTGGAATTGGAGAGCGGCAGCAATGACCCGACTGCGGCATTTCTGACCGTATTGCTTATCGGACTGGTCAATGCCGCAGCATTCGGCGGTGAAGCCCGGATCGGCTGGCTGGGCGGCGTATTGATATTCTATCAGCTGGGCGGCGGTATTCTTGCCGGGATCGGATGCGGCTGGCTGGGCAGAAAACTTTTTAATGTCAAATTGGAATATGAGGGATTGTATTTTGTGATCAGTGTCGCCTGGGTGCTGGTCTGTTACGGTTTGACGCAAGTTCTGGGAGCAAACGGCTTTATGGCGTGTTATGTCTGCGGCATGGCAATGAATGCCGGGCGTTACAATTATCAGAAAGCGATCAGCAAATTCTACAATGGCGTGGCATGGCTGATGCAGGTCGGTCTGTTTACGGTATTGGGATTTCTTGCCGATCCGGTGCAAATGTTGGATGTCGGGGTATGGCTGCCGGGAATTCTGCTGGGATTGTTTCTGATGCTGATCGCCCGGCCGCTGGCGGTATTTGTCTGTCTTGCCGGCAGTGAATTTTCAAGACGGGAAAAACTCATGATCTCCTGGGTCGGTATCCGGGGGGCGGCTCCGATCGTACTGGCGACATTTCCGCTGGCTGCCGGAGTACCGGATGCCCAGCAGATGTTCAGATTGATATTTTTCATGGTATTGATTTCAGTGACATTTCAGGGTTGGACACTGATGCCGGTGGCGCGGTGGCTGAAGCTTGCCAAAAATGATTCCGGAACGCACGAACCGGCTCCTCTTGAATTGGAAGTTACCCACGGTTCGGCTCATCAGGCGATGTACGAATATAAAGTGATGCCGGAATCCGGTCTGGATGGCAAAACTCTGGCAGAGATCGGTTTGCCGCCGGGTGTGCTGGTGACCATGATCCGGCGGGATGGCGGATTTATTCCGCCTCATGGCAACACCCTGATCCAGAATGGCGACGGCATGCTTATCATGGCTGAACGCCGTCAGCTCCGGGAGATCGTGAAAAAATACTTCCCCGGACAGGAAAAAGAATCCTGAAACACTCCGCTGCAAGTATACGGCGGTGTATTTCAGGAGTGCTTGCCGTTTTTCAGTAAATCACCGTTTTATTCACTCAAAGAAACGGCGGCGAATTCCCATTGACCGTCTGTACCCGGCAGTGCTGCAGTCAACTGCAGCTGACGCTGCCACGGATGGTGTATTCTGGCGGTGAAATCGCGTCCGGAGGCGTTGAATGCCGTTAATTCAGTTCCGGCATAGTGTCCATCGGATATGACCGGAAATGCCGTACGCTCTTCCGGCACCGGAACGATCCGCAGTACCCGGCTGCCATGCGGAGGAATATCGGCACCGCGGACTTCGGCTCCGGCGGGGAATATGCCCAGTACTTCCTGTGAATCCGCATCGGCGACGGCAAATTTTCCGGATTTGCACGGTGGAGTGAGTCGCGGAGTCAGCCTGATGATGCAGTATGCGGTTTCATCGGAAGTGTTGATCTGCGAATAGATGTTGAAGCCTTCCGGATTGCCGGGGGCGGAAGATATCCGGGTCAGGAATTTTTCCGGACAGCGGCAATTCCACGGATCAAGCAGTTCGGCTGTTTTACCGGCGGATGGGGCGACTTTGGGGATCATTTGCAGCCGTTCATCACTTAATTCACGGCAATTTTCCCCGAATGCCACTGCTCCTCCGGCAAGAAATTGATGCAGCACCATGGTGCGCGCTTCATCATCATTCATATCTCCCAGTGAAATCGGTCCGTAAGCAGAATTATCCAGTGTAGTGTTGTTGAGCCGTATCGTTATGGCATCCGGATCATTATGCCGCCATGCTCCCATCCATGCCCGGAACATACATTGCCGGATACGGTGCCATGCGGGGGCGGGATTGTCACTGGTCCACCGGGCGTAAGTATCATGACCGGTGCGCTGACTGTCGGCAATACCCATGGCCGCTCCGGTATGTCCGCCGCAGAGGTTGAAAAAACTCTCTTCGCCGATCCCGCGCCGGATCGCCAGCAATCCGGCCCGGAAACACTCCAGAATATTTTTGCTCCGGTCATGCGGTGCCGGGTGCGGATCCATGAAAAGAGCCTGAGTAAAATCGGCTTTGAAAAAAGTATATCCCATTTCCCGCAATTCCCGGAAAGTTTTTTCAATGTAATCCAGCACATCCTGCCGGGACAGATCAAGTGCGGCGCAGGGGCGGGAACAGCGGAAAGGTACGATCTCTCCATCCCGGTTGCGCAGCAGCCATTCCGGATGAGCTTGTGCGGTAGCGGATTCTACGCAAATGATGAAAGGAGCAAGCCAGATGCCGGGGATCATTCCGGCGGCCCGGATCATATCAGCGGCTTTTTTCATGCCGTTGGGGAATTTGTTTTTATCAGCTTTCCAGCAGCCGATGTCTTCGTACCAGCCGCCGTCAAACTGATAAACTTCGGCGGGGATTTTGCGTTCCCGGATCGCCTGCAACTGGGTGGCGAGCATGTTTTCGCTGATATGTCCGGCAAAATAGTGCCACGAACTGGCGACAAACGGAGAGGGGATATTGCGCGGCGCGATACCGGAAACTGCGGTGGCACGTTGGGCATGAAGCTTCAGCATCGCGTTGAAATCATCTCCGTAAAATACCTCGCACCACTGAGTTTCCCAAGTCTGTCCGGCATTGAGAACCGTGCCGTCATAATCAGCGGAAGCGGTGAAAAGTTTGCTGTTGAAATAATCAATGAGTATTGAGGTGCGGTCACTCATTTTCAGCGAAGATAAATGGCGGTGCTGGTCAAGAAATCCGAAGAGCAGCATTTTGCCGTCCGAATGGAATATCACCACATTGTCAGCCTCAAAATTTTCACCGTGATAAAATGCGGAATAAGGCTTTTCTGCTTTCAGACGTTTCATGCAGAAATACTCCCGGGAATCCGGATTGCAGCTGAAACTGCACATGGCGGCACTTTCCACCGCCACGTTGACTGCCCCGGAGTTATGCAGTACGCCCCGGAATGCGTGAAATGAATCATCCGATGCACAAAAATGAACTGCTGTATAGACTATATCGCCGCAAATGAATTTGCGTTCCTCTACCTCTCCGGAAGTTCCGGCAAGCGTGAATGCACGTTTTTCTGTGCCGGCGGCCTGCCATTGACCGGAAACTCCGGCGATTTCCGGAAATTTATCCTGAAAAGTAAAGGGGGTGGGAGGTAAATCAAACATATCGACATTCCTTATTGTTTTTGAAAGATTTTTTTCTGTTGCTTAATATGAAACAAATATTTTGCCATTGCAATTCCCGGATGGGAAAAAACGCAAAAAAAAGCGTGCTGATTGAAATTGATATATGTCCGTTGCAAATAAAGTACATGGATTTAATCATATTTTTCATAAAAAAATATTTGCTTTAAGCTGAATCGGCGTGTATTTTATTCCAGCAGTACACTGAACTTGTAAAAATTATATAAAAAGGACAGATCATTATGGCTAAACCAGTAACTATGGCAGTCATCGGCGCCGGTGCGCGCGGATTCGGTTATGCTTCTTTTGCCGGTAAATATCCCGAAAGAATGCAGGTCGTTGCAGTTGCAGACCCGGATGATTTCCGGCGCAATAAGATGGGCGATCTTTACAATATTCCTGCTGAAAAGCGGTTCAAATGTTACGAAGATTTTGTTGCCCAGCCGAAAATGTGTGATGGTGTGATCATTTCCACCCAGGATAATCTCCATGAAGGCCCTGCGGTCGCCTGTGCCAAATGCGGTTATAACATCCTGTTGGAAAAACCCATGGCTCCGACTGCCGAATCCTGCCGCCGTATCGTTGCAGCGGTCAAAGAGGCCGGAGTTATGTTTGCGGTCTGCCATGTGCTGCGTTATACCAAATACACCGAAGCCGTCCGCAATATCCTTAAATCCGGCGAGATCGGTGAGATCATGACTATTCAGCACCTTGAACCGTTGGGCTACTGGCATCAGGCTCACTCCTTTGTCCGCGGCAATTGGCGGAATGAGGCTGAATCCAGTTTCATGCTGCTGGCAAAAAGCTGCCACGATATCGACTGGCTCCGGGGCATCATGGGTAAAAAATGTTCCCGCATCCACTCTTTCGGTTCCACCCGTCATTTCCGGGCCTCGGAAAAACCCGCCGGTGCCGCCGACCGTTGTGTGGATTGTCCGGAAGTGGTCGAATCTTTCTGCCCGTACTCTGCCAAAAAAATCTATTTCCGCGACCGGCTGTGCAAAGGTCATGACAAATGGCCCGTCAGCGTGCTTGCTCCGGTAATTGATAGAAACTCTCTTGATGATGCGCTCAAAAACGGTCCCTACGGACGGTGTGTGTATGCCTGCGACAATGATGTGGTCGACAATCAGATCGTCAATATGACCTTTGAAGACGGCTCCACGGCGCAGATGCTGATGACCGGATTCAATTTCCACGGCAGCCGCCATACCCGGATTTTCGGTTCTCACGGCGAATTGGAAACGGACGGCCGTTTTGTGAAAGTCCGTCACTTCCTGGATGACAGCGAAAAAGTCATTGATACTGAAACCGCCAATGACGGAGGCATCCTTACCGGACACGGCGGCGGCGACTTCGGTCTGATGGACAACTTTATTGCCGCTCTGGCAAATAATGATCAGTCGCTGATTTTGACCGGCATTGATGAAACACTGGAAAGCCATCTGATGGTCTTTGCCGCAGAAGAATCCCGCCGCAAAGGTATCGTTTGCGATATAAAGTAAATCCGCTTTGAATCAAAATCGGGCTGCCGCTGTAACTCAAAATGGTAAGTGGCAGCCCTTTTTGTATCGACGGGCAAGGCTCTTCCGGGAAGCAGCCGTTTTTTATTTTGTTTTGGGACACAATGTGCTGCTCAGCAGTGCGGCGTGTTCTTTGAGGATTTTTACAATGCGTTTGCGTTCTGCGGTATTGCAGCGGAACAGCGGCATGGTCAAACCGAGCGAAATGGTTTTTTCTCCGAATGTTACCGGCACTGCAAATGAGATGATTTCGGTCGCCGGATTTTCCATAATGGTAATTTTTTTGCTCCGGACGGCGGCGCAGACAGTTTCAACTTTTTCCGGCGAATCAGCATCATCCCAGAGTGCTCCGGGAAATCCGGTCTGGCGGCAGATCAATGACCGTTCTTCCGGCGAAACATAAGCAAACAGAATTCTGCCGGTGACACTGCCGAACAGAGATAACCCGGCATATATTTCGTGAGTATTCACCATCAGACTGCGCTGATACTGGGCTTGGGCAGCAATGGCAACTTTGGTGTGGCGCAATATGCCGATGACTCCGGATTCGCCGGTGGCTTCCGCCAGAGATATGACGCAATTCTGCATTTTTTCCAATGCCGCCGGAGAAATGTCATTGCCCTGTGCCAGTTCTTTGATCTTGTCGGACAGCTGATAATGACCTTCACGGGTGCGGCGGGCATAACCCAATTCGATCAGCGACCGGAGGATGTTGCAGAGCGTACCTTTATTCAGTTTTGAAATTCTTGCCAGAGCCTCCAGCGAAACTTCACCGTCCAGACTCAATTCCTCCATGATCCGGAACACCCGTTCAATTACCTGTATCACCTGTCACCTCCTGTATCTTATCTGCTGAGAAAATATAGCATTCTTTGGTGCATTTTACAATATAAAATAAAAAAATAGTTGTAAATCCCTCCTGAAAAACTTTCCCGAAGCATGCTCTTTTTTTGCGGTTGCCTGAGCATAAAAAAACAGAATTGCTTTTATTCATAACGATAAAAACAATTCCATTTACAAATTTTTGAAAGACCGGAAACAGGGAAGCTCCAAAGGTAGCTTCCCCGCAGAACCGTATTTACATCTCTCAAAAGAGCTGTGCAGAGTTATTTGCAGAAAGTTCTGCCGCCGTCAACGTAGAGACTCTGACCGGTTATATAACTGGCAGCATCGGAGAGCAAAAAGATTGTCGCAGATGCGATATCTTCCGGCTGGCCCAGACGGCGCAGGGGAACTTCTTTGTTGCCCAGTTCTTTACGTTTTTCCGGATCGGGGTGCCGTTGTTTGAGCAAATCCGTTTCGATCAGGGACGGATGGACAATATTGCAACGGATATTTTCCGGGGCGAAATTCTTGGTGACTGCCCGGTTGAGACCTTCCAGACCGGCTTTGGCAGCCGCGTAGTCAGGTCTGCCGCCGCCGCCGGCAACGATAGCTGCCGAACCGATGATTACGATAGCACCTTTACCGGCTTTGCGCATCAGCGGAATGGATTCGCGGATGGCGAGAAATGCTCCGTTGAGGTTGATGTCGACCACTTTGCGCCAGTTGTCAAAACTGATGTCGCAGAAATTCATCGGATTGGTGAATCCGGCACTGTAGACCAGACTGTCCAATTCACCCCACCGGGCAGTGATCTGCTCATAGAGTTTCACGGTATCAGCTTCGCTGGTGCAATCAGCCGGAAAGGCAATGGCGTTGACACCTTTGCCCTGAAGCTCTGCGAGGAGAGCTTCAGTAGCTTTGCGGTCGGCTTCACAATCCAGATAACTCCATGCCACGGCACTGCCGGCATCGGCACAGAAGCGGACGATAGCCGCTCCGATGCCGCGTGCACCGCCGATCACGAGAGTTTTGCGGTTGGTGAGGTCGAGTTTCATCCCAGCACCTCTTTGACAGATGCTTCAAATTTCTCCAGGATCTCATCGCATTCCGCCTGATTGATGATCATGGGCGGTTTGACTTTGAGAACGTTTTTACGGACACCGCCGGTACCGAGAATCAGACCGTTTTTGAATCCGACCGTACGGATCTTGGTGGCTTCTTCAGTCATCGGATTGAGTTTTTCATCTGCGAATTCCACACCGATGTGCATACCGAGCTGACGGACATCGCCGATCTGGGGATATTTTTCCTGAAGTTTTTTCAGACCGTCGCCGAGGTATTTACCCATGTTGCGTCCATTTTCCAACACGCCGTTGTCGAACAATTCGAGCTGTTTGGCGGCGCATGCCATGGAGAGGGTCGGGTTGGCGAATGTGTGAAGTTCTTCGCTGTCCGGTGAGAAACCTTCCAGTTTGTCATGAATAATGATCGCAGCCAGCGGCAGACCGGCACCGACAGATTTACCCAGGCAGATGATATCCGGAGTGACGCCGAAGTAGTTGGCGGCAAAAGTTTCACCGATACGGCCGTAGGTCTGGATCTCATCAAAGATCAGCAGAGTTTCAAACTCATCGCAGAGGGCGCGGAGTTCCTGCAGATAACGTTTGGGCAGGATCAGCTGTCCGGCGGAAGCCTGGATGGGTTCGACGATGACACCGGCGGGTTTGCCGGCGACACCGCGCTGGAAGATCTCGCGGGTCATTTTCAAGCAGATGTCGATATATTCTTCAGTATCCACGCCCAACGGGTTACGGTAGGTCACAGGGTTGGGGATGCGGACGAAAGCGCGGGTCAGGGGCAGGAAACGGCTGCCGCCGAAAAATTTGCCGACGCTTTTAGTTGAGATCCAGGAAGCTCCCATGGAACCGAGGGTGGAACCGTGATAGCTGTCAAACAGAGTGACGAATTCCCGGCTGGGCTGGACGTTTTTGAAAGCGATTTTCATTGCCGCTTCGATCGCCGGACCGCCGCCGACGGTGAAAGAAACGCGGTTCATGCCTTCCGGAGCATGTTTCGCCAATTCACGGGCGAGATAGAAACGGACTTTGTTGTCGAAACCCTGGTGGATGTGGGTCATATTGGAAGAGTGTTCACGGATGACCTGATTGATATCTTCGTTGCAATATCCCAGCAGCAAAGCCCAGCTCTGGCTGGTGCAGTCGATGTAATCTTTGCCGTTGACGTCCCAGACCCGGACACCTTTACCGTGATCGAGAACCGGGCCTCCGCGGGTTCCGCCGCCAAGAGAGAGATGAGCCGCGCACTCTTCGAGTTCACGGTTGGTCATGCTGTAGATGCGCTCCAACATTTTGTCCATAAAAGACCTCCTTGAAAAATTTTTGCCCCGGAAAACCGGCGCACGTTTGAATGATAAAAGCTCTTCAAATTCTCTTACATTGCTTAATGTAGCATAATTGTTTTGATAAAGCAAGCTAAAAAATCAAAAAAACAGCTAAAAATGCGCAAAAAGTTCATTTGCTCTATTTTTTCAGGGTTGAAAGCACTCTTCTGTTATGCTATATTATCCGGGTGTGAATTTGTAATGAAGCGTTTTATTATACAATATTCAGGAGTGGTTATGAGCGATATACTTTTTCGAAACGGACGTCCGGCGGTTTATGCTGCGATCGACCTGGGAGCGACCAGCGGTCGGGTGATGCTCGGTGACGGCAGCGGTAATTTGCGGGAGATCCACCGTTTCCCGACTCCGATGCTGCATGCCGAAAAAGGAATATTCTGGGATTTTGAACAGTTGAGTGCCGGGGTCATTGAAGGTTTGAGCAAGCTTGATGCGGCGGCAGATAACATCGTATCGGTAAGTTGTGATTCCTGGGCGCAGGATTTCGGTTTTCTTGATGAAAGCGGCAAACTGGTTCACGATCCGTTTTCCTACCGGGACAAAAACAGCGAGATCCATACCAAAGCCCGCTTGGAATATATTGAACAGAAATTTCCGGAATTGCGTAAAAAAGCTCATTGTATGCTCCATATATCTGATTTGATCCACCACTGTCTGTGCGGCGCGGCACGGAGCAATTATACGCTGACGGCATTTTCAAAACTGCCGTGTGACTATGAATTGTTCGGCAGAATGGCGGACAGTGAAGTCATCGGAACGATCAATCATCCGGCGTTGCCGAAGCTTGCCGGAGTTCCGGTGGTTTCCGGAGCCGGACATGACACTGCGGCAGCTTATGTCGGCGGAAATGTGCAGAATGATGAATTGCTCATCTCTCTGGGAACCTGGTTTATGATGGCTGAACCGTGGGATAAAAACGATCCTGTACCGGAAAATTTCGGTCTGCTGCCGCTGCCGGGGCATAAATCGGCGCGCACCGCCGGAGGCATGGGCATGTGGCCGTTTCAGCAATGCGTGAAACTCTGGAAAGAACGCGGAGATTTCCCCGGTTATCCGGCGTTGGATGCGGCAGCGGCAAATTCTGCGGTCACCGGCAGTATCAACCCGGATGAACCGTCGCTTTTCTCTCCGGAAAATATGGAAGATGCGATATTTGAATTGATCGGCAGACCTCTTGCCCCCGGTGATGTTACCGCGCTGCTGCTGCGGGGAGTGGCAAAACGGCTGGGAGAGGCGGTCAAATCATTTGATAAGGAGTTCAAGAGGGTCGTTCTGGTCGGCGGAGCCAGCAGCAGCCCGCTGATAAGAGAATTGATCGCCCGGGAACTGAGTGCGCCGCTGGCTTTCGGTAATTCTGAAGCATCGGCATTCGGCAATATCTGCATCCAGCAGCAGGTGATGCGGGATTTTCATGCGTAATAAAACGTTTCCGGTGTTGCGAATACTTCGGAACGGTGCTATATTATGTACCAAGAATGTATAACGCAGAACAAATCTGAATTTTTTGATGGAGTTATTATGTCCGAAAACGTAGAAAACAGTGCTGCTCAGAATCAGGATATGTTTGAGCAGCGTCTCGCCAAAATCCGTGAATATCAGGAAGCCGGTATCAATCCTTTCGGCGGAGCATTCCCCAATGTGGAATTGATTGAAAATGTCCGCGCCAAAGAACTGCCCCCCGCCGGAAGCGAACTGCCCGGCCCCGAAGCCGTTATCGCCGGACGTATGACCGCCAAACGCGGTATGGGTAAATCCATTTTTGCCGATGTCCGGGACAGCACCGGCAGACTGCAGCTTTTCGCCGGCAAAAGTGATATGAGCGAAGAGATGTTTGCGCTGTGCCGCAAATTGGACATCGGCGATATCGTCGGTGTCAAAGGTACACTTTTTACCACCAAAACCGGTGAACTCACTCTCCGGGTCAAAGAGATCACGCTGTTGTCCAAATCCATGCGTCCGCTGCCGGAGAAATTCCACGGTCTGGTGGATGTCGAGCAGCGTTACCGGCAGCGTTATCTGGATCTGATCGCCAATCCGGAAGTCAAAGATGTTTTCAAAAAACGCTCCGCGATCATCCGGGAGATCCGCAATTTCCTCTGCGACCGCGGCTTTATGGAGGTGGAAACTCCGATGCTCCAGCCGCTTGCCGGAGGAGCATCTGCAACTCCGTTTGAAACTTTTTACGGTGCGCTCAACAGCACTGTTTATATGCGTATCGCTCCGGAACTCTATTTGAAACGGCTGCTGGTCGGCGGTTTTGAACGGGTCTTTGAATTGAACCGTTCTTTCCGCAACGAAGGTCTTGACCGCCGTCACAATCCGGAATTTACCATGCTGGAGATCTATCAGGCATACAGCGACTGCAAAGGCATGATGGAGTTGATCGAGACCATGATCTCTACGATCGCCATGAAAGTCTGCGGTACGCTTAAAATTGATCACGGCAACGGCAAAGTCATCGACTTCACGCCGCCGTTCCGTCGTGCCACCTATCATGAATTGGTCAAAGAAAAAGGCGGTGCCGACTGGTTTGATATCACTCCGGCAGAACGGGTGAAACGCGGTCAGGAACTGGGCTTGGATGTCAATGATTCCATGCGGGATCTGGATGTGACCAATGAACTTTATGAAAAATTGGTCGAACCCAATAATATCCAACCGACATTTGTCACCCGGCTCCCGGCAGAGCTGCTGCCGCTTGCCAATCCATGTGCCGATGATCCGTCACTGGTCGATGTTTTTGAATTGGGTATCAACGGCATGGAGGTCGCCCCGGCTTACAGTGAGTTGAATAACCCCATAATTCAGCGTCAGCGTTTCATGGAGCAGTTTGAGCAGACCAAAGCAGAGGGCGACACTTTGGAAAACAAAGTGGATGAGGACTTCCTTACCGCTTTGGAATACGGTATGCCGCCTGCCGGAGGTATGGGCGTGGGAATCGACCGTCTTGTCATGATCCTTACCGGTGCGGAATCCATCCGTGACGTGGTGCTTTTCCCGCAGATGAAGCGGTTGAAATAAGCCATGCCGGAGAGCGTTGTCATCATTGGCGGCGGTATTTCCGGAATTGCTGCCGGAACATTGTGCCGCAAGCACAATATACCCTGCATTGTCGTAAACGATGGTGCAGGTGTTTCTTTGCCGCCGGGTAAGACGGTGGTGGTGTCTCCGGGAGTGCATCCGGCAAAATCTCCGCTTTATCAACAGGCGGAAGCGGAAAAAAGAGAGATCATCAGTGAAATGGAATTCGGTTTCCGCCGCTGGCACCGGCCGGTGTTGGCGATAACCGGTACCAACGGCAAAACGACCACTACTGAATTGACCGTCCACTTGCTCAACTGCTGCGGTGTAAAGGCGGCTGCGGCGGGAAATATCGGCAGACCTCTGTCTGATCTGGCATCCGATCCGCAAGATACGGAGGTCGCGGTGGTGGAGGTCAGCAGTTTCCAACTGGAAAAAGTGGAAAAATTTGCTCCGCTGGCAGCGGCAATTCTCAATTTTGCCAGCGATCATCTTGACCGTTATCCGGATGGATTTACCGGTTACTGCAATGTCAAAAAACGGATTTTTGAACACGTCGTTCCGGAGAACCGCATTTGGGGATTGAGCTTCGGTGATGATTGTTCCAGACGGGTGACTGTTGATGCCGGAATTCTGTATGTTGACGGCGAAAAGATTTTTGATCTCCGGGAGAGCGATTTGCCGGGAACTCACAATGAGGAGAATTGTGCGGCGGCAGTGGAGCTGATTTTGCGGATATTGCCGCTTGAAACAGTCAAATCGTTGCAGTTTAAACAGGCATTGACTTCGTTCAGGCGCGGGCGGCACCGCATTGAAAAAGTGGGCGTTTTTCATGGAGTGACCTATATTGATGACTCCAAAGGCACCAATCCGGCGGCAGTGCTGGCGGCGGTGGATTCCTGCAAAGACGGCAAAATAGTGATCCTGCTTGGCGGCTTGGGGAAAGGTATGGATTTTTCCGTGCTGGCAAGCAGGGCAGACCGGTTCCGGGCGGCGGTGGTATATGGTGCCGACCGGGAACGCATTGCCCGGGTGCTGGACGGAGTTTGTCCGGTGTATATTTTTACAGATGATTTCGCCGCAGTGGTGAAATGTGCCGGAGAACTGGCTTTGCCTGGTGATACGGTGTTGCTTTCACCGGCGTGTGCGAGCATGGATATGTTCAAAAATTATGCTGAACGCGGGGAGTGTTTCCGTGAATTGGCGATCCAGATATCCGGAGGACAGAAGTGAATATTCTGATCGTTGACGGTCAGGGCGGCGGTGTCGGCAAATCGTTGGTCGCCCGGTTGAAAGAGGCTTTGCCGGGAGCGCGGATCTGCGCTGTCGGTACCAACAGTATTGCCTCAAGCGCAATGAAAAAAGCCGGTGCCGATATCGTTGCCACCGGTGAGAATGCAGTAAAAGTCAACAGTCGTAAAGCAGATGTCATTGCCGGACCGGTCGGTATCGTGGCGGCGGATTCGCTGTATGGAGAGATCACCGGAGCGATGGCAGAAGCTATCGGGCAGAGTGACGCGGTCAAAGTGCTGCTGCCGTTCAATAATTGCGGAATATTTATTGCCGGATGCGATGATGTCACGCCCGGAATATTGTTGGAAAAAGCGGTAAAAAAAATCGTGGAAATTGCCGGAGAATCCGGTTTTTCAGAAAAAAAGTGAAAAAAAATTGCAAAAATACTTGCATTTATTTGTTTTTGCAGTTATACTATCAGAAGTAAGCATCTCCGAGTGGTTCGGAAATGTTGAAATATGTTGCCGGGGCAAACGGGTTGTTCCGGAACATAACGGTGTACCGAACGGGTCGGTGCGCTGAGCCAAAAGTCATAAAACACGAAAGGACAAAAGAAAATGGCTGACAAAAAAGAAATCTACGCTGACGGTATCGGACAGATCCACTTCGCGGGCAACATGGTTCGTTTCGACTTCGTTACCCTCCAGCCGGAAGAAGACGGCAAAGCTCCGGTTCCGGCAAGCAACGTCCGCATCATCATGCCGCCCCAGGGTTTCCTCGGTGCTTTCAACTCCATGCAGCAGCTGATCGACAAATTGGTCGATGCCGGCGTTCTGCAGAAAAACGAACAGTAATCACCATTTTCTCTGATACCGGAGATCGTTGAACGATGATCAGAAATTTCACATATTCGCTCAGGGAGGCGACACCGGAATTCCGTTTTGCGGAGTTGCGGTTCAGTATCCCTGCGCAGGAGTTTGTGGAATTTCATAATTTCGGTATCGCTCCGGCTCATCTGGATGGCGGATTGATTTTTTCGATCAAGTGTTCGCTGGCAGAGTGCGGCCGGTACATCCTGAAACGGGTTTGCGAACTTTGCATTACCGTTTCCAGTTTCCTGTGCAGAGCAGTCCGGGCGGTTGGCAATTGCTTCTCCCGTATTGTCCGGCAGAGATTTGAAAAACAAACAACATATTTGTCCTGTTGCGTGTTCAGATGTTGACCCTTCCCGTAAAAGGGTCACTATAATGGGAAAGACCGTCGGAAAACCGGCGGTCTTTTTCTATTGGCTCTGTAACGAAGTTGCGCAATTTATTTGCGTGACAGATCGAAGTTGAAAGCAGCATCATACCGCTGCGGAAAAAATCAGTCTGTGTTCAGTACACAGACTTTCCTTTTTTTTTATCATTACTTTTTCAGTACAGAGCTTATTTTTTTTCCAGATGTTTTGCTAACAGTAAACCCGCCTCAAAGAGCAGCCAGGCCGGTATTGCCAGCAGCAGTTGACTGACCACATCCGGCGGAGTGAAAATTGCGGCAAGGATCAGGATAATAACGATTACATAAGATCGTTTCGCAGCAAGAGACGCTGTGGAAATAAAATTGAGTTTTACCGCCAACAATACGATAAGCGGACTTTGAAACATGATCCCGAATGCCAGCATCATCCACCCGGCAAGCGTCACAAAATTTGCCAGACCGAGCATGGGAGCCACATTATTTCCGGCAAACCCAAGCGAAAAATTCATGACCATCGGCAATATAAATCCGACACAGAATACTGCCCCTCCGGCAAAAAGTACCGTGGATGCCAACAGCCATGCCGGCAATATTCTGCGCTCATTTTGATAGAGCGCGGGCAGTAAAAAACGCCACAAAAACAGAATATTCAGCGGATAACCTGCGGTCAAAGCCAGAATCAATGCCACTTTAAGATGCAGCAAAAACACCTCCATCGGAGCAAAATAGTACATTTTGCCGAAGTTTTCCGGCATGCTCCATTTGACCAGATATTCGATCGCATACGGTGCGGCAAAATACCCTGCCGGAATCAGCACGGCAGTTACAGCCATACAGTACAGCAGAGTTCGTCTCAAAGCTTCCAGATGGGCGAGCAAACCGGATTCAGAGCTGTTACCGGCAGATTTATCGGGTTCAGGCATCTTTTCCGGTTTCGTCAACAGTTTTCCGGTCGCTGAGTTCGGCATTCTTTTCTGCGCTTGCCATCAATTCCTGACTTTCCTGTTCCAAAGTTTGTTTGGCTTTTTTGAACTCATATGATGCTTTGCCCAGAGCTCGTGCCAGATCCGGAATGCGTTTGGCTCCGAAAAGCAGTAATATGACTAACAAAATTACAATTATTTCAAAAGCTCCGATATGCATATTTTTTCCTTTCTGACCGGCGGATCAATTTCTGAACAATCAGCTGCGTTTAAGCAGGACAGCTTTTTCATAAGCGGAAATTTCCTGCATAACTCCGAAATCATCCGTCATGTTCTGAGTTTCGCAGTAGTAGTTCCACACGCTGCCCCACGGCAGAGTTTTGATCTCTTCCTGACGCGCCATGCGGGCGGAGAAATCCCAATTATTCTCTTCTTTACGCAGCAATTCTGTCGGTTCAAGCAGAGCGATCAGCAGTGCTTTTTGCATATTGCGCGCACCGGTGACCATTGCGGCGACCCGGTTGATACTGGCATCGAAATAGTCGAGGCAGAAGAAAATTTTATCCATAAATCCGTAAACCGCCGCTTCACGGGCAATGGAGAGCAGTTCATCATTGAGCAGAATGACATGATCACTGTCCCAACGCACTCCCCGGCTGACATGCAGCAGGATCCTGCCCTGCTGGGCAACGATGGAACTGAGCTTGTCGGCAATGGATTCGGTCGGATGGAAATGACCGGAATCCAGACAGATGAGCTTGTTGTTCCGGGCCGCATACATCAGGAAAAAGTCATGTGAACCGATCGTGCAGGATTCCACACCGATACCGAAAAGTTTGGATTCCACGGCGTCAAGTTCATATTTTTCATCGATCTTATCGGCAAAAATAGCATCCAGCGACTCTGCCATCCGAACCCGGGGGGCGTAACGGTCTGCCGGAATGTCTTTGAAACCATCGGGCATCCAGAAGTTACAGACCGCAGGTGAACCGAGGGTTTTGCCGAATTCGGCACCGATGCGGCGGATCGCCTGACCGTGATCGATCCAGAATTTACGGATGCCGGCATCCGGATGGGAGAGTGACAAGCCGTGATCCAGTTTCGGATGGGAATAAAAACACGGAGCGATATCCATCCCGATCTTGTGAGCTTTTGCCCAATCCAGCCAGCCGGAAAAGTGTTCCATCGTAAAGCCGTCCCGATCCACTCCGGGCAGCATTTTGTCAACCTGATGTCCCTGCAGACAGACCCGGCTGGTACCCGGAACCAACTTCAGCACCACGTCAAGATCATCGCGCAATTCATCTGCGGTACGGGCGCGTCCGGGGTGATTGCCGGTGACCTGACAGCCGCCGGTCAGAGCAGTTTCAAAATTCTCAAAACCAACCACATCATCACCCTGCCAGGCGTGAAGTGATACCGGGATATTTTTCAGGGTTTCAACAGCCTTGACCGGATCGACACCATGTTCACGGTAAATGTCGCAGGCGATTTCAAAAGCGCGTTCAGTACGGTTCATTGTTTTATCCTTTCTTTAGAGTTTATAAAATCAATCAGCAGATATTTCAAACGGAGAAACCGGCAGTCCATTGCTGCCGCACAGATTTGCCATCAGCGGATTATCGCTCCAGGCATAACGGACTTTTACCGGCATGGAGACTTCCGGAGCGGATAATTTGAGGGTGGTATTATTGCAGATTTCCGCTTGAGCCGGATAGAAAATGCCGTCACTTCCGGCAATTACCAACGCCGCAGGTGTTTGGGAGTTATCGGTTGATATCGGGGCGTTGAAATTTATAAGCAATGTATTTTTTTCCGGGCGGCAACTCTGTGCTTCCGGGGCTTGATACGGGGCATTGCCATTGATTCTGGCGGCAGCGGCAAGCGCAGATGCTTCGCCAACGGGTTTTTTATTGCGTGGGTGAATGTCATCGACATCGCCGTATTTCAAAGTGACCACCAGATCACTGCCGCTGGCATTGGCAGAGAGCCGCTGAGCTTCGCGTAAACGCGCCCACTGACTGTGCTTGCCGTAGGGACGGATGGTTTGGAATCCCGGCAGTTGGATGATGATAAAATCCAACTGCTTCTGTCCCCAGCGGCTGCGCCAGTCATTGATCAGAGTAAGCAGCAGATTTTTATATGTTCCTGCCATGCAAATCGCGTTGGCTTCTCCCTGATACCACAGGACACCGCGCATGGCAAACGGGATCAGCGGGTGGATCATATTATCATAAAGCATGTGCAGGGATCCGGCGTATCCGGGGCCGATCGTACTCATAAAAGTCATACCGGCAGTCCCGAAATCGTGTTCTTTTTTCAACTTCCACGCTCCGGTCAGCGAAATACTTTCCTGTCCGCAGGCAAGTTTCATTTCTGCGGCTGGACCGATCAGACCGCCATCAGCGCAAATGGATGCTGCAGATGCGACCCGGACTGCGATCAGAGCGCGTCCGGCTTTGACCGATTTACCGGGGATAGTGTATACCCGGGGGACATTCCAATTCTCAAATCTGCGGAAATCTCCGGTGGCTCCGACCTTTTTGCCGTTGAAAAAGGTTTCATCACATTTATCCGCTGCGCCGATGCCCAATGTCAGATCCCGTCCCGCCCATGCTTCCGGGATATCTACGGTTTTACGGAACCAGAATACTCCGGCATGATTGTAGCCTGCCTGAGTCCAGCTGTCAGGCAACTCCATGGATTCCCATGCTGAATCATCAAAACCGGGAGTGTGCCACATAAGTTTTTCGCCGGTTTTCTCCGGTTCTTCAGGAAAAAGAGCATCAATACCATCGTAAATCCGCGCTCCGTGATCCGGCAGTTCCTGGTTTTCCGGTATATTGCGGTAGTTCTCCTCAGAAAAGGCCAGCAGATCATAACGGGCGGTTTGTTCAGCGAAATCAGGATTGCTCAGCAGAGCTTCCCGGCTGATGAATGTTTCTGCATTCATGCCGCCGAGGTATGCGCCGATAACTCCGACCGGGACATTGAGTTTTTCTTTCAAAGTCCGGGCAAAGTGATAACCGACACCGGAGAAATTCGCCCGGGTTTCCGGCGAATCACTCTGCCATGAGCCGCGCACTTCCGGCTGACATAACGGATATTTGGTCACTTGGATCCGGAAAAAACGGATGTTGTCATCAGCGGGGATTTTGGCGGTGGTTTCAGCATCAATGGTACGCTGCACCGGAAATTCCATATTGCTCTGTCCGGCGGCAAGATAAACCTCTCCGATGGCAATATTTTCCGAAACGATTTTATGACCGGATGCAATATCTTCCAGAACGAGCTTTTTGTTATAACCTGCTTTTTGCGGCGGCAGATAGAGTTTGAAATTTCCTTCACAATCCGCGAAGGTCACCGCCGAATCATTGTCCAAAGAGCAGCGCACCCGGCTGCCTGGAACAGCTTTTCCCCAGACCGGCAGGGGGATGTCCCGCTGCAGAACGGCTCCGGATTGAAACAATGCTCCAAAACGCAAATTTTGATTTTCCGCTGTTGTATTTGATGCGGCATCTTTAACTGCACATCCCAAAGATAACATTATCACCACTCCTGCGCTGAGTAAAAACAAAAAAACTTTTTCTCTCATTTTTTATCCTGAAAACACTCTTTTCCGCTGTAGTAACGATACACCACGGTACCTCTAATATATCACCGGAAGAACAAGTTGCAAGTAGAAAAAAGAATATTTTTTTATTTTACGGAAAATTGAAAGAACAATATGCCTGATATGGTTGAACTTATCCGGGAAAACCGCCAGCCGGAAATATTGACCTTGGATAAACTCCGGAAAGGTATTCCGGAAAGCCTGGATGAGCAGCGGAAACGGTTTCTGTCATAAAAGCATAAAACAGAAAAAGGCATATCAGGAAAATCCCGATGTGCCTTTTTTCTTGCCCGAACTGTCACGAAAATAAATTACTGTGAGATCCGGTTCGGGAAAGCGTGAGAATCAAAGTATCATTGCTTAATGAATAAATCAACAGCCAATCCGGCTTGATATGACACTCTCTGAAATCCGAATAATTGCCGATCAATGCGTGGTCATGGTATTGTTCCGGCAAGGTTGCGCCAGTGCTTAACAGTCTGATTACATCGTCAAGCAAAGACATATCTGCTCCTTGCTTCATCAAAAGTTTGTAATCTTTCTTGAATCGACTGGTCCAAATAACGGCATAACTCATTTCTTAAGCTCCGCAAGAGCATCTTCAACGCTGGCATAAGTTTTGGCGTTGGGATCCTTTGCCAACTGCCGGGCTTCTTCCATCGCTGCAAGCGTTACAGCGTTAGGTGTATCCATGGTAATTTGAAAAGGAATACCTCTTGCACGCAAAG
>JAFVRD010000055.1 GCA_017504435.1 Lentisphaeria bacterium | reverse complement strand
GTCTCAAGAATTTTAAGGTTTACATCGCACTATTCAATTTTCAATCAGCTCATCTCGCTCAGGAGATGACAGGTTCTTAATATATACCCGATTTTTATTTTTGCAAGCCCGATTTGAAAAATTTTTTCAACTTTTATTCAGACTCACTTTTGAGTATTTTAAGCAACCAGCGCGCTTTTGACGCGACAGGGTTTTAATATATCACCGTTTTTTAACTTTGCAAGCTCAAATGAAAACTTTTTTTCAAATTTTCTTTGCCCGCAACGTTCGTTACGATTCGATTTATTATCAGCCCGATGCCCATCAGGACGCGCAACAGAATCATAATATATCATCGTTCTTTCTTTTTGCAAGCTGTTTTTTGAAGTTTTTTACATTTTTTCACCTGAAATATTCCTGACTGAGCTCTTTATTATCGGCAACCCACTGATTGAGCTGCAAATGCAAAAAAATACGTCATACTGCTCATATAACAATAGGTCAACTTGCAAAAAGAGTTTTGTCCGCCAATTTCAGTGTTATTCAACTTTATTTTTGTTGCACGCACCCCAAAAACATCATATCATTATAACAACTTTATTGTCGATAATTCAATTAAATACCTTGCAGAACCCCGCCTCCGGTCATATAATATATGAAGAAATATCGTCTCTGAACAAAAATTTCTATTATATATAAGGAAGAGATCATGAGCAAAAAAGTCGGATTTGGAATTATCGGTATCGGCGGGATCGGTTCCGGCCACATTATACGCATGCAGTCAATCAACAATGTCAAACTGGTCGCCGCCTGCGATATCGCCCCCCAAGCATTTGATCACATTGACTCCGGGATTCGGGAAAACATACTCTGCACCACCGATTATGAAGAATTTTTCAACTGCCCGGATCTGGAAGCGGTCATTATTGCCGTACCTCATTATGATCACCCGGATCTGGCAATAGCCGCAATGGAACATGGCAAGCACGTTATCGTGGAAAAACCCATCGCAGTGCATAAAGCAGAAGCCATGCGTCTCATCGCTGCCGCCGAAAAATATCCGGAACTTGTAAAAAGTGCCATGTTCAATCAGCGGACACTGGCGGTTCACCGGAAACTCAAATCCATGATCGATTCCGGTGAATTCGGCACGATCCGCCGGGTTAATTGGACGATCACCAACTGGTTCCGCAGTCAATGTTACTATGACTCAGGAGACTGGCGGGCGACCTGGGGCGGCGAAGGCGGCGGAGTGCTGCTCAATCAATGCCCGCATCAATTGGATTTATTCCAGTGGCTTTTCGGCATGCCCGAATCGGTATGGGCTTACGCCGCGATCGGCAAATATCACGATATTGAAGTTGAAGATGATGTCAATGCCTTTCTCCGTTACGCAGATGGCAAAACTGCCAATTTCATTGCCAGCACCGGAGAAGCTCCGGGAACCAACCGGCTGGAAATCATGGCAGACCGGGGCAAAGTGATTCTGGAAGACGGCAAAATCTCTTTTATCCGCAATGAGATCCCCGCCGATGAATACTGCCGCACCACCTCCTCCCGTTTCGGCATGCCGCCGACCTGGGATTGTCAGATCCACTGTGAAAAAGATACCATGCCGCAGCACTCTGCCATTATCCGCAACGTTGCTGCCGCCATCCGGGGCGAAGAGAAACTGATCGCACCGATGGAAGAGGGCATCAACGGTTTGGAATTGGGTAATGCCATGCTGTTAAGCGGATTGACCGGAGAAACAGTCAATCTGCCGATGGATCCGGTGCGGTATGCCGCGATCCTGTCACAGCTGGTTGCCACCTCCAAACGGCCACCGAAAAAAGTGGTGCAAACTGCTGATGAAGATTATTCTGCCTCCTATAAAATATAAAGTGCGGAGAGAAACAAAAATGTCCAATGCAAGAAATTTTCCATCTTCATTCAAAAAATCATTCACGCTGATTGAACTATTGGTGGTAATTGCCATCATCGCAATTCTTGCCGCCATGCTGCTGCCTGCTCTGCAGAATGCCCGGAAACGCGCCCAGAGTACCAGTTGTGCCAGTAATCTGGGACAGTTTGCCAAAGCACTTACGGCATACAATGCAGCTTTTGACGACATGAATTGCCACAGCTATGAGGCACATGCTTCAGGAAATCCGGAACGTTACCGTTCATTCTGGTATATTCTCGCACCCTACATGGGTGGCAAACTGCGCTATTATCATCAAGGCGGTGAAAATGCTCAGGAAACAGTAAAGGTATTTCTCTGTCCGACGGCAGAAACCAAACAATCCAGCTATATTTCCAACTACCGCTGCTCATACACCACCAACGGAACTCCATCCGCCGGAAATGGTGCAACATCTGTTATCAGACTGTTCGGAATGTATGATCCGGGCAATAACAACATAAATCCACCGGTACGGGTGACCAAAATCAAATCACCGGCTCAGGTTTTCAGTTTTTCAGACGGCGGCAACCGCAATAACAATTCCCAAACCCAGGTCTGCCTGACCGGCAGCGGTCAAATTCTGGAAAATATTGCCTCTGACGGCAAAAGCGGTTTGGATCAGCAGCTCAGCCAGCGGCACAATAAAACCTGCAATATGGCATTTTTTGATACACATGTAGATTCAGTCAAGCTGGTATTGCCTTTGGATTACGATGATGAAATCTTCGGCAGAGATCAATTCTGAACTGACTATATACATATATATTATATATAAGATACGACAAAAACGGAGATACTCATGAAAAAAATTTTTTATCTGCTGGCACTGACAGCGGCAATTGTTCTGAATGCATCCGAAGGCTGGGATATTGATGCCTCCCGACAGCCGCGCCCCGCATTGGATCCATTTTGGCAGGGTGAATTAAGTGTTGTTGAATACTGTGACGGAGCAAAAGGCAAGGTCGAACGTTCCGGTGATATCATGAAAATCACCAAAAGCAATGATGAGGGTTATATTCTCATCCGTACTGCCGAACCGGTAAAATTTCCCTTGGGAAAAACCTTGCAGCTGGTCATTCCGATGCGTACATCTGATGCCGCACCGGATTATTCGCTGGGCATGGTGCGGCTGCTGAAAAACCTGAAAGATCTCTCCTATAATAAAGCCGCCGATGTCCGCAGCAGTGCAGGACCTGCCATGCAGTTCATGTTCAATCAACCTGAAAAGATGTGGACCAGACGCCTCGCACATGCGAATTCAAATAAGAAATGTTCCTCCTATTATCCGGCGATCATTATCGGCGGCAAGCATTCCACCTCATATTGGAAAAATGCGGCAGTGGAAGATTATCATGCGGCGGAAAAACGTTTCCGTTCCGGGATCCGTCCCGTCCAGAGCTATGCTCAGGACATGATCGTTGAAAAAGAATTTGACCGGATGATCGCCGATTCTCCAGATCATACCGCCAAAGTCGCCATGCACAATGGCGCACCGACACTTTTTGTGGATGGCAAACCCTGTGTTCCGGCTCTTTACAAAGCAAAAGTTGCCAGCAGCGAACCGACTTTTCATGCCGGTAAAAGTTTCATGTCGGCCAATGTGGATATTCACGTCATCGCCATACGTTATGCAAATTTCGTAAATAAGTTCCACAACCGTTACGGCGTCTGGACCAAAGATAATTTTGATATTGATGCCGCGATCACAATGATCAAAAATTCCATGCGTACCGCCCCGGATGCCAAATATGTACTGACTCTGATCGTTCATCCGGCATACCCGGAATTCGGTTATGAACATCCTGATGAAGTCTGGATCAACGGCAAAGGTCAGACCGTTTACGGTCATTACACTCATGCTCAATACAACCTCAATCCCGTCATCCCTGCCCGTTACGTTCCGTGGCCCTCATATAATTCAACGGTCTGGCGCAGCATGGTCAAAAAACATACCGCTGCTCTGATCGCTGAATTGAAAAAACAGGGTTTGAGCAAAAAAATCATCGGCATCCATATTGCCGGAGGTCACGATGCCCAGTTTTCGCTGCGTCATACCGACTACAGCAAACCTGCCCATGCCGCATTCAAAGCATTTCTCCGGGAACGTTACAAAACCGTGGATGCCTTGCGCAAAGCGTGGCGTGACCCCGAAGTCACATTTGATAATGCCCAAATGCCGGTATACCGGAATAAGGCCCGGGATGTTCTGCTTGATCCGGAAACAGAACAGCAGCAGATCGACTTTTTCCAATTCTCCAAACATGCTCCGTTCCGGATGCTGGAAGATCTGGGCAGATCGGTAAGAGAATACATGGGCAAAGATATCGTCCTGATGCGCTGGTGCATGGCGGCATTCGCAGGAACTTTCGGTGCGGCAATGGACATCGGTGCGTTTATGGATTCGAATGTGTTTGATGTGCTGATCGCTCAATCTTCCTACAACCGCCGTTATCCCGGTCTGCCTCACGGGGTGCGTCAGCCGCTTACCAGTTACCGGCTCAACGGCAAGCTCTATTTGCAGGAACTTGATCTGCGCACCTGGTTGGGCAGCACTTCCAATGAAACCGAATTGCGTACCCTTTCCAACGGCGTGGCGCAGGATATTTCCATGTGGCATTCGATCAACCGCAAAGTCGTTGGTCAGATGGTTGCAGAAAAACTGGGCTACTGGTATTATGATATGGCAGGCGGCTGGTATGATGCCCCCGAATTGCTGGCGGACATCCGTTCCCAGATCGCCACGGAACAGGAATTACGCAGCAAACCGCCCCGGAAATGGCAGGCATCGGCGGCATTTGTGGTGGATGAAGAAGGGTTGTTTTTGCGGAATTTCCCCGGCAATTATTATATGTATGATGCCGAAAATCTGATCGCACAGCAAAATCAGATCCTTGCCAGCTGTGCCACCCCGTATGATTTCATTCTGCTGCAGGATCTCCTCAAATTCCCGGAACGCGCCAAAAATTACCGGACGATCATTTTTGCCGGCATGAATCATATTGACAGCAGCCGCCTGATTCTGCTGAAAAAATTGCAGAACAGCAACCGCACACTGGTATTTCTCTCCGGCACCGGCAGATCTGGCGGATGCAAAGAAGGTACCGGATTCGATGTATCGGCCCTGCCCCCGCCGCAGCGTGAACGTATCACCGCCGCAACGACCGGAAATGATGTGAATCAATTGAATTTTGCCGACCTTAAACGGCAATCCACCCAGCTCGGACTTGAACCGGCATACTATTATTCGCCGTGGCGGATGATCATCAAACGCACACCCGGCATGCTGGTTCCGGCGGTCTACCGGCACGATAATGCGCCTGCTGCAGCGGAAATAAAATTCCCGTCCTGGCGCAGTATTTATATCGCTGAAGCGGGTGGTCTGACTCCGGAATATTTCCATGAAATCGTCAGAACTTCCGGCGGCTATAATGTATCCCGTCCGGGCATCCAGACTGATATGAATGGTAATTTCCTTTCTATCCACGGAATTGTCGGCGGGAAATATACGATTCAACTGCCATTCAAAGCAACCGTGAAAAATCTTAAAACCGGTAAAACCGTCATCAAAGGGCGCGACAGTTTTGAATTGGATGTCAAAGCCGGTTCGACTTACTGGTTCGGTTTCTGATTGATCCGCAACTCGGTTTTAATGCGGAGCGCAAAAGGTTCATTTTTTCCGGCACGGAGGTTGTTCAGCCATTGTTCGACCCCGTGCCGGAAACGGTATTTAGGCTGGATCATCATTGCCAGACCGGGATGTTCCGACAGTTGCGGCACGTTGTCAAACGTGAGAATAAAGTAATCTTTACCCAATGTCAAACCATATCCGGCAGCACATTTGACCGTCCCCGGTACCAAATCCATGTGCAGTACACAAATTCCCCGGGGCGGCTTGCCGGTATCAAATAATTCTCTGCCCATTTCAGCAAAAACTTTTTCCGGATCAGCAAAATCCCGTTTAAATATCCTCTCCGGAGCCAATATGGCTTTAGTAGCTATACAGGCATCATAAAAAGCGATGATCCGTTCCGTCAGATAAGGGCGGCTGTAATGCGGCAGATGGGAAATAAAAGCGATCTCCCGTCCGGCTTCGATCTGAAGCCAGGACAATCCTTCCGACAGACTTGCCACCGAATCCAGCGTAATGTGATCCAGATTTTCAAAAGTCCGGTTGATCAGCAGCTGAGCGATCCCGCGGCTTTTCAGGTATTGCATGAGCATCACATGTGCTTCCTGCGCCGCCGGCCAGATTACCGCCTGCCCCGGCACAAAGAACGTTTCATAATTACGCATGGCAAAATTTATATCGACCCACCGCGTCGGCACAATGTCCGGCAGAACATCTGAAAAAGGCTTCCAATTCCGTACCGGTTCATTGCAAATGACAATGACCTCCCTTAATACCGAACCATAAGGCCCCGGCAATACAAAAGTCCCGCTGCCTTTGCCGGTGTGCAAATAACCGTTGCCGATCAGGATTTTCAATGCTCTCTGCACCGTGATCCGGGAGCATTTGCATTGATACATCAGTTGATGCTGGCTGGGGATCTTGCTGCCCGGAGAAAATTCACCGGAACGGATGCGGTCCAATAAAAATTTTTCGACAAAGGCAGTTTTACTTTGCATAATATATTTTCACAGTATGGTCAACAATAATCCGGTCAAAATCAATGCCACTCCGGTAAACTTCGACACCGTACCACGCTCTTTGAGAATGAATATCCCGGTAAATAATCCCAACGGCAATGCCAGCAGACGGAGCATCTGCACATAAGTGACATTGGTAACAAAATTCATAGCGATAAGTACGGTCGCATAAGCCAACGCCCCCGCCACCCCGCCGAGCAGCGGCATATAGTTGCGCTTTTTCCAAAAATCAATCCATATCCGGCGTTCCGGAGCATACAGCATAACGAAAACGGTCAATGCCGAAACCAGCAGTGCCCCCCGGATCCCGTAATAACTCAAACTGATCACGACTTTGGATATCTCCGGATTCGCGGCAGCCATGACCTCCTGCGCCCGGCTGTCAAAAATCGTATAGCCGGTGGTGCCGCATGCCGCCAACAGCACAAAAAATATATTGCCGGACAGATAATATCTCCAGTTGAAATCACTGAATTTTTGCAGCGGCATACACATACATCCGATGAATGCCAGCACTCCGCCGCATACCGCATACCACGGCAGTTTATCTCCCCAGCCCAACAATGCGGTCAGCAGCATCGTCAACAACAGCGGCAGTGAACGCATCAACGGATACGCCGCCGACATATCCATCCGCCGGTAGGCACCGACCAGACCGAAACAGTAAGTACAGTCCGAAATCACGGTCAGCATGGTGAAAAGATAAAATTTTACCGGTAAGGCACTGTATTCAACCGGTGTCCAGTAAAATGCAGTATGGGAAAGTGCAAAAGCCATTGTACACAAAAGAGTATAAAATGCCACACTCATGGTAACTTTTTTGGCGAGCAGATTCCATGAAGCATGAAATGCCACCGAAAACAAAATCAGTATAAATGCCGTAAAAGTCATTTATATACCATCCTTTCTCCGGAACAAAGATCAAATTGTTCAGTCACGTCTTTTATATCCGATGCGATTTGTATTTTTAACTCATCCGGAGAATCAAAACGCCGTTCCGGCCGTATAAAACGGTAAAGTTTCACCGTCAATTCCCGATCATAAAGAACTCCCGAATAACCGATCAGATGTACCTCTATGCGCCGTTGCAAACCATTGAATGTCGGTGCGAAACCGATATTTACCGCGGCGGGATAATTTTGACCGTCGACCCCGGCACTTCCGGCATACACCCCATCCGGCGGTACGACTCCGTAACGGCATTGCAAATTTGCAGTCGGGGCGGATAATTTTGTCCCGGCAATGGCAAAACCATGCTCCACCACGCCGGTCAAAGTCAGATCATCTCCGGCAAGCCGCCGGAATTTTTCCAAATCTCCGGTCAATGCTGCATTGCGGATCGCCGTTGAACTGACAATTTCGCCATCATATTCCAATTCCGGAACCCCATCGTATGTCCAACCGAGTTCCCGGCAGAAATTTGCCAGCACCTGACCATCACCGCTGCCGCATTTGCCGAACCGCCAATGCTCTCCGACACAGATGCCGGCAACCTTAAAGTGTCCGTTTCCGGCAAGTTCCTCCAGAAAATCACCTGGCGCAAGTGCCGCAACTTCCGGAGTAAAATCAATAAATGCCGTCTCCTGCGCTCCGGCGTCATATAATTTGCCGATACGTTCGTTTTCAGAAATAAGCAGCCGGGGCGGGTTACCGGGACAAAGCAGCTGCCGCGGGTGCGGCGTAAAACTCAATGCCAAAACAACCGCGTGCACTTCCGCTGCCCGTTCCGCCGCTTTACGGATGATCTCCCGGTGCCCGGGATGTACCCCGTCAAAAACCCCTGCCGCGACGATCCGGGGGAGTTCAAAGGGAGCAGTTTTCCCATTTTTTGCGGCATGAAACTTCAAAAAATCTTTCATCTGAAAACCTGAGTATTGCAAAAAGGCACTTCAAGTTTTATATTATACACCTGAAAGAAAGAATATTCAACAACTCATTGTAATTTTTCCGGAGTCAACCGATGAAAACAGTACTTTATCCGGGATCATTCGATCCTTTTACCAATGGACACCTCGACCTGGTGGAACGGGCAGGCATGCTTTTTGACCGGGTCATTGTCGCCGTTGCGGTCAATGCCGCCAAAGCTCCGATATTCACCATGCAGGAACGCTGTGAACTTATCCGGCAGAGCTGTGCCGATCTGGAACACGTGGAAGTTGTGGCCATCGACGGTCTGCTGGTGGATTCGCTTGACCATTACGGAGCAGATGCGATCCTGCGCGGTCTGCGTGCCTTTTCGGACTTTGAATACGAACTGCAAATGGCATTGATGAACCGCAACCTCCGCCGCAACAGTGAAACGATCTTTATGATGCCGACATTGAAAAATTCATTTGTCTCCTCCACATTAGTTAAAGAGGTCGCCCGCCTGAACGGAGATTTTGAAAAGTATGTGCCGCCGCCGGTAGCTGCTGCACTCCACCGGAAACTTACCGCCGGAAACCAAAAATGAAAACCAAAATCTTTGCCAAAGCCGGACTGGTTCTGGATGCACTGTGTGCCGCCGACGCACCGCTGTCCCTGAAAGAATTATCTCAACGTCTTGATATTCCGCTGCCCACTTTGAGCCGTTTATGCAATGATCTGGCTGAAATGGAGTGGATCGCCAAAACCGATTATCATCACTTTGTACCCGGCACCGCTTTGCTCCGGTTCGGCACTCATGCCGAGAGACTTTCGCCACTGGCATCTGCCGTTGCCGGAATAATCCGCAATTACGCCGTAAAATCCGGTTTGAATGGGTTGCTGCTCGGCTGTGAAAAAGGTGCTTTTTTCCGGATTTTCGCCTGTTCACAAAAATCTTCTGACCTCAATATAATCCGCCGCAGCGGAGCTTTGCTGGCTCTGCTTTACGCCGCAAAATTATCGGCAGAGGATATAAAAGGCGAGATTATCCGGAAATTTCCCGATCTTTCTGACGTAGAAAAAAACACCATCGAACGTGAATTTGAAACGTTGAGAAACAATAATATCCTGCTCCGGGTCGGTACGATGCGGCAATGGTATATCACAGTACCGTTTACTTACAAAGATATGGGATGTGCATTGACTTTTTACGGACAGGGGGATGAGAAAAAAAGTGTTGAACGTGCCTGTGAAGAAGTCTCCAATACCGCCGGAAGGATCCTCAATATCTGGAGCCGTCTGAACGAAAAGTAACGGTTCTGTTTTCAACAAAACATCGTTCAAACAATTCACAAACGCAGCATCGCTTCAGCGCATCTGATACCGTCGCATGCGGCAGATATGATGCCTCCGGCAGCGCCGCATCCTTCTCCGGCAAGATAAAGCTCCCGGATCGAACTTTGACCATTTTCCCGGTTTCTCCAAAAACGCAGCGGAGCTGACACACAGCTTTCGATCCCGATAAATTTACCCTGCCGGATAAAACCGGTCATCCGGGAATCAAATTCTTTCAAAGCCGATGCCAGTGCCGCATATAATTTTTCCGGCACCAGTTGATCTATCCGCCCGGATACCACTCCGACTGCGGTATCACTCCGGGAATTACGCAATCCCGGCTCCTTCCGGAGAAACGCATATACATCCTGTGCCGGCAAAGTGTAATCCCCGCCGCCCATCGTAAAACACCGCTTCTCCAGAGAATTTATCAGTTGGTATATATCTGCCACGCTTCCCAATTCCCCCGGAGCGAATGTCGAAATCAGACAGCTGTTGGCAAATTCTCCTGCCCGGGCAAACAAACTCATCCCGTTGGATATGCTGTGATTTTCCCATGCCGTGGCGTTGACGACCTCCCCTCCCGGACACATGCAAAATGATGCGACGTGCCGTTCATGCCGCCGGGCAACGATATGATATTCCGCCGCTCCCAGCGCAGCCGGACGCGGCATGCGGTACATGCTGCGGTCAATGAATTTTTGCGGATGTTCGATCCGGCATCCGATTTGAAACGGTTTCAATTCCCACTCCGCATGGAGTGCCAGATTACGTACCAATTCCCTGCCGCCCAGTCCGGGAGCGATCAGCACTGCCGGCGCAAATATTTTTTCTCCGGAAGCAGTTACCACTCCACGGCATTGCCCGTTTTTAACGATAATGTCACGCACCCGGGTGTGAAAAATAAATCTGCCGCCCAGATTTTCAATCTTATGCCGCAATTTTTCCGCTGAACTCTGCAAAAAATCACTGCCGGCATGAGCGCGACTTTTCCAAATGATCTCCTCCGGGACTCCACATTCGACCATGATCCGTTTGACCCAGCCCGCTTTGCGGTCACGGGTACCGGTATAAAGTTTGCCGTCGGAAAAAGTTCCGGCTCCGCCCTCTCCGATCAGCAGATTGCTGTTTTCATTCAATTTTCTGTCTGCCAGAAAATTCCGGTAATCCCGGCAGCGTTCATCAGCCGGAGCTCCACTGTCAATGATGACCGGTTCACATCCTGCCATTGCCAGCACCAATGCTCCGTATATACCGGCAGGTCCGGTACCGACCACGACCGGATTACGTAAACGGACGGAACCGGGGATATCCGGTTCTGCGGGGATGAAAGCAGCGAATTCCTCCACCGGAGTATCCGGGATCCCGGCGGCATCGACTTTCAAAGTCAACAGTATTTTAGGAGTTCCTCTCCGGGAATCCACCGAAGCAGACAATATTTCGGTTCCGGAAACTGCATATTCCGGTATACCGAGTTTTTCAGCGGCGATACCGGCAGTCAAATCAGGCCAGTTCCCGGGCAAACGCGCCGCATCAAGCACCAGGTTTTTCAATAAAACACTCATATTCACCCCCGGGGATGAAATTTATGATGGATAGCGGCGATCCGCCCCCGATCCACATGGGTATAGATTTCGGTAGTGGCAATATCCGCATGACCGAGCATCTCCTGGATTATCCGCAAATCCGCCCCGTTGGCAAGCAGATGAGTGGCAAAACTGTGCCGCAAAGTATGCGGATGGATATTTTTATCAATTCCGGAACGCAATGCAGCTTCCTTGATGATCGCCCACACCCGTTCCCGATCCAGTTTTCGCCCGCGGCGCGAAACAAACAGCCACGGAGCAAGCGGGATTTTTTCACACAATTCCACTCTGGCTCCGTCAAGATAGTGCCGGATCAGCCGCATGACCTGTGCCGCCGCCGGAACAATACGCTCTTTGGAACCCTTGCCTTTGACCCGGAGCAGAGAATTTTCAAAATCGACATCGGCAACTTTCAAACCGGTCAATTCAGAAACCCGGATACCGGATGCGTAAAGCAGATGCACGATGCTCCGGTTGCGGATCTCCAGAGCTTCCCCGCGCATCGGAAAAACTTTCAGCAGAGCATCCACTTCAGCAACCGTCAACTGATCCGGCAAGATACGCCACAGTTTCGGGGAATCCAGTAATGCGGAGGGATCCTGAGCGATCAAGCCTTCTCCGGCAAGATAACGGAAAAACATCCGTGCCGCAGTCAAATGCCGGCTCAATGTGGAAGTTTCCATACCGAGATTACGCTGACTGTCGAGAAAATCCAACAAATGTTCCCGAGTGCAATCCCGCCATGACCGGCAGCTGTTTGCAGTAAGAAATTCCTCCAATGCCGCCAGGTCTCCGCCATAGGATTTCACAGTATTTTTGCTCAACCCGCGTTCCACAGTCAGATGGGTGGTGAAATAACGGATAAACGGTTCCATGCCTCAATCCAGATCCAATCCGTCCAGTGCGCTCCACGGAGAAACTTTTTCTGCAGTATCATCTGCGGCACAACTGCACTTCTTTTCACTGCGGTCACAACCGCACACCGGACACAATCCCGGACAGGTCTCACTGCACACCGGATTCATCGGCAATTCCAACAGCAATTCCGCCCGCAGATCCTCTGTGACATCCAGAATTTCCTGAGCTTCTGACAATTCAAAAAACATCTGCAGCCTGCGGTTTTCCAGAGTGAATTCAAACTCTTTGAGACATCTGCCGCAGGCGGCACTTATATCCACTGAACAGCATCCGGAAACCAACACTCCGCCGGAGATCATTCTGCCGGTCAATTCATATTGCGTTTCACCGGCAGCAGCGAAGGTGTCATTTTCAGCAAGATCCAGAAATTCCACCGGCAAAGTGCCTTTCAGCGTGACCGGGGCTTTTTCCAAAGCTGAAACATAAAACAGTACCGGTTCCACAGCTCATTCCTCCGGAAAATTGTCGCTGTCACCGACAAATGCAGAAAACTTTTTGGACACCTCCAGTACCGTGGCAACTTCCTCTGCGGAGAGAGTATTCAAAAAATTTCTGGTCAATTGCGAAATCTTTTTCTCACATTTATCAAAGCGTTCCAACAGCGTATCACCGACCTGCAGCAACACCGCCCGCCGATCGGTCGGATCACTGTGCCGGAGCAGCGCGCCTTTGCGAACCAGCATATCGACCATTTCGCTTGCAGCTGCCGGAGTGACTCCGAGACGTTCTGCCAACACTTTCAACTGAACTCCGTCCGGCATCTCCCGGGTCAGCGCATACAGCACTCTTATCGTTCTCATCTGGCTCAATGTATAGTGAAACAATTCGGTCGGCACCTGCCGGGCGCAAAAATCATTGATCTTTGCTTCTGCATAACGGATTTCATGTCTCAAAAATTCCGCATCTTTCATATCGCTGTCACTCTTTCCGCGTTATATTCCTGTCTGTAATGAACCCACAGCGCATACAATACACTGTCTGCCGGAGTTTTGCAAGCCGTTATCATCACATTTTATTTGACATTTATCCTTTATGGTGCTATATTAAGAGCATTGACGATTATTTTCGGGATCTTGGGTTCGGTTCAAAGCAGCCGAATCCCGGTGGTAAAATATCCGCCGGACCGTAAGGATTCCCCCCCCGGGGCGATCTGTTTTTTGCAATCGGTCATGCCGTAATATGGTATTGGGGCAAACAATACCGGGCGGTTGCGACTGAAAAAAATGGATGCAGGAGCTTTTCAGGCTTCTGTTGCTTTCCGGAGCCGGTGCCTTACTGTTTTGCGGAAAAATTGGTGAAATTCATCAATACCAAACAAAAACTAAGGATAAAAAAATGGCATCGGCAGAATCAACTCACATTTGTGTGTACTCCGGTTGCGGACACCCGCAACTCTCCCAGAACATTGCAAATTACCTCGGTATAAGCTTGGGAAAAGTGCATATCACTCATTTCCCCGACAGTGAGATATTTGTTCAGTTTGAAGAAAACGTCCGCCGTGCAGATGCTTTTCTCATCCAGCCGACCTGCACACCTTCCAATGAGAACCTCATGGAACTGCTTATCATGATCGATGCGGCCCGCCGTGCTTCTGCCGCCCGCATCACTGCGGTGCTCCCCTATTTCGGCTATGCCCGTCAGGACCGCAAAGATAAGCCGCGGGTTCCGATCACCAGTAAACTGGTCGCCAATCTGCTGACCGTTGCCGGAGCAGACCGGATCCTGACACTTGATTTGCACGCCCAGCAGATCCAGGGCTTCTTTGATATTCCGGTGGATCATCTCTATGCCCGTCCGGTGCTGGTGTCCTACCTCAAAGAGCTTATCGGCGATAACGGTGTCGTCGTCGCTCCGGATTCAGGCAGCACCAAAATGGCAATGGCATACGGCGATATGCTTGATGCCGGTTTTGCCGTGGTCACCAAACGCCGTATCAACGCCACCACCGTGGCTTCCAGCCATCTGGTCGGCGATGTCAAAGACCGCATCTGCGTTATCACTGATGATATGACCAGTACCGCCGGTACGCTCTGCGCGGCGGCGAAGATCCTCAAAGCACACGGTGCGGCAAAAGTTTACGCGGCAGTATCCCACTGTCTGCTCAACAATATCGGTCAGGAAAAACTGCTCAGCACTCCGGAGATCGAACAACTGATCACCACCGATGCAGTTCCCAATATCGATACCCTTAACGGCAAAATCAAAGTCATCAGCATTGCCCCGCTGCTTGGCGAAGCGATCCGCCGCATTCACGATGGTAAATCCGTGTCCCCGCTGTTCTACACCGGGCATTGATTCGGAATCTGTTAATAGTAAAATAACAAAAACAATTCTCCTAAATAAAAAGCGAAAGGAAATCCATGAGCAAAGCAGAGAATGTGATCGCGGCACAGCCGCGGAGCGAGTTCGGCGACAATGCTTCCCGCCGTCTCCGTAAGTCCGGATTCATCCCGGCTGTCATTTACAGCCGCGGCAAAGAATCCCTCCACGTCATGCTGAAAACCGAGGCTTGGCAGGTTGCTTCCGCCAAAGGCGCGAATCTTTACACGATCGCCCTTGAAGGCAAAGAAATCCCCGCCATTGTCAAAGAAGTTCAGTTCAACCATCTCAAAAACTACGTCTATCACGTTGATTTCCAGGCTGTCGATATGACTGCTGAAATCCACGCGAATGTCGCGCTGCATGCTTTCGGCGACTGCTACGGCGCCAATCACGGCGGCGTACTGGAACAGGAAGTCCATGAATTGCCCGTCTCCTGCCGCCCCGATGCACTCCCCGACATGATCAAAGTCGATGTCACCAATCTTAAGGTCGGTGAAGCATTGACGGTTGCTCAGCTTGTCCTGCCCGAAGGCGTCAAAGTCCGCGGTCTGGATGCTGATGAGATCGTCTTCCACGTCGTGCTGCCCACCCAGGATGCTGCTGCATCTGAAGAAGGCTCTGCCGAACCGGAAGCTATCAACGAGAAAAAAGCAGAGGCACGTGCCGCTGAAAAGGCGAAAAAATAATTTTCCGTTCCGGGATTTTCCCGAGACAAGGTTGTTTGAAAGAAGGTTTATTTCATTATGGCACCAGTATCCGGCAGTATAAAATTGATTGTCGGCCTGGGTAATCCCGGCGCAGAATATGCAGCCAGCCGCCATAATGCGGGATTCATGGTCATCGAGAGGTTGCTTGCAACCGTTTTGCCGGCAGGCAGATTTGTGGAAAGCCATTGTGCGGAAAGCCGGATATTTTCCGGCAAATACCGCGGCAAACCGTTGACCTTGCAAATGCCGCAGACATATATGAATTTAAGCGGATGCGCGGTGGCACCATTGAGCCGCCGCCTCGGAATAGTTCCGGCAGAAATACTGGTCATCTCGGATGATCTGGATCTGGAAGCCGGCAGACTCCGGCTCCGCCGCAACGGTTCGGATGGCGGTCACAATGGTTTGAAGTCCATTATTGCAGAACTCGGTTCTGCGGATTTTCAGCGATTGCGGATCGGCATCGGACGGCCGGAAGCGGGAAAAACCGCTGATTATGTGCTTTCCGGTTTTACCGGAGAGGAGGAAAAAGCCTTTGATACAGCTGTCACCCGCGCTGCTGAAGCAGTAAAAACGATTTTAAGCAGCGGCATGACCACGGCAATGAATCAATTCAACGCTGCGGTCAGGGAAAAAGAAACGGAAACCAAATAAAACAAGCCATTCAAAGAAAAGAGGTTTATTTTGAAAAAATACGAGTCTGTATTCATTTTGGACATCCGCAAAACGGATGACAACGGTGCAGCTTTCTGCAACGGATTTGTTGAACTGATCAAATCCCTCGGCGGCGAAGTTGAAAAGACCGTTGAAATGGGTCGCAAACAATTCACCTACGAAATCGACAAACGCCGTGCCGGTCTTTATTTCGATTTCATTTTCACGCTTGATCCGGCGCAGCTGACTGCGATCCGTGAAAGATACCATTTGGATCAGCAGGTCCTGCGCAGCATGACGCTGATCTACGACCGTCCGGAAGGTGCTGATAACGCCGAACCGCTCCGGTTTGAGTAATTTTATAACGTTTTGCAAACATCTGAATTTTTTGGAGAGTGATCTATGGCTTCCCTTAACAAAGTATTTCTGTTGGGTAATCTGACCCGGGAACCCGATTTGCGCGGTTTCCCCAACGGTCAGAGCGTTTGCGATCTGCGGATCGCGGTCAGCCGCCGTTTCACCAGCAATGGTCAGGAACAGGAAGAAACCTGTTTCGTTGATGTCGTTGTCTGGGGCAAAGCTGCCAATAACTGCCGTCAATATCTCTCCAAAGGTTCTCAGGTCATGGTCGAGGGCAGACTGCAGCTCGACACTTGGGAAGACCGCAATGGCGGTGGACAGCGTTCCCGTCTGCGTGTGGTGGCAGAGAATATCCAATTCATGAGCCGCCGTCGCGATGATGCCAACGCCGCCGGAGGTCAATACAACAACAATCCGAACGGTTATCAGGCCAACAACAATTATCCGCAGGAAAACAGTTTCCCGGCGAATAACGGTTATCAGCAATCTGCCGGCGGTTTCCCCGCGCAGAATGCACCGCGCCGTCCGATGGATGCTCCCCCGATGCCGCCGCCGGATTTCGGCGGTGAAGCTAACGGAGGCATTCCGGAAGATGATATTCCGTTTTGATCAAGATGTTTGCTGTTTCTGGCAAAAAGTTTAATAACTGTTTAATATCAACAAAGTGAGGATTCCCAATGCAGGGTCAGAAAAAACAAGGCGGTCGCCGTCGCGCTGCCGCAAAACCCAAAGTTTGCCGTTTCTGTGAGGCAAAAGTCCGCTACATCGATTTCAAAGATGCCGAAACGCTGATGAAATTCCAGACCGAAAAAGGCAAAATCATGCCCCGTCGTATCACCGGCAACTGTCTCGATCATCAGAAGATGCTGTCCATCGCCGTCAAACGCGCCCGGATGCTCTCGCTGGTCTACTAATCAACGGAGGAGTTATCTATCATGGCTAATGTCAGTCTTATTCTGTTGGACGATGTCGAAAACCTCGGTCTCGCCGGAGATGAGGTCAAAGTCGCTCCGGGTTATGCCCGCAACTATCTTATTCCCAAAAAGCTCGCTGCTAAAGCCACTCCCGGCACACTGCGTCTGATCGAGTCCCGCAAGGCTCAGATCGCCGCCCGTCGCGCCGCCGAATTGGAAAATGCCAAAGCGATCGCTGCCAAACTTGCCGATGTTGAGATCTCCATCGCCATGCAGGCGACCGAAGATGATCAGCTTTTCGGTTCTGTCACCAGCCGTATGGTTGCCGACGAACTCGCCGCGCAGGGTTTTGATATTGCTCACAACCGCATCATCATCGAACCGCCGATCAAAATGCTCGGCAGCTTCGAAGCTGATGTCAAATTGCACAGCGAAGTCACCGGAAAGATCAAAATCTGGGTCGTCCGCGGCTGATTACCGCTCCGGTGAATTATGGCTGAAAAGAGAACACTTGATGTTTCACCACGCCCGGCAGGTATTTTACCTGACCGGGCGCAGCCGCATAATCTGAAAGTGGAGCAGGCGGTGCTTGCCGCGATGCTCCGCAATCCCCGGGGATGTATTGATACCGTTATCGAACATCTCGGCATTTCCGGGGATGCATTTTATTCCGCCGCCAACCGCGCCATCTATCTGGCGGCACTTGAACTGCATAAATCCGGAACTGCACCGGATCTGCTGACTATCGCACAAAAACTGCAGGCGGCAGGCAAACTTGAAGCTGCCGGCGGAGAGTTGTATCTTGCAGAGATCCATTCTACTATCGCCACGACTGCAAATATTGAATCGTGGTGTGTAATTCTGCGTAATTTGGCCATGCTCAGGCGGATGATCGATGCCTGCAGCGGGGCTTTGATAAAATGTTTTGACAATGATGCCGAACCATTGGCACTGGTTGAAGAGATCGAAACGGAAATTTTCAAAATCAGAACCGAAGGCACCACGGAAACTATCCGGGATCTGCGGGTGCTTGTCCGGGAAGAATTTGAAACTTTGATAAAGATCCGTAACAAAGAGATCGAAGTCGGTATTCCGACCAAATATACCGGGCTGGATGACTTCACCGGCGGCTTGAAACGCGGTGAAATGTTTGTATTGGCGGCACGTCCGTCCATCGGTAAGACCAGTTTGGGATTGAATATCATTGCCAACATTGCGATAAATGGTGAAAAACGTTATCCGGTAGCGTTTTTCAGTTTGGAAATGACTCAGAATCAGATCGCACGCCGTCTGTTGTGTTCTGAATCTGAAATACCGGAAAGTGCCTTCTGGAACGGCACATTCAATGATAACGATTTAAGCAAACTCACAGCGGCTGCCGCCAAAATCAGCGGAGCACAGCTGTTTATTGATGATACCGGAGGATTGACGATATCCGAATTGCGTGCCAAAGCGCGCCGGTTGAAAAATGAGCATGACATCCAGCTTATTGTCATTGACTATTTGCAGTTGATGCATGCGGATGCCCGGGTGGACAGCCGCCAACAGGAGGTCGCGGAAATTTCCGGCGGCATCAAGAAACTGGCGAAAGATCTCAATGTTCCGGTATTGGTTCTTGCCCAGCTCAACCGTGAAATTGATAAAAATGCCAGTCCCAACGCCCGTCCGAAACTGGCACACTTGCGTGAATCAGGAGCTATTGAGCAGGATGCAGACGTCGTGTCGTTTCTGCACCGCAACCGGGATGATGCCAAAAATATCGCGGACGGAGCTTGTACTGATGCGGAATTGATCGTGGAAAAGAACCGTAACGGTAAAACCGGCACGGTAAAACTGCATTTTTATCCATCGCGGATGCTCTTTCAACAGGCTCCGCCGGTGAGCAGGGAATTCAACCCGGAAGCAAACAAATAATCAACATTACGGGATATGTAAAAAATGAAAAGATTTTCTTTATTGCTGCTGCTGACATGGAGCGTTATACTCTGTGCAGCAAAAGTCGGTGAAGTCAAATTCGAGCAAAAAGGTCCCAATCCGCTGCCGGATGAGGTCCTGCGGGTCGTACTCCGGATGCGTCCGGGAATGGAATTCAAAAAGGAGTACATGGATGAAGACTTAAAAAGTCTGTATTCCAGCGGCAGGATCACTGACGCAGTGGCTGAATACACCACCCTGCCGGACGGCAATGTCTCAGTTTTATACCGGGTGACACCTTCACCGGTGATTTCCGTGTTCAAATTAAGCGGCAATGAAAAATTCTCCACCAAAGATTTGCAGGAGTGTCTGAGTATTGCTGACGGAGACCGGCTCAACAGTAAGAAATTGAGTCAATCCATTGATGAATTGCGTAAATTTTATATTGGCAAGGGCTATACTGATGTCCGCATCGATCCGCCCGCCATCATTCCGGATGGTAAAGGCGGTGTGATCGTTACTGTAACTATCAAAGAAAATCTCCGGCTCAAAGTCAATAAAGTGACATTCGAAGGAGCGACCGTATTCCCGGAACGGGAGTTGCGTAATATCATGTTCAACCAGTTCAGTTACTGGAATTATCTGCCGTTTGTAAACGACTGGCTCAACAAGGGACTGCTTGACCGTTCCGAATTGGAAACCGATCAGGCCAGACTGCGGGAGATGTATCACGAAAAGGGTTATCTGGATTTCAAAATCGCCGATATCAAAATTGAACCTCTGGCAGATGATCCGGAATTCGTGGATATTGCAATAAAAATCTCAGAAGGAAAACCTTATACTGTCGATAAAGTTACGATTTCCGGTAATACGGCGATCCCGGCAGAAGAATTGACGCCTCTGGTTTCGCTGACCGGCAACAAAACTTACTCCAGTGCAGATCAGAGTGCCTCTGTAAAAAGGATCAATGCGCTTTACGATGCCCGCGGTTATTCTGATTTGACCGTCCGCCCGGTACTTGCCACTGACTTTCCCAACAACAAAGTTTCGGTGGATTTCCAGATCGTGGAAGGCCGCAAATACCATGTACGTGATGTGATCATTGTCGGTAATACCGCCACTAAAGATAAAGTATTGCGCCGTGAGCTTGCCATTCAACCCGGCGACCCGGTAGCCAAAAACCGTATTGACATCAGCCGCAGACGTCTGATGGGCATGGGGTATTTCAACAAAGTTGAAGCCGAAGCAGTCAATGCCGATGCGCTTGATGAAAAAGATATCCGGATCACAGTAGAAGAAAAACCTGACCGTTACAATTTCCGTATCGGAGCCGGTGCATCAGACGTAAACAGTGTATTCGGCATGGCGGAAGTCTCCACCAATAACTTTGATATCGCCAATCCCCGCAACTGGTTCTACGGTGGAGGTCAGCGGTTGCGGTTGCAGGGTATTTATGGTATTGACAATGCCGGATTCAACGTGGATTTTGTAGAACCGTGGCTGTTTGATCTGCCGCTGCGTTTTGAATTATCCGGTTTTATGACCACTACTGAATACGACGACTGGGATGAGACCAGAATCGGAGTCCGCACCTCATTGCAGCGCAAAATATTTGATGATTTCACTTCAATCGCGCTGGGATACAAGTTTGAAGTTGTCCGGATCCACAACGAATCCCACAAAATCAAATCATATTTGAAAAGCAAAGATTTGACCGGCTCATCCCGGGTCAGTCAATTCTCACTTATGCTCAACCGTGATACCCGGGACAGCCTTGTCGATCCCACAGAAGGTTACATGTTGAACTTTTTTGGATCCATCACACCTGAAGTCCTGGGCAGTTCCTCAAATTATTACCGGTTGGAAGGCAAAGGCAGCTATCATATCAGCTTTTTTGATAAAGCGATCGTAGCCTCTATCGGCGGCAGGATCGGTACCGTCGCGGGATTTAATCACGATGATGAACTTCCGCTTTTTGAACGTTATTATCTGGGCGGCAGTAATTCTGTCCGCGGCTTTGAATACCGTTCCATCGGCAAAAATGTCAACGGCTGCAATGTCGGCGGTCAAACCATGCTGGTGCTGACTGCTGAAGTTTCCCACCCGATCTGGGGACCGCTGCGTGGTGCGGCATTTGTGGATGCCGGCAATGCCTGGAGCGATTCTTACGATCTGGACATCTCTGAAATCAATGTCGGTGCCGGTTACGGATTGCGGTTGAAACTGCCCATGCTCCAGGCCCCATTGAAACTTGATCTCGCCTATCCGCTGCATCGTGCGCAGGATGATCTTTCCAACAAATTCCGGATTCACTTCAATGTCGGATTCTCCTATTGATTTTCCTGCTTCCGCAGATGGCTTGCTGGCGGTGCTGCACCGGTTGCGTTCTCCGTCCGGCTGTCCGTGGGATCGCAAACAGACCCGGCAGACTCTGGTCAAACATCTGGATGGTGAATGTGCAGAATTGATCGATGCGATCCTCCGCGATGATGTCCCCAATATCCGCGAGGAGCTTGGGGATGTATTCATGAATCTGCTGTTTCAGGTGGCTATTGCAGAAGAAAAAGGCGAATTCACTCTGACCGATGTCTGGCAGGAAATAATCGCCAAAATGATTCGTCGGCATGCCCATGTATTCGGCGATGCCCATGCCGACAACGCCGAAGAGGTTGCAGGTTTATGGCAGCAGATCAAAGCTGCGGAAAAAGCCGGAAATGCGATGCCTGCTTCAATCATGGATGAACTGAAACTGACCATGTGCCCGCTGACAAGAGCTGAAAAGCTTCAGAAAAAAGCTGCCGAAGTGAATTTTGACTGGCAGGATATTTCCGGAGTTGTGGACAAGATCACTGAAGAACTCAATGAAGTCAAAGCCGCACTGGCTTCCGGTGATGAAGTTCATACTGATGAAGAGATCGGAGATCTGCTGTTTGCAGTGGTCAATCTGATCCGTTTCCGCAACCGGGACAGTGCCGTGGACATCATGCGTAAAAGCAATATGAAATTTGAAAAACGCTTCCGGGAAATGGAACATGCAGCTGCAGCTGAACACAAAGAGCTGAATCAAATGTCTGCAGCAGAAATGGATGCCATCTGGGACAAAGTCAAACATTCGGCAGATACCCCTGCTCAAGTGTAAGTCAATTTTATTATGAATAACGATGAACCATTTGATTTTTCACCATCTGCACCGCGCCGCAGTGCAGCACGGTTGATCGCAGGATGTGCCGTGCTTGCCCTGTTCGCGCTGCTGGGTCGCAATGCATTGATAAGTTCAGAAGGTGAATTAGCGGAAAGTGTCCGTCAATTTCAGTTGGGCAGCGAACTTTTCCTGCCTTCGGACGACTGGAGCCCTGATTCGTTTTTAACCATTTTTTCCGCCAGAATAACCTACTGGCTGTCAAATCTGACTGGCATGACCGAATGGACATTGCGGCTTCCGGCGGCATTGGCGGCGTTGCTGATGCTGTCAGGCGGTATGAAACTTACCGATACATATTTTGACAGCAAAACGACTTGTACTGCCGGTTGGATGTTGTTGGGCAGTTACGGTTTTCTCTATTGGGGCAGACATGCTTCATGGGGCATGTTTATTGCAGCAGTGACGATCTGGCTGGCAGTATTGATCGCCAAACCGGAAAAAAATTTTTTCGACACAACCATACTGTTTTTCCTCATATTTGCCGGCCTGGTACTGGGCGGTTTTACATTCATTCTGGCGGCACTGCCGCTGATTCTGCTGTATGACAAAAGTGAGGGGAACAAACTCCCGGTCTGTTCTGTTGTGCCGGCAGTATGCATCGCGGCAGCCGCAGTTATATTGCTGACAGGAGGATTGATCTACTCTCCTGACCGCAGCTGGCAGGGTAATCTTGATGCCGTCGGAAATACCATGACAAGAGTGTTTTTGGATACATTTTCCCAAACGGTTTATCCGGGCAGCAGTATTTCCTGGTATGCCGCACTGGTAAATCTGCCCCGGCTGCTGCTGCCGTGGCTGCCGGTCACTCTGGCGGCACTGATAACCATGCTCAAATGCTTCCGGAAACTCTCTGCTGCTGAAAAAAAACTGCTGTTTTGTGCAGCGGCAATGTTTATACTTTTGGGCATATTCCCGGGAAAACGCTGGCAATATCAATTACCGATGCTGCCGTTTTTCATAATTCTGACTGCCGCCGGGATCACCGGAGAATACAATAAAAACAATTGGTTCCGTATCAGCGACCGCATTATGAATTGGGGATTCACATTGCTCGGTTCGTTGACTGCGGCGGTTGCTATTACTTATCCGCTGTGGGAGATACTTATACAGGGAACTCCGCCGTTGATATTGATGACCGCAGTGCCATTGCTGGGCTTTATTGCGGTCGGTTTTCTGGTTTTTGATACCGGGCCGAACTGTACAGAGGAAAAATTAAGCGGCATGTACGGCCCCTGGAGCGGTTATATTCTTGCCGGAGTCATTCTCAGTATTGCCCTGTGGTGCGTGGCGATTCCGTCTCTGACCAAATTCAGAACCGGGCGGCCGTTCTGGAAAAAATGCGGCAAAGTCATCCGTAAAACTCCGGCATTGCCGGTGATATTCTGCGTTTCAGAACCAAGTTCTCTGGCAAAATTTTACATGAATATTTCTTCAACTCCTCATATTTCGGCACCGGAAAATCTGACCGGGTATTTGAATAAATGTGAAAAAAACAGCGGATATTTGATAACTCAGGAAAAAAATGCAGCCATTCTGCATGATATTCTGTCCCATTCCGCATGGCAGGCAGTTCCGGAAATCACCGAAGGTCACTCGCTGTATCTGCTCCCGGACAGTAAAACAGATGAAAATAAATTTATCCTGTTCAAATTTTCACGCAAAAAAGTTATCCGTACCAATTAAATAAAGCTCTGTACTAAAAGAATACTGATCAAAAGATAAAATACACCGCCGGGTGCTACCCGGACACGGTCCATCCGGCTCCGCCAAGGCTAAGCCGGGACAAGGCGGCTTTTTATTTGTCCACGATGACGGCGGGGCGCCGCTCAAACGGCGTCTGCCGCAGGCAGTCATGTCGGAGAAAGCCGACACCTCCTGCCGGAAACGAAGTCACGCAATTATTTGAGTGACAGATTGAAGTTTAAGGCAGTGTCGTTCCGCCGCAGGAAAAATCAGCCTGTGTTTAGTACACAGCCTTAAATAATAAACTTTATTGTATAAATAATCCTTGCAAAAAAACATTGCGGATGTATATTAAATATGGGGTTTTATTTCCCATTTAAACAAAAAAAAGAGGTAAAAAATGGCAAAAAAACGTTATGCTGTCTGCGGTGTATCCGGCCGCGCCATCGGTATGTATATCAAACCGATGCTGGAAAGATTTGAACATTGTGCCGAATTGGTCGGTCTGCTTGATATCGACCCGCTGCGCTTCAAAGTCTGCAAAGAATTGGCTCCCAAAGCTAAAGATGTTCCGGAATACCTTGCCGCTGACTTTGATAAAATGATCGCCGAACAGAAACCGGATGCCATTCTTGTCGTCAGCATGGACTGCACCCATGTCGAATATATC
>JAFVRD010000054.1 GCA_017504435.1 Lentisphaeria bacterium | reverse complement strand
CATCTCCGGCATCACCGAAAAGGTCGTTATCCTCTCCGGCTGCCCAGATCACATCGTCGCCCAGACCGCCGTAAATGGTCATTTCACTGCCATTGTATTCAAACTGCGAACTGGTCATATCAATGATATCATTTCCCGCACCGGCGCGGATCTCATTGATTTGGCTCAAGCGCGCCTGTTCTCCCAACGCGGTGTAAACATCATCGAGGAACAGCGCGTCGCCATTGGTATCATCGGTCATCACGAGGATGTTGGCATCACTTGAACCGGCAAAGACATCGGTGATCCGGTTTTTGCCGAATAATTCAACTTCTTCGCCGGTGCTGTTGTCGCCCTGATGTTGGGCAAAATAGCCTTTGCCCCAAGTGCTTTTGCCGTTGGCAAAGAATACATCCAGGTTACCATCAGCATCAGAAACTAATTCCTGTGCTTTGACAACACTTTCTGAGACGATATTTTTCCCATACATAAATTCGCCGTTTTCTGCTTTGACCCGCCATTGGTATGTGCCAGAAGGCAATGCGAAACAATCCAGCGTATTAGTGTCCACTTCAAGCGTAATGGCAGTGGTAAAATTATCAACAGAGTATTCCAGTGTATATCCTTCTGCTCCTGAAACAGTATCCCAACTTAAATTGTGCCGTGGTACCAATGCTCCATCAACATTGAAGCAATGCACCGCTGACCATTCGGACATGTTTCCAGCTTTATCAAGTGTTTTTATCTGATAGAAATACATCCCTGCGGTAAGACCAGTCACATTAAACTCACTTGCGTTAATAAATTCACCTTCGCCGATCAATGTGTTCGATGTACCATAACGGATATAATAACCTTCAACCCCGGCAATGCCTTTATCAATAACATCACTCCAATGTAAAACAGCTTTATTTCCGGAAACAATTACGTCAAACACAGCAGGAGTTCCCGGAGCTTTTTTGTCTATATTGGAAATTACAATTTTTTTGGTAATTGCATTGCCTGCCGCATCCTCAGCACGGAAAATTACAGTTCCATTTTCTGAAACTGTAAATTTTCCAGTGTAATCCTGCCATTCGCCGTCACCGATGCAATACTGTTTGCGGGCAGTGTCTTCGCTGAAAGAGGCAGTAATGGTCACGTCCTGATTAGTCGCTGCAGTTATATCCGCATTGACAACTGGCGCAACCGGCGGAGTGAAATCGCCGATTTTCAAAGTAAGATCACCTGATTTGCACTCAAGAATATAATCTGTATTATTGTAAGACAACATTGTACCATTGGCAGTAGTTGAACCATATACAACCGTACCATTTCCAATGGAAACCGTGGCGGAGAAATTTCCTGCGCCTTGAGCCAACTTATAAGTGCCGAATTTCTGAACGGCACTTACCGTAACTGTATATGTCGGTGCACCGGAAATCAGCGAAAGATTATTAATAAGATAATCATTCTCTACAGTACGGTCTGTAAGAATAAAGTCAATTATACTGCCTGCATACGCAGAAACAACCGCATCTCCGGCAAGCTGCAAACTGCCGCGATGTATACAACCGCTTCCGATATACATATTCCCGCCGGCATTAATAACGGTATCCCGTACAACACCACCTCCACGGATAGTCATATTGCCATGCTCAACAGTAGTCTGATTTGCTGATCCACCACCGAAAACAGTCATATTTGCATTATCTTTAACCGTAGTATTGTTTGCAATACCACTACTGTATATAAACATATCCCCGGCAAAATTGACAACAGTTCCGTTCACTACGCCGCCCCTGGAAATATGCATTGAACCGCCGGAATTGACAGTAGTATCATTCGCCTCACCACCGCTTATGACACGCATATATCCCGACTCATTGACGACGGTTTTATTCGCCGTGCCGCCACTGGAAATAAGCATCGAACCGCCGGAATTGACCGTTGTACTGCTCGCCACGCCGCCACTTTGAACGCGCATATAACCTGATTCATTAACAGTAGTACTATTCGCCGTGCCGCCCCTGGAAATAAGCATCGAACCGCCGGAATTAACAATGGTTCGTTCGACAGTGCCGCCACTGGAAACGGCCATTGACCCATTGTTGATTTCGGTATTGCTTGCAAAGCCCCCATCCCGAATGTTCATTAAACCTCCACTGACGGTTGTACTATTCGCGGTTCCGCCACTGGAAATATACATCTTTCCGTTAACGCCGACAGTAGTAATATCTGCGACCCCTCCTTTGTATATATTCATACTGCCATTGTTGTAAATACCGGTGCTGTTGACCGCACCGCCTTCATAAACATACGCAGCGCCCCAATTCACTGTAGTTTTACTTGCGGTGCCACTGGACATAACATAAATCGTTCCGGAAACAGTTTTTTCGTTCATTGCCAGAGCAGAGGAAATCAACTTGCCTTCTGAACCAAAATAAACACCGGAATATTTGCTTAAATATGTAACGTGCGCACCATTTTCAACATTGACACGTCCTGCGCACGGTGTCCAAATTATATTTGTTGCAGTACCTCCGCTGGCAATAAAAACATCCCCTCCTGTCTTGACAGTGGTACTGTTTGCAATACCGCCATTTGAAACAAACATCCGTCCTTCTGAGTTGACAGTGGTAAGATTAGCGATACCGCCACCGGAGACATATATAAACCCCCAGGAATTGACAATGGTATTGTTTGCCACTCCGTTGCTTAAAACGCTCATAGAGTGTCCCGAAGATAAAACAACACCATTTGAAGTTACTCCGGCAGAAACATTGTGAACAGCAGCATAAGCAGCAAGAGCAGAACCTCCGTGCTCCAAAACACCGAGAAGATGATCTGTTTCGTGGCTGATCGTGGAAATAATTCTGGCATTGGTATCATTGGAATCAAGCATCACAAAGGCTTTATCGTTGGAGATTTTATTGCCTTTGTCAATGGTTTCAGCAAGCCCGGCGAAGTTACCGTAGGAATCAAACGCAGAAGTTTTGCCGATATAAATGGTGGAGTATTCGGCAACAGTCGGCTTTTCGGTTACAAAAATAACGTTCCGATCAGCATAAAGCGCATTGAGTTCAGCAACGATATCGCGGATTCTTGTCTGTGTCAGCTGCGAATCGGCGACCTCCACATAATCAACAGTCAATATTTCACCGTTGTAACAGGTCAATTCTCCGTCAAAATCCAAGTACACATACTGTACCTCTATCTGCGGAACATACTGCACTCCACCATTGGCAATTGTCTGCTGATTCATATTCACCCTTTTCTGTTAAAACGCTTAACTCTATATAAAGTATCACTTTACAAAACGATATACAAGTGAATATCACAAAAAAAACACGATTTTATATGTAACACACATTATCTGAACAGATAATTGAAATCCGTTCAGCTTATTCTACCACGGCGACACTGTTCAACGTGCCGAAATCATTGGAGGCAAAATTAGGATTGCTGTCATCCAAAACCCACTCTCCGTCAATGACCAGCTTATATTCGTAACTTCCGGGAGCAAGCTGCAGAACGCAACGATATCCGCGAATGTCCGCAACATATTCCATCAGAATATTTCCGGAATCCCAATCGTTGAACACCCCAGCCAATGCCACCGTATGACCGGGGGCATAAACACAGGCAAAAGTCACTTGCCTTTTAGCGGTGTTTGAGATTTTTTTTACTTCAACCATTGCTGTTTGCTTTCTTCAATTTAATCAGGACTGCTTATATAATATAGCATATTAAATGGATTTTTCAATAAAAGAATAGCTTTTTTCATAAAGTTATGATATTTTAAACACCATGAAACAGAACTGCTATCCTTTTGAAATATGGCCCGGCCCGATGGAAGGAGTCGGTAAAACAGAATTCGTCGAGGCGGTCAACACCTTAAAGTTGTGCGACCGCTGGATGACACCTTTTCTGCGTTTGTCCGGAGCGATTCCCGCTGAGCGCAAATTGCGGGAATTTGCGGCAGATTATTTGGATTCCCGACTTCCGGTCACGATTCAATTAATGGGTACTGATCCGGATTTACTCGGCAAATGCGCCGCCAAAATGTTGGAATTGACCGGTGCAGCCGGAATAAATATCAATATGGGGTGTCCAAGTTTGCGGGTGGTAAAAAATGGCGGTGGCGGCGGCTTGTTGAAAAAACCGGAACAAATTGCCGGATTCTGCCGCACTGTTGCCGGTTATCTGCCACCGGAAATGTTAAGTGTAAAAATCCGTGCCGGATATGATTCGCCGGAAGATATGCAAATTTATCTTCCTGAGCTTGCATCAGACGGAGCAGTCTCAAAAATATTTTTCCACTACCGGACTGTAACCGAAAATTACTCCCCTGCCCCATTGCCGGAACGGGAACAGCGCATTGCCGCAGCCGTAAAACTTGCCGGACAAGTGCCGGTGATCGCCAATGGTGACATTTCCAGCGTGGAAGATGCTGAAAATGTATGCAAGGTCACTCAATGTGCAGGAATAATGACCGCCCGTCCGTGGATGCGCGATCCATTTTTGCTCAGACGTTTTACCGACCAAACAGCTCCGGATGCAGCAACCGGACGGGAATTGTTTTTCGCTGAACTGCAAAAACAAGGCGTTTCCGGCGGAGCCTTGATCGAAATGGCTCGCATGCTCTGGGGAGTAAACAGCAAAAACTTTCTGCAATTAATAGCGAATTGTTAAATATTGCGGCAGCCCTATATTTACATCTATCGGTTGCAATTTTACTTGTCCATTTTCTTCGGCGCACATGAACAAATAATGCCGACCGTTATAGCCATCGGGAAGAAACATTTTCAAATCATGGTTTACAACATTACTGCGATTCGTTTCGCTGTGAAAAGAGTTAAATAATACCATTTGATTTTTGTATTTGCCCCTTTTTAAATCATTAACAAAATTTTTATTATGAATAATGTGATAAATATTCATCTTTTCAGAACCATCGTCATTGCGATTTTCGTATTTAAAGATGCCATGGTACAGCTTATTGTAATTGTAGAGATCAAAATCAACTAAAAGCAATTTTTTTGCATTTTTTTCAGCGTAAACCCGTTCAATTTTTCTCATAAAATCGCCGACCCATAAATGTCTGTTCCACCAAAAATCGGAGTTTATAAAACAACGGCGCAACATCATTCCTCTATAATAGGATCCGGATCCAATTTTTATAAATGTTGTCAATGAAACCAGTAAAACCGGAATCAAGTACAACAAAAAACTAATCGTTTTTTTCTTGTAGAATAAATAAGCACAATAACAAGGAATTATTGCAGCGCAAACATACACGGGAAGCACATAATGAGAAACATACCGCCATGCCCAGACACGATCAATATTAACACCTCCATTCCACAAAATAACAATTCCCAACATTAAAGACACAACTCCTACAACAAAGTAAATTGCCATCATCGGCAAAAATGCAATCCATCTTCGTTTCATGGGCACAAGAATAATAAACAGCAACAATGCACAAAACAAAACTTTTACCACAGTTGCTTGAGTATATTTGAATTTCGCAGTATGAGAAAATATAAAGCATTGCGATTCATCAAAATATTTGATAAATTTGTCAATTTCATTTTTTTCTCTGACAGTGGGATTTGAAATCACTTTCTTTATATACTCGCAATTTATTTTTTTTCCAGTAGAATAAAAATTCATTGCTGTTTTATTAGGAATTCTATTAACATAAGCATAGTTCCAAAGTTTAAAACATCCCACTAATGCAGTTGACAATAAAAAGAAAATTACCAAATATTTCAATTCTCTCTTCCATGAAAAATTTATTCGACTAAATGAAATCCAATGACTGATAAAAAACATTATCAAAATCAATACAGCAAAAATAACAGTATTTGATTTGGTCAACAACCAAAACATAATCATGGGGAAAATTGCCAAAAAACGCCAAGAATACTGCAATCTGTTAAAGTATAAAAAGTATGCGACAACACAAGCTGCTCCACACATCGCGACCTGCAGATCTACGAGAATATGCCCCATGGGAATCCCTGATACTCCAAAATACACCAAGACAATCATATTGGCATAAAGAGCTTTCAGAGAAAAATGTTTTTCAAACTTCTCCATTTTTGCAGCAATCACCACAAAAAGGATACACAACAGTAACGGTAACACACCACTGTTAACCACCCCTCTATCATACAACAAATCTCCAACCCATGGAAAATCATAAACAATAAAAAACATGACGGGGATAGAAAAAAGCAGGAAAAATGATATCCTGTAATTCCAACGCAGTCTCAAAAAAACAAACAAAATTGCAATATGAATAATAGATACTGATGCCGAAAACGCGGGCATTTGCATGCTCTTATTCCAAAACAGTGAAAAAAAAGTCTCCCACAACGGACAAGCAGGAAGATAATGAAGATATGTTGACACACTGGTATTCAAAGGATACTCGCCAACTCCGGCATAATATTTTACTATGAGCAGCCAATGATTATAGTTATCAAGATCGACAGGCATCAAATTGTTGCACATCGAAATTACGCAAATAAAATTTGCCAATGCAACAAACAACCATAAGGCAGCACAACCTTTTGTGGTTTTATGAAAGACAGCGATCAATCTGTCTTTCAAAGACAATTTTAACACAAAAAAAGGTCGTATAACTTCATATAAGGCATAACCGCTCAAAACGGCAATCAGAGCATAACCTGACCACAAAAAGTTCCCAAAAAATCCAACGATATATTGAATAAAAGTAATTATTCCAATTAAAAAAAGCGGATATAAACTTACATGTATACGCAGTTTTCGATAGAGCAAAAAACCTCCAAAACACGTCAACGCAAACAATAAACAGCCAGATAACATCTTAGTATCTTTCTCTTTTTGAAAATATAACCAACCGTTGTACGATGAATGATATAACGAATAAAATCAAATCGACCACTGCTTTTATATAAACTATTTCAACATCAGGCAATTTGGGAATTAGCCATCTGACAGCATAATATGAACATATCAAAATTATTGCGCACAAAATATAATATCCTCCAAGATGAAAAAAAACATTTTTATTCATTTTGGAATTAAAAACAAATGTTTTGTTTATGAAAAAGTTATAAAACGATGATACAACACGCGCAACAAGTACACTCCAAAACAAACGTGGAATACCACAAATAGGACAAATCACATAAAACAAAAGAGAAAAAAGTAAAATATCAATAACAGCAGAACTCAAACTGCTGAAAATAAATTTAACAAACTGTGATACAATTCTTCTGAAAAGGATTGAATAAATTCTCAATGAATCCTTCACAGGATTAAAATGAGTGGCGCGATTACCATTGCAATATACCGTTGAAATAGGAACTGTAAGATATTGATAGTTATTGTCTATTGCCGACAACAGCATTTCAGTCTCAAACTCAAATCGCTCTCCGTAAACATTCATAAGTTGTTTCATAAAAGCGACAGGAATCCCACGCAATCCAGTCTGTGTATCCCTTAGACGTATTCCTCCGGAAACAAAGTAAAAGAAATTCCGTGTTAAAACATTTCCGATTTTGCTTTTCCACGGAGTCTCTTTGATAAAATCACGGCACCCCAAAACTAATTTATCAGGATTATCCCGCAACGCAGATACTACACGAATAATATCTGAAACCAAATGTTGTCCATCTGCATCTGCGGTAACAACTCCACATATTTCACCCAAGCCTAAGCAGTAATTAAAGGCTGTTTTAAGGGCACGACCTTTGCCAAGATTAACATAATGCCTCAATAGAATTACTTGTGGTAACCGAGCTACTTGATCAAAGATATGATTTGATACATCATTACTGCCGTCATCAACGATTACGATATTACAATGGCATTCCTCAATAATAGAAGTTACAAAATCAGGAAAATTGTATTCTGGATTCAATGATGGAATTATGATACAAACGCGTTTATTCGCCTCAGAACAATAATTGTGAATACAGCTTTCCATGCTTAAAACACTCCTTTCCTTTCTGCAAACAGAAAGGAGCAGGGCCCTGCTCAAAATTTTCTAAATCAAACTGTTAATACATTTTCTTATAATATAGCATTCTTATTATCTAAATGCAAATATCACTTGATTTTGCCACGGCGGCGCGGCAAACGGCGGAAACTGCCGTCGGTATCCACTCCGGCACAAAAACGTACCGCTGTCGAAGCGGTCTGGGCAATATTCAATGCCAACGTCATTCTGCCAGCTGGTGTGATATTCTCCAACTGGACAGCTTCTCTTGCCAAACGGTAACGCTTCCCTTCCGGAATCAATTCCACGATCCCCCATTCCACCGGTATCATTTCCGGATCGACCAACCCGGCTGGCACTGCCAGATAACATAAATCCGCGTTCCCCGCCAACCGGATATACTCCAGTTTGCTCCCCTGCGTGAGCAACTTTATCTCTTTGGCAAGCTGCCGACACACCCGGCGGTATTCCGGATTGCGGCTGGCTCCGTAATCCCAGAAACGGAATTCACTGAACAAATCATCCGCCGCCGCCAAATGCGGTTCTTCGCTGCGGATAACCGCTTCCAAATCCATCTTGCGTTCCTGCAATCCGTGAATCCGGGACACCCGCTCCTCTCGACCGGCACAATCCGAAAAACAGCAGTCGGCATCATCATACATCACCACCAATGCCGTCTTAATGATATCTGCTCCCTTGCGGGCTCGTTCATTACGCCAGAAACCTGCCGCCGCAACTTTGTATTTACTGCGCCGGGTCGGGACATTGGCGGCAATACCGCTGGGATGACGGGAAAGCAAAAAGGCAAACGCCGCCTGCTGAAGTGCGTTTTTATTCAAAGCACATTCAGAAACAACCGGTTCAGCCGGTCTATTTTGCGCCGCGGCAAAATCAAAAAGATCAAAATCATCATTCATAACATATTACCTGCCGAAATAATCGCCATTTTTGGTGCCGAATACCCAATCTTTCTGCCCGGAATCGTTTTTCATCCGTTCACGGCGCACCGACCGTACTGCCTCAGCATCTTCAGCGGCACTGCGCCTCATCCATTCGCTCTCGCTGCTGTTAAGTGAACTTGCTTCATGTTTTTGCGGTTTCCTGCCGAATATCAAATCAAATGCCGGGTCATCAGATTCGCCTTTGTTACGTTTTACACGAGGCGGTGCCGCCGGAGATTTTTTCCTGATCTGAGCCCGGTTCCGGCGCCCCCTGTCCAGAGATGATGTACTGTAACAGCCGGAAAATAACAGCCCGGTCAATATAACCAATAAAAACAAACGGCTCATATTCCCTCCTCTTTCTTCTGCATCCGCATGACCCGTAACTGACCGCAGGCGGCGGTTTTTTTACTGCCGCGCTCAACCCGACAGGTGACTCTCGCACCGGTAGATGCCACTTTTTGCTCAAATTCGGCAATGATATTTTTATCCGGACGGCAAAACTCATTTCCGGTTTCGTTATAAGGAATCAGATTGACTTTGGCATGGTGGGATACTGCAATGCGTCCCAATTTTTCCGCAGCCTCCAGAGAATCATTTATTCCGGCAATCAGAGTATATTCCAATGTATACTGCCGTCCGTTAGCTTCGCGGATTTCATCTGCGGCAGACAATATTTCTTTGACCGGATAACGTAAGTGCGGAGGAATAAGCTTCGCTCTGGTCTCATCATCAACAGCATGCAGACTGACCGCCAGATTATACTCCTTTTTTAACGTGGCAAATTGTTTCATCCCCGGCACATATCCGCTGGTGGATACCGTGATCCGGCGGGGAGCAAAATTGAATTCACCGGAAAGTACCGCCAGCGTTTTGGCAAGTTCTTCAAAATTCAGCAAACCTTCTCCGATCCCCATAAAAACCAGATTATCAGGACGCCCGGCACAACTGATGCCCAGGGCGAATTCTTCCAGCATTTCCCCCGCTTTCAAATTTCGCACCAGTCCATGTTTGCCGGAGGCACAAAAACGGCACTTGACCGGACAGCCCACCTGCGTACTCAGACAAAATGTAATGCGTCCGTCTGCGGCAGGCAGGATCACCATTTCGATACATTCACCATCATAAAGCTGCAGCATCAACTTTTCCACGCCATCAGCAGCATTTACCCGTTCGGCAATACGGCTGCCGGGAGCGTAAAAATCCTCCTGCAGCATCAAACGCAAAGCGGCAGGCAGATTTTTCATTTTTTCCGGTTCACAAACCGCATGGTCATAAAGCCAGGAGTATATCTGTTTGGCCCTGAACGCAGGGATCTGGCGGCTCTTGGCATAAGATGTCAATTCATATAGGCTGCTGCCGGAAAGAAATTTTTTCATTTCAATTGCTCTTTCAAATTCCGTACCAATTCTGTATCATAGTCTGAAGCTGCTCCGGGAACATAAAGTTTTTCCGCCCGCTGCAGATAATTGCGTGCCGCATCTTTATCTCCGGTTGCCGCCAATTCTACAGCAGCCGCATGCAAAAACAACACCGCTACGCCGGCATCTACTTCCCGATACTTCAATGCTTTTTGCATGAATTCACGCGCTTCTTTGAATTTTCCCAAACGGTAAAGCACCCATGCCATACTGTCCAAATAGTGCATAGACTCCGGATCATTTTCCAACGCCTGCCGGATAAACTTCTCACCCAACGGCAGCTGATATTGCATTTCAGCGCAGGTATAGCCGATGGTATTGCAAATTTCATCAGGCAGCTCATCTGCATTTGCCACTGCTTTGATGACCCAATCCAGAATCTCTTTATCTTTCAACTTTACAGCTGCAGTACACAATGAACTGACAGTCAGAGCTGATAAATGCAAATTTTCCTTCTTCTGCTTGAATACTTCCCGGACACCGGCAAAATCTCCGCAATAAATCATCACTGCGACTTGCATATCTTTTTGAAATTCATTGCTTACATCAGCCAATGCCGCTTTTGCACCTGCCAAATCTCCCGCTTCCGCCAGATACACCGGCAATAAATCAACATGAACATTTTTGCACAATTCCGGCATTCCCATCTGCATGCCCAGTACCGCCGGAGCACTCTCTGTATCAGATTCGTCCACCGGTACTTTTTCACAGATGGCAAGAGCTTTTTTTACCAATTCCCGATCATGAAGTATCACTGCCAGCAAAGAATAAGCCACCGCATCTTCACCATCCCGGATCTTCAGATCAGAAGTGTTGGCAGCAAGAGCATTCAATCGCGTTTTCCACTTGTTATTCAACGGCAGTTGTTCCCAACCGGGCAGATTCGGAGCAGTATCAAAATTGAAAAAACACTGTTTCTGCCAGAATTCAGCTGCACAATGGGCGATTACAGGGTCTCTCGGATATTTTTTTAACAGATAATCATACAAATCAGTCACCTGATCGATATTGTTCCGATCTGAAACCTCTGTCACGAAAATTTCCAAGATTCCGAAAAATATATCCCGTTCATCTGAATTGATGCCGTTCAGATCAGCCGCCATCAGAGTTGCACCGGTCAATTGACGGATATCTTTATCTGACACTTCCCCGCGGGAAGACAGCTCAAGAACCAAATCAGCACAGCGCAAATCCGCCGGACGGCTGCGCCAGATGTTTATCATCCGTTTCAGCATCTCCGGCGGCAGAGATGTCTCGTCTCCGTACAAGGCATCAATATCTTCACTTAAACAACGCACCAGAGACAATGATGATTTCGGAGTTTGTTCCAACGCTGAAATCAATGCATACACTCTTGCTTCTCCCGGCTTTGCTTCAAGCGCAGCAACCAGATTACCGGTATCCACCGCACCATACAAAATCACCGAACTTAACAATGCCGCCGCTGTAGCAATGTGTTTCATTTGGATGTTTTCCTTGCTTTTTCAGCCCACAAACCACCGCGGAAAGCCTTAATGATATTGACTTCCACAAAATCACCCGGCTTGATCCGCTTTGTCGCATTGAATTGGATAACATTGTCGATATCCGGAGCATCATTTTCCCCCCTGGCAACTGCGATACCATCCTCAACGGCATCCACCAGCACCCGCATTTTTTTACCGATGCGTTTACGGTCAGCCCGTTTCATGATCCCGGCTTGAATATCCATCAATTCAGCCGCCCGCTGATCGGCAATTTCCTGCGGTATCTGATCGGTCATTTCCGCAGCCGGAGTTCCCGGCTCCGGAGCATAAGAGAACACACCCATACGCTCAAAACCGAATTCCTTGACAAAATCACACAATTCAGCGAACTCCTTCTCTGTTTCTCCGGGCAATCCGGTGATGAAGGTCGTCCGCAAGGTCAAATCCGGAATGGCATCACGCAGTTTTTTTATCAGTTTGCGTATGGAAACACCATCAATATGGCGATTCATTTCTTTGAGGATCCGTTCCGAAATATGCTGCAGCGGCATATCCAAATACGGCAGAACTTTCCGGGAGGAACTCAAAACCTCAATCAATTCATCGGTATAATGGGCAGGATGAGTATAAAGCAACCGGATCACAAAATCACCGTTTTTCTCATCCAGAGCCCGAAGCAAAGATGCCAGTGAAGTACCGTCATTCAAATCATGACCGTAGGCAGTTATATCCTGAGCGATGATGATAAGTTCTTTCACGCCATTTCCCAACAACATATCTGCTTCAGCAAGCACCGATGTCAACGGCCGGGAACGCAACGCTCCCCGCAAACCGGGAATGGCACAATACGCACAACGGTTGTTGCAGCCATCACTGATTTTCAAATAAGCGACATGCGGCAAAGTCAACTGCATTCTGGGCATGGATTCATTGCACAAATAAGTACATTCGCCCGCCGTCACAGGTTTAGCTTTGCCGTACAGCAATTCCCGAATGTTGGCGGTATCATTGATATGACACCATAAATCCACTTCCGGGAAATACTCCTTGAATTCCGGGAATTGGGCGTGATTCATCAAACATCCGGCAACAGCGATCATCCGACCATCAGCGGCGGCTTTCCACTCCACCGCCTGAGCGATTTCAGCGGCAGCCTCCGCACGCGCTTCGGGAAGAAAAGCACAGGTATTGATGACATAAATATCCGCATCATCCGGATCGGCACACAAACAATCACCACCGGCAAGAAATGCTCCGGAAATCAATTCCGATTCCACAATATTTTTCGGACATCCCAATGCCGCTATGAAAAAATTTTTACTTTCACTGCCCATGACCAATCCACTCACTGTCCCAAATCTTCAAACGCAACCACGACCTTGTGGCGGATGACTTCGCCAGGACAAATAGTTTTCAGTACCCCTTTGGAAGCATTATTCACCTGCCCTTCCGGAATGCAATTTCCGGGTTCCAGTCCCAATACATATTCCCCCTGCCCCATTTGTTTCCATTGCACCATAAAAGGCAGAGTCGCCTTGCTGTAAGTTATTTTCATCGCCAATTTCAAATCCGGATTGACCAGTTTCAACCCCGCCATGCCGTTTTCATCTGCCGGCAGATCATGATAAAAGACCTGTTCGGCAAATCCGGAAACCGGTAATGACATCCGGTTCCATTGCGACAATCCGGCAGCGGCGATATCATTCTGCGGAGTAACGGGATGTTCCGGAGCATCAATATGCGCGTTTTCATTTACCAGCGGCCAGGAAAAATTCATGTGGTACAACAACATAAACGGAGTTTCCTTGAAACCGCAGTTTTCCACTGCATCTTCGATAACAACGGCATTGACTCCAAGCTGTACGGCTATTTTCCGGGTCAGCTGCAGATTTTCCCCAAAAACTTTGCTGTGAATGACCTTACCTGAAACAGTCAATTCAAAAGTCTCATCATCCAGCCATTTACTGTCGGTATTAAGATCGCAGGCTTTCAAATGAGAGAGCCGTCCGTGAAGGCTGTGGTTTTCGCCGCCGGCTTCGCAGGGACCGCCTACATTGAGCAATCCGCAACCGGTCAAAAATCCTCCGCCCCATGACCGCAGCCAATTGAATTGTTCAGGTTCATACTCCTCCGGAGTACCGCAAGCAGGAGTCAGCCACACCAGAGGAATGCCTTTATAACTTGCTTCACCAATATCCATCCCGCGGTCAGGATAAACAGTGAATTTCAGACCGCTGCCGTTATCAACATCCACGATCCGCATGTTACGGCCTTTGCCGTCATCCAGCACTGCCCGGCGAATTGATGCCAATTGACGCATCGAACCGACTTTGCCACAAATATTTTTACGCGAAAAATCCATATCCAACCTCATGCAATAATTTTTCAACAAACTTTACCATACAGAAAATATAACACCGTCATTCCGGCTTTACAAACAAAAACACCGTCATAAATGAAAAAACGATTGCAAAATCGCCTGCAACGGGCTATATTAATCAGATGATTATACATCTAACTGAAAAATAAGGAGTTTTTATTATGTCGGATGACAACAAAGACCTGCAGCTGATGGACAAAATCGTCAGCTTGTGCAAACGGCGCGGATTCATTTTCCCGAGTTCGGAGATCTACGGTGGGTTCAACGGTTTCTGGGATTACGGTCCTTACGGTTCACGTATGAAACGTGCTATTGAAAACCTCTGGTGGCATGAAATGGTCGAAACCCGGGACAATGTGGAAGGACTCGATTCCACGATCATCTGTAATCCCACGGTTTGGAAAGCATCCGGACACCTTGATCAATTCAGCGACCTGATGACCGACTGCAAAGATTGCAAAGCCCGTCACCGCGTGGATCAGATGGAAGATCCGACCACCTGCCCCAACTGTAAATCCAAAAACCTTACTGAACCGAAAGAGTTCAATCTGATGATGAAAACTTTTGTCGGACCGGTTTTTGATGATGAACATGTCGCCTACTTGCGTGCCGAAACCTGTCAGCCTATTTTCGTAGACTTCCACAGCGTACGGATCGCCGCCCGCCAGAAACTGCCGTTCGGCATCGCTCAGATCGGCAAAGCATTCCGCAACGAAATCAATCCCCGCAACTTCACTTTCCGCAGCCGGGAATTCACCCAGATGGAAATGGAATTTTTCTGCGAAGATGAAGGCAGCATGGAATGGTTTGAATACTGGAAAGAGCAGCGAATCAAATATTACCGCGAAAAACTCGGTTTTCCTGAAGACAAAATGCGTATCTACGAACATGAAAAGCTGGCTCATTACGCCAAAGCTGCCGTAGATATCGAGGTCAAATTCCCCTTCGGCTGGGGAGAATTGGAAGGCATCCACCACCGCGGGGTCTGGGATTTGAGTCAGCACAGCAAATTCTCCGGTCAGGATTTGAGTTATGTCGATCATGACAATCAACGCAAAATCATGCCGACTTGCGTGGAAACCAGCGTCGGTCTCGACCGTACATTCCTCGCATTGCTGAGCATGGCTTACGATGAAGAAACTGCGGCAACCCAGAAAGCCGGTATGGATGAAGACGTCCGGGTGGTACTGCATCTGCCGCCGCTGGTCGCACCGATTCAGGTCGCGGTGCTGCCGCAATCCAAGAAACTGAAAGAGAATGCCTATAACCTTTATAAGGATCTTGACCGCTTCTTCCGCTGTGAATATGATGAGACCGGAAGTATCGGCAAACGTTACCGCCGTCAGGATGAAATCGGTACTCCATACTGTATCACATTTGACTTTGATTCACTCAATGACAATGCTGTAACGATCCGCGATCGTGACACCATGCAGCAGGAGCGCGTGAATATCACGCAGCTCCGCGCCTGTCTGGAAAATAAAATGGGCATCTGAGTAAACAACTGAATATGCGGGCAGGAATATTTCTGCCCGCATATTTTCTATCTACAATATATTTTGGAAAAATTATGATTGCGATTTGGTGGGCATTCGGCAACATGTTTTTTGCCGCATTGAATGATCTGGTTTTCAAGTGTTATGCAAGAAAACCCCGTTCTCACGGCTTTTTTGCGGCGATCGTGGGAGTGATTTGGTGCATTGTCTTGCTTTTTCTGGTCAAAGACCCGGTAACAAACTGGAAAGCAACACTCCTGTGGGGAACAATTTCCGGCATATTTTCCATTGGCGGAAATTTACTGATGCTGGATGCCATGCGTAAACTGGATGCCGGTGTCTGTTCAACGATTTACCGTTTGAACCTGGTTCCGGCAGTTATTCTTGCGGCACTGGTATTGAAAGAAAACATTTCATTGACCCAATATGCCGGTATTGCCTGTGCCTGCCTGGCAGTTTTGGCATTTCTGCCCCGCAATGCTTCCATGCGTAAAGAGATGACAGCCGGTTTGATCGTTATGCTTATTGCCTCGCTGATGCGCGCCGGAATGGGCATAGCTTACCGTTACGGATTTGATGTTTGCGGGGCCAGTGCCCAAGTCGTCCCGGTCATCAACAGTTTATTTTGGGTATTCGGCGGAATTATTTATGCTTTTACCCGGGAACGTTCACAAGTCAAAGAGTTATTCTGCGGAGATTCGATAAAAAAACTTTGCGGTTACGGAATACTGTCCGGGGCATTGGTTGCCGGAATTGTTCTGACAATGGCAAAGTCTCTGGAATTGGGACAGGCATCCGTTGTATTGCCGATCATGCAAATGAGTTTTCTGGTAACCGGAATACTCAGTGTGATTTTCATGAAAGAAAAGGTAACATTTTTGAAAACCGTTGCCTTACTTCTGGGCATTACGACAATCATTTTGATGAGTCGATAAGCTTTTCACTGTTTTTTTTATATTTTTTCAATATTCAGCTTGCAAAACGATGAAACAGTGATATATTAATAAAACAGACATCAGGGAATACACTGATGTTTCCCAAGTCGGGGTGTGGCTCAGTCTGGCTAGAGCGCTGCGTTCGGGACGCAGAGGCCGGAGGTTCAAATCCTCTCACCCCGACCATTTGCAGTAGTAAAGACTTTTGAGACAGGTCCAATGCGACCTCTTTCAAAAGTCTTTTTTTCTACACTATTTATCAACAGTTACTTGCAAGGCTTATCAGGTAATTTTTTTCAAATTGGTCGGGCGTTTGCAATTTCAGCTTCTTGTGCGGACGTTTCCGATTAAAAAAATCTATATATTCTTGAAGCGTATTTTCCAAATCTTCTGGTGTGTTGTACCAATTATGTGATAATTCTTCGCGTTTCAAAATACTGAAAAATGCTTCCGCGACAGCATTGTCGTGCGGAGTCCCGGGATTTGATAAAGATTGTCTTACTCCAAGTTCCCGAAGCAGCTTGCGAAATTCAAAAGCCGTATACTGGATTCCCTGATCGCTATGGAATGTAAGTCCAACCGGCTGGTTTCGTGATTCAAAAGCTTTTAAGAAAGTACTTTTTACCAAAGTAGTTTTCATTTCAGGAGCAATCCCATAAGCAAGTACTTTACGCGAAAACAGATCAATTATTACACAAATCGCATAAAACTCGTCATTGACTCTTGCATAAGTTATATCACTCACCCAAAATTTGTTTGGGGAATCCTGTGTAAAGTTTCTCTGTAAACGATTCCGACGATACTTATATTTTCGGTGCGTTGAATTAAAACAGCGAGCCCGGTTCTGTTTGCAGATTAAGTTTAGTTCTCGCATAAGCCGCTGTATATGAGACTTGGAAACCCGAAAACCGCGTTCGTTCAGTTTAACCTTTATCATAGAAGCACCGAAACGTTCCCCACTGTCGATGAACTCCTCTTCTATCACGATTTTTAAGACTTCATCATTTTCTTCATATATGGTTTTATTCTTCTGTCTGAGGCTGACTCGATAAAATGTCGCACGGGATAAATTCAATGCTTGACAAAGCGCATAGACAGTAAATCGGTCTTTTAATCGTTGAACTTCTTTGACTCTTTCTTCAGTAGATGCCGTAGCAGAACAATGGCACACTCGAATAATCTCATTTTCCTGTCGCAGTGTTTCCAGTTTGCGTTTCATATTGTACAATTGCGCGGCGGTATACACTGTGCCGCATTGACTGGTTGCCACTGTCGCATTATTAGATTTCCATCGCAGAAGTGAGCTTTTATGTATTTTGTATTTGGAACAAATTGCTTTTATG
>JAFVRD010000053.1 GCA_017504435.1 Lentisphaeria bacterium | reverse complement strand
TCTCAAGAATTTTAAGGTTTACATCGCACTATTCAATTTTCAATCAGCTCATCTCGCTCAGGAGATGACAGGTTCTTAATATATACCCGATTTTTATTTTTGCAAGCCCGATTTGAAAATTTTTTTCAATTTTCATTCAGACTCACTCTTGAGTATTTTAAGCAACCAGCGCGCTTTTGACGCGACAGGGTTTTAATATATCACCGTTTTTTAACTTTGCAAGCTCAAATGAAAACTTTTTTCAAATTTTCTTTGCCCGCAACGTTCGTTACGATTCGATTTATTATCAGCCCGACGCCCATCAGGACGCGCAACAGAATCATAATATATCATCGTTCTTTCTTTTTGCAAGCTGTTTTTTAGAAGTTTTTTGCATTTTTTCACATTTTTTACCCTTTCTCCACTTTTAACCATGGAACATTTGATTCTGTGCTCGCGCGCGCGTAATTATATATGCAATTCTGTCTGCGCATCTCATATATCGCATCGGCGGCAAATTTGCTTTTTCGCAGTCGGGAATACATAGCGGTACAAAGTCTGATATACCTGACGGTTGGTCATCACCCACTTGCGGTCAACGACCGGCTGTTTCGATTCAAACAGCGTTTTGACCTGTGACAACAACGATTCTTTCTGCGCTTTGCGGTCGGAGGAAAGGAAAAGTTTGAAGTCGCCGGAAGAATTTTCCGGATTTTTTGAAGAAACGAGGTTGATTTTTGAATCATTGGGGGGTACTTTATTCATAAAGTTGGAAATCGTCATAGTTGCTGCCCGTCCTTTGAGGAGCGCAGTTTTCGAGGGTTGTAGTACCCGTGGTGGTTCCAACTTTATTTCATTATAATTACTTGGAGTAATTTCAAAAACAGACCTTATGTGATTGGCTCTACCCGTTATTCTTTTGTTTATCTCAATTCTGTAAATATGTCCTGTTTCTTCATCAAAACCGACAAACGAAGCATTACCATTCAAATCCTTAACTTGTTCAGGTTTTGCAAGAACTAATTCAACGGCAGCTCTTGTTTCTTCTGGACTTGAAAAATATTTTGAATGTCTGCCATAAAGGAATTCATAGTCTGCATACAATCTTTCCGCTGGCAATTTCGCCCATTGCATAAAACCATCAACATATGGAACATTACCATCTATCAGTTTTCCTTTTTGTTCTGCGTTATTTGGATCTCCTTTTTTTCGCAATGCCACTGCTTGTTCGCTTACTCCCGCATTTTCCATCAGGTAAATGCGATCTTCCGGAGCGACATCGGCGGTTTCATCCAGCAGAGATTGACGGCGTTCATCCATGCTCATTCTGGAACGGGCAACTGCGTTCCGGGATTCAACTTCTCCGGCAAGGTTATGATACCCGATAAAAAGCGGTATCTTCTGATAAATCTTGTTGTAATTTTCTTCGGTCATTCCTTTGTCAACAAGTTTATCCCAGAGTTTTTCCAAAGTGGTATCGTCCGCATTTTCATCAGTCAAAAGCATTGCTTCAGCTTTTGAGACTTCAAAACCTGCATCAGCAAGATATTTATGCAATCTTTACGGAATACCCGCTTGACAAATTTCATTTACTGCAGTATATTCATCCGTCCATCATCAACCCATTTAAAATCATGGAGATTCTATGTGTAAAAAAATTTTTGCAGTCCTTACGTTATTATTGACCTCTGCCATGCTGTGGGCGGGAGAAACTTACAATTTCATGATGATTTCAGATACTCATTTTGGATCAGAAGCGTCTTTCGGTCCCTCCCCTGCCCCCAAAATTCAAAAAAAACTTAAACGCTGCGATCAGGCAGTACCTAATTTCCGTGCCATGTTCTCTCATATGGTCAAGACCTCTGACCAAGCCACCAAATTTCTTATTCACGCCGGAGATATTATTGAAGGATACGGATTTAATGCCGAAGCCCAGGCCGGACAATTTTTCATGGCCGATACATTGCTCAAAGAATATATCAAGCTGCCGATTTACATGGTGCGCGGTAATCATGAAGTCGGAGGAAAAACCGGCGGTAACGAAGCATACTTCAAAACTATTGCTCCGGCAATCGCCAAAAATGCCGGTCAACCGGCAGATACGATCCATTATACGGTCACTTGCGGCGAAGACCTTTTCATTTTTGTGGACGGCTATCGTAACCCCGGCGAGTTTTTGAGAAATACACTTAAAAATCTTGCCAAACGCCCCCGGTATATCTTTCTGGTCATCCATCAGGATGTCATACCGCAGCCGCATCAGTTTCTTCTGGATCTGATAAAACAGCTGCTCCCGTATGACGGAATCATTCTCAATGGGCACACCCACCGCAACCGGGTACTGAAATATGTTCGAGATGGCCACACCGTCACCCAGTACACTATCGGTTCATACGTGATCGCCGACACGGCAAAAATGCGCTATGAAAGCACCAAAAATGATACTGCCGCTTTCCTGAAAAAATTCCGCAATGCCAAATACGTTGCCACTCCTGAACGCAAACAGCTTTTTGATGCCGAATTTGCCCCTTTCATTCAGGGATATCAGGAATTCAACGCGCTCAAAGGACGCTCTACTGCCGCCGGATATGCCCGGATCAAAGTATCCGATGCCGGGATCACGGTTTTGGTGCAAAGTGCCGATCTCAGTCAGAAGCCGTTTGAAATCAAACTTATTGACAAGCAAAAATAATTATTGGATCCACTAATATTCAAGGAAGAAAACATGAAAAAATTTCTATTTTCGATATTGTTTGCAGCCCTGCTGCTGCCGCTTGCGGCAAGAATGGTTTATGTCACCCGCCACGGTCAGGTCGGCGACAAAAAAGATCGTATAATTTTGACCGGCGGAAAAAAGGCCTCTGAAATAAAACTTACCGCCCTCGGCATCGAACAGGCTAAAATGCTCGCCGATTATCTGGTCAAAGAGAAAAAATTCAACGGTTCGATTTATGTTTCTCCATTGTACCGGACAATTGAAACCGGCACTTACACCGCGGCGCTGCTCAATAAAAAAGTCATTCTGGCTCCCGGAATTCAGGAAATCGCCCGTACCAAAACACCCCGGGGCATGACTCTTGCCGAAATTGAAAAGTATTTCGCCGGTAAATTCACCGCGCCTGCCGGATTTGAAGATAATTGGCGGTTGAGCAATGAAGACAACAAGGCACGGCAGAATCGGGTCAATGCAGCTCTGGATAAAATCCTTGCAGAATCCCAAGGAGATCTGCTTTTTGTTTCCCACGGCGGCACGGTCGGCAATATCGTAAGATATTTCAATGCCAAATGCGCCAAAGGAGTTGCCAAAACCCGCGGAACGGTTTGGAATTGCTCACTCCATGCTTTTGCATTGGACGACAACGGCAAAGTTGTCAAAGGCTATTATACTACCGAATACATGCCTGATGCCAAAGTAACCAGCAATTTCCGCACTCCCAAAATCCCCCGTCCGGATGACCCCAAATACGAAATGCCGAAAAATGCCCCGAAGAAAAAAGCTCCTGCAGCGGTGCGGCAAAATGGTGAACGGCTGATTCTGGTCACCCGTCACTGCCAGGCCACCAATGCCGCCCGCCCGGATCTCATCCGTCCGGTTCCGGATGACACCGGCATCACTGAACTCGGCATCACTCAATCCCGCCAGCTCGGTAAAGCCGTTAAAGAACTGGGCTTCAAAGGCATGATTTTTACCTCCCCGCTTTTCCGTACCACCGCTACCGGTTGTGAAGCCGCCAAAGTGTGCGGTGCCAAAGTTTATCCCGACGCACTGGTTCAGCAGCGGGTCAAACGGGTCGGTGGAAATCTGGCAAAAGGCGGAGCAACTCTGGCAAAATTCCGGGAACTTTTCCCCGATGCGATCGCCGCCGATGCCAAACTTGCCGATGATTGGATGCTCAAAACCAAAGAACGTTATGAAGTGGAACTTTATGCCCGCTTGAACAAACATCTGGATCAGGTTCTTGCCGCCTACCCCGATCAGGATATCATGATCGTAACTCATGGCGGTGCGGTAAGTCAGTATTTGCGGATCATGAAAGACCGGTGCAAACTGCCCAAAAAAATCAAAGATACTGTGTGGAACTGCGCCCTGTTCAAGTTCGCGATCGATAAAAACGGTAATTACCGCTATCTGGGATACGATATTTCTTTTATGAATGAAGATCAGGTCACCAGCAATTTGGGGTCATCACTCAAACAGCAGAATGAACAAAAGAAATCCGGTAAAAACTCAAAGAAAAATATGGATTTTCTCTGAGCTCAGATCCGGCTCAATTCCGCATAAATGCCGTTGAGATGCATCAACTCATCATGAGTGCCGCGCTCAACGGCTTTTCCATTGTCAATGACTACGATCTCATCAGCATCCCGGATCGTACTTAACCGGTGGGCAATGACCAAAGTCGTCCGTCCCCGCGACAATTCCGCCAATGCACGCTGAATTTTGCGCTCACTTTCATTATCCAATGCACTGGTGGCTTCATCCAGAATCAATATTTCCGGATTTTTCAGGAATACCCGGGCAATACTTATGCGTTGTTTCTGACCTCCGGACAGCCGCACACCGCGTTCTCCCGTCCGGGTATTGTATCCATCCGGCAATGACATTATAAAATCGTGAATATACGCTTTTTCTGCCGCCGCAATGATCTCTTCATCCGTGGCATCCGGTTTGCCGTATGCGATATTTTCCCGGACAGTCCCATTGAACATATACAAATCCTGCTGCACGATACCGATGTGCCGGCGCAGAGATTCCAACTCAATATCTTTCACATTCACGCCGTCAATAAATATTCCACCGGCACACACATCATAAAAACGGGGCAGCAGCGCACATATCGTACTTTTGCCGCCGCCGGAAACTCCGACCAGTGCAACTCTTTTGCCGGGATCAAGCTGCAGATTTATATGGTTCAACACCTCCTGACCGGGAACATAATGGAACGAAACATCCCGGTATTCCACCAGACCTGAACAATTTTGCAGCGGCTGCGCGCCGGGAGTATCGGCAACTTCCGGGATCAGCCGCATCAATTCATCAAACCGCTTGAACCCGGTCATACCACGCTGAAACATCTCGGTAAAATGCAAAAGCATATCCAGCGGCTGCAAATATATTCCCACATAAAGCGCGTATATCGCCAGTTCCTGTGCCGCAAGCTGACCTTTGGCAACAAACCAGCCGCCACCGCCCAAAATCACCAGATATAATACGCCCTGACAAAGAGCATTGCCGGAATGCATGAAGCCCATCGCCCGGTATCCGTATTCTTTGGTATCCAGAAATGCCCGGTTGCTGATATCAAATTTGCGGTTTTCCAAACGCTCATTGCCAAAAGATTTGACTACCCTGATCCCGGAAAGCGAATCCATCACCTGAGAGTTGACCTCGGAAATCTTTTTCCGGTTTTCCGCAAATATCCGGTGGACCCGGCGATTCTGAAAGTATGTAAATACGGTCATTATCACGGTTACCGCCAATAAGATCAAGGTCATTTTTACATTGAGCAGCAGCAGCAGGCAAAATGAACCGATGATCTTTACCGATGCCAGCAGCAAAGTTTCCGGCCCATGATGGGCAAGTTCGGAGATATCAAAAAGATCGTTGACTATGCGTGACAGCAGATCTCCGGTATTGTGTTTGTCATAGTAAGAAAATGAAAGTTTCTGACAGTGACGGAAAAGATCACGCCGCATGTCGCTTTCCATGCGGACTCCCATAATATGCCCCCAGGCTCCGATGAAATACATCGCTCCGTAACGGATCAGATACATGATCAGCAATCCGCCGGTCAGATAAAACAATATTTGCATGATCTCACTTCCGGAACGGTGAAATACATCCCCGGTCAGAAAACGCAGCAATTGCGGAAATGCCAGATCTGCCGCACCGGCAAGCAAAACACATAACATATCCAATATAAGCAAATGCCAATACGGACGGTAATAGGCAACAAAGCGTTTATACATAATAAAACCTCCCGCTGAGAATAATTTTTCTGTTTTTCGTGGATAGAATATACATGTTCTGCAGAATTTTTCAAATCATCCGGATTTAGAATTTGCCTTTTCCTGAAAAAGCTGTGATAAAAAAGAAAATACCGCTGCGAAATTATCACAGCGGTACATGAGTTTTTTAAAAGTGTTCAGGGATTATCCACCATTTGACGGTGCAAACGTTTCAACGCCTGATTCTGGATCTGCCTGACCCTTTCACTGGTACAATGCAACTGTTCACCAACATTTTCCAGAGTCATGATCGGAGAACCGTCCAATCCGAAACGCAGTTTCAATACCTGTTTTTCTTTAGGCGGCAGTGTATCAAGTAAATGCAGCAATTGATCAACATCCTCAACTTTGATCAATTCTTTGTCCGGAGTTTCAGAATTCTCATCTGCAAAAAAATCCTGAAATTCCACGCCGTCACTTTCATCACCGCCGACCATCTCATTGAGTGACTGCATATCCACCTGACGGTTGTTGCGCAGCCTCTCCACCGTCGCCAATGATACATGCGCATCATCAGCAACTTCCACATCAGTCGGCTCCCGGTGCAGCTCCAATGTCAATTTGCGCACCGAACGCTTGATCCGGCGCGAATTCAATTGAGTTCCTACCGGCACCCGGATCGTAGAGGTTTGCTCAGCCAATGCCTGACGGATCGCCTGTTTGATCCACCACGCACTGTATGTGCTGAATTTTGCCCCCACTTCCGGATTGAAACGGTGCGCCGCGATGACCAACCCCCGGTTGCCTTCCGAAACCAGATCATCCCACGGCAAACCGCGACCCAGAAAATCATTGGCGATCTTCAAGACCAGCCGCAAATTATCCTGGATCAACGCATCCGCTTCGAGATTGCGATGTTTCTCCTCTTCCTTTTCCATCGCTTATCTCCTCTTTTGAGGACGGGGATATGAGAGTATCCCCGTCATTTCACCGGGCAGATCCGCACGCAAAAAACGGATCCCTCCTCTCCCCGGTTATACGCGATCAAGCGTCTTTTTGTAGTTGCTCAACAGCGCATCCAGCTCAAGTGTGCAATCGGCTCCTCTTCCGACAGCCTTGAGAGACTTATTGGCAGTAACTTTTCCAATTTCAGCGAATACAACTCCTTCAAGCAGCTTTTCAAATGCAGCTTTGTTCTCCTCCGGAACAGTTGCAATAAAGCGGCTGTTGGATTCGGAAAACCATGCTTCAAGTGCAGAACAATTTTCGCAGGGGATCTTGTCCAGATCAATTTCCATACCCAAACGTCCAGCCATGGCACTTTTTGCCAGAGCGATACCGATACCGCCCAACGCCGGGGTGATCAGAGAATTGACCAGACCTTTTTTGGTTGCTTCACTGATCCGGCGGCAGATTTCCAGAGAAATTTCGCCATCTACTTTCGGCACATTGTTGCCGGTATAACCCAGCATGTTGAAATATTCTGAACCGCCAAGTTCCGGTTTGGTCAAACCAATGACGTAAACAGAATCACCGGCTTTTTTGGCTTCAAAAGAAACCGCACGGGAAACATCATCCAAACGGCTGATCACACTGAAAAGCAGTGACGGCGGAATGGAAATTTTACGACCGCCGCGGGTCGAATCGTTTTTCATGGAATCTTTACCGGAAATACACGGCACCAGATACTGTCTGGTATAATCACTGATCGCCTGATTGCAGCGCACCAGCTGTGCCAGTTTGTATTCACCGTCCGGAGTCTTTTCACTCTGCACCGGATCCGGCCAGCAGAAGTTATCCAATCCGGCGATCATACTCAAATCACCGCCGACTGCAATGACCCGGCGCACTGCAAGATCAATACAGCTTGCCGCCATGTGATAGGTATCAATATCGCTGTAACGCGGCAAAATCGCCGAAGCAAGAATAACCCCGTCTTTGCTCATGGGTTTCACCATCGTCACCGTGGCATCTGCAGCCACATCACGGCCGCGGCCGCCGAAAGGTTTCAATACACTCAAACCTTTGACCTCATGGTCGTACTGACGCGCTTTGTATTCATCAGAACAGATATTGAGAGAGCCGATCAATTTCAATGTATCTGCACTCAAATCACGACCGGCAAGTTCCGGTTCAGGGAACTTCGGAGTTTCCCAACGGGCTCTGAGGTGCATTTTGGGAAGACCGTCGTGCATGAATTCAATATCCAGATATGCAACGGTTTCGCCATTGTAAAGCATGTGGAACTTGCCGTCATTGGTAAATTCACCCAATACGGAGATCTCAACATCCCGTTCTGCCGCCAACGCCTGAAATTCAGCGATTTTTTCCGGCGGAACAGCAAAACTCATCCGCTCCTGAGCCTCGGAAACCAGAATTTCCCACGGCTGCATACCGGCATATTTCAGCGGAGCTTTCGCCAAATCCATGCGGCAGCCATTGCATTCACCAGCCATTTCACCGACACTGGAAGAAAGTCCGCCGGCTCCGTTGTCGGTAATGAAACGGTAAAGACCGCGGTTGCGGGCTTCCATAATGAAGTCGGACAACTTTTTCTGAGTGATCGGGTCGCCGATCTGCACCGCCTGCACCGGACTGTCTTTGTGCAGCTCTTCACTGGAGAAAGTCGCACCGTGAATACCATCTTTGCCGATACGGCCACCACCCATAACGATCAAATCACCGGCTTCAATTCGTTTGGAACTGCCGGGAACACCATTGATACTTTTGGGCAGCAAACCGACCGTACCGCAATAAACCAGCGGCTTGCCGATGTAACGGTCATCAAAATATTCCCATCCATTTCCGTAAGGAATACCGCTTTGATTACCGCCGTCGATCACGCCTTTATGTACTCCGTCGCGCAAACGCCGGGGATGCAGCAGACCTTCCGGGACATTGCTGTCATCAGTAAACGGCGAACCGAGGCAGTAACCCCAGACATTTATCAGCAATTCAGCACCCTGCCCGGTTCCCATCGGGTCGCGGTTCACACCGACAATACCGGTCATGGCACCGCCGTAGGGATCCAGTGCAGAAGGACTGTTATGAGTTTCAACTTTGTAAACAATGTCGCATTCATCGTTGAATTTGATCACTCCGGCGTTGTCTTTGAACACCGAAACCAGCCAATCGACTTTGCCGGAAATCTCTTTGGTACTGTCTTTGATAAAAGTCTTGTAGCAACTGTCAATGGTCTGCTTTTCACCGGTTTCTTTATTTTCATAATCGATTTCCGCACTGAAAATCTTGTGTTTGCAGTGTTCACTCCAAGTCTGGGCAAGCACTTCAAGCTCCACATCAGTGGGGTTGGCATCCAAGCCGAGCTTTTCGCGGCCGGAGGCATTGCGGAAATAGTTCTGAATGGACTTCATTTCCTCCAGAGAAAGAGCAAGAATGCCTTTTTTGCTCAACTCCACCAATTCAGCATCGGATACTTCCAGATTGTATTTTTTGACCTGTACTTTTTCAGATGCATTCATATAGGGCAGATTGTGCGGGACATTTTCACTCTCGCTGCCCGGAAGCACCAGAGAACTCTGGATCAATTCATTGGCAAGCAGTTTACTGCCGATCGTGTTGGCATCTTTTTCAGTAAGTCCCGCACCGGACAGCAAATATTCGGTGGATGAAAACACATATTCGTCTTCACGCAGCTTTCTGCCGAGAATATCTGCCGCTGCAGTACGGAATGTACGGCTGACGTTGTCGGTAACTCCCGGTTTGAAACCGATACGCAGCAGATAATCACATTTTCCTGCCGGCTCAAAATTGGCAGACCGGGCTTCGCCGGTACGCCACATCTGCAACACCGGATTATACAGCAATGCAGCAATTTTTTCCGCTTCAGCAGCACTGCAGTCAGCGACCAGAGTGTAAACATCACGGGTCTGTACACGGTCAAGTTTGATACCGCAGACAGAGGCTGCCTGCACGATCACGGCTTCGCCGCGGGCATCACGCCACACGGGAAGAGGGGCAAGTTCGATCCGGTAGGTATTCATTCGGAAAGACTCCTCGTTTTGGAAGTTGATATATGGTTATTACAAATTTTTTCAATAACAGTTTTATATTTATCAACAGTGACATCATAAGCCTGCTGATATCTGCCGGCATTTTCAGGACTGAGGTTTTTTACCGCATAGGAACGGTAACGGATGATCCGGTCATGATAACGCTGATAAGCATCATATAATTGAGCAGCCAATTCACGCCCGACATTATTCATCCGGCTGTCCAGACGGGAAATATATGCATTGTCAAAATCCGCATCTCCGGCAGCATCAGAAGTTACGGCTTCGGTCATCCGGGCATTCAGCAAACTGAAATCTTTGAGCGCGGCACTGAGTTCGGTCAATATTCCGATATGATTGAGCAACCGGGTCTCTCTTGCCACAGTATCAGGATTGCTGAACATACTGATGGTTTTGCAGCAGACATCCAGAGCTTCGCTGAACATATCTGCCATCGCAGGTGCTACTGAATTTATCAGAGATATTTCAGGAGTCCCGGCACATTTTTTCAAAAGTATCTCTGCAGATGCCAGAGCCGCATCACGCATTCCCATCAGCGGCGGCAGATTGACTTTCACCAATGCCACCGCCCTCCGTTTGGAAACACGGAAAAACTCAGGATCAAATTTTTGACCCTGAGAAACTTTTTGATGCTGATTTTCAAATCCGGTCAAGACACTTCTCCGATAAAGCAGACTTCCCGGCACAGTTTTCCTGTACCGGGAACACAGTTTTTCAGTATTCAGCCTTGATAAGAAAAGCTGAATGCTTTTTCCGCATTGACCGCTTCGCGGATCTTATCGACCAGCATTTCCGGAACTTCCACATTGGTGGTGATCACACTGAGGGAACGTCCGGTTTTCAGGTTCTGCGGAGCGCGGATATCCACAATATTGATATTTTTTTCACCGAGGATACCGGCGATCTTACCGATCACGCCCGGTTCATCAGCGTATTCGACAAAAAGATGATGCCCGGTGGGATCAAAATAAAGTTTGTCAAACTCATCCAGACGGCTGACCATGGGCTGACCTTCGGTGATCGTACCGCGGGCACTGGCTTTGAATATCGTGCTGCCGCTGCCGACGAAAAGATCAATGGTCATGGCTTCGCCGTAATTTTTGTTGTTATCGACCATGCGGTTGACCAATTCAACACCGCCGTCGGCGAGGAACTGTTCCGCTTCTTTCGGACCCTGTTCGACTGCAAAATCACTGGCAATGGCAGCCACGACCGGAGGTACCAGATACTTTGCATAATCGGCAAGTTTACCGTAAAAACTGGTTTCGATCCGGGTGGGATTGCTGTCACCGAGATATGCTTTGGTCAAAGCTGCCAATACATAAGCAAGTTTCTGATAACCGGCATCCAGACCGTCGGGCAGAGCTTTGTTGACCACACAATTGGTCACACCCTGTTCAAAATAAGCGATAGTCTGCTCAGCAGCACGTTTGGCAGCATTGAAGTTGGCTTCAAAGGTATTGGCTCCAAGGTGCGGCATCATGATATCCGCGACATCGGCAACGGTTTTGGGACCGGCAGCATCTTTCGGATAGACGTCGTTGCAGTAAATGATTTTTTTCTCAGCTTTGACCGCCCGCAGATCTTCCTCATTGATAATACCGGCACGGGCGCAGTTGACCAGCATGGCACCGGGTTTCATGGCACTGAAAAGTTTGCGGTCGATCATGCCGCGGGTCTCTTCATTTTCGGGAATGTGCAGAGTAATGCAGTCAGCTTCAGCAAAAATCCGTTCCACAGAACAGAGCTCCGCACCGATTTCCTCGGCCCGGGTGGGAGAGATCATGGGATCATAACCCAAAACTTTGACCTCAAAACCGGCCAGGCGTTTGACAACCAGCTGACCGATGTGACCGAGACCGAGAATACCGATGGTTTTGCCGGTCAATTCATGACCCATGAATTTGCTTTTTTCCCAGTTGCCAGCACGGGTGGAAGCATCCGCAGGCAGCAAATGACGGAAAGCAGCGAGGATCAGAGCGATGACCTCTTCGGCAACGGCGTTGCTGTTGGCTCCGGGAGTATTCATCACATCCACATTGCGTTTACGGGCATATTTGGTATCGATCGTATTGTAACCGGCTCCGGCACGGACGACCAGTTTGAGCTGCGGCAGAGCGTCAATGATTTCTTTGGTGACTTTTTCACTGCGGACGATCAGAACTTCCGCATCAGAATCGCGGGCGACCTGTTCCTCAAGTGCGGTGGTGGCGTCAAGAACGACGTTGTAGCCTTTCTGCGTAAGCATGTCGGCGGCGAATTTGTCCAGTTTGGTCGGAATCAGAACCTTGTGCATTTTCACTTCTCCCGGTTATTTTGACAGGTTTGTTGTTCTATAATATACCATTTCAGAATGTTTTTTGCAAGTACTTTCGCTTGATTTAACGATAATGTCAGTTTATATTACACCCGTAATAGAAAATATTCAGGAAAACAGGGGGTAAAAAATGATAAATCGGGATGAATTGACACATTTTCTGGACACCGTGCTGGAATTGGAAAAGTTCAGCGGTGATGTTTCCAATAACGGCTTGCAGGTCGAGGGAAACGATGAGGTGAACAAAGTTCTTTTTGCAGTGGACGGCTGTCTGGAAACTTTTGAAACTGCGGCAGCTGAACATGCGGATTTCATCTTTGTCCATCACGGGATAAGCTGGGGCGGAGGTTTGAAACGGTGGACCGGCACAGATGCGGCAAGATTCCGGACTTTGTTCAATAACGGAATATCACTTTATGCCGCCCATTTGCCGCTGGACGCTCATGCGATTTACGGCAACAACGCCGTACTCTGTGATTTGATCGGCCTGGAAAAACGGCAGCCTTTTTTTGTGTATGACGGAGTTTATATCGGTTTTCAGGGCATCATGCCGGAAGCATCTCCGCTGTCGGAAATTTCTGAATTGCTCAGCGGAGCTCTGGAAGTTGAGCCGCTGCTCCGCGGCGACCGGAACCGGATGATAAGCAAAGTCGCCGTCGTCTCAGGAGGCGGAGGCGTTGATTCGATTTACGCCGCCAAAGCTGCCGGAGCAGAGCTGCTGATCACCGGTGAAATGGAACATATCATGCACCATCCCGCCCGGGAATTGGACATCCCGGTGATTGCATTGGGACATTATGCCAGTGAAACCACCGGAGTGCTTGCCATGGAAAAACTCATTTCAGAGAAATTCGGTCTGGAAACCGTTTTCGCTGAAATTCCGACCGGACTGTGAGGTGAATTATGGCCGGCAGCAACAGTTTCGTCTGCAATATAACTGCGGAGCAATCAGAAAATCTGCGCATTCTGCTGGAAGTTCGCGGTTGGGAATTTTCCACGCTTCCTTACGCCCGGTACAAGGCATCCGGAGATAAAGTCTCCGCCGTCGCTTATGAAAGCGGGAAACTGGTCATTCAGGGCAAAGGAACCGAAGAATTCGTCCTCTACACCCTCGAACCGGAAATTTTGCATACATTCACCTACCAGCGTCCGGATATCGCCGCTGCAGTCGCAGAGGAGATCTCGCCTCACGGCGGGATCGATGAAAGCGGAAAAGGTGACTTTTTCGGTCCCTTGGTCATTGCCGGAGTGGCAGTCACTCCGGAAACCGGCAAAGCTCTGCGGGAGTTGGGAGTTTGTGACTCCAAACAAATCCACTCATCAGCAAAAATAATCAAACTTGCCGAAAATATCCGCAAACTTGCTCCGGGAGCATTTACCACGGTGACATTGATGCCGGAAACTTACAACCGGCTTTATGCAAAAATCGGCAACCTGAACCGTATGCTGGCATGGGGCCATGCCCGGGTGATCGAAAATCTGTTGGAACAATGTCCGGATTGCCCGCGGATGTTGTCAGATAAATTCGGCAATGAACAGCTCATCAGGAACGCCCTCATGGAACGGGGACGGCAGATCATCATGGAACAGCAGGTGCGCGCGGAAGCCGATGTGGCAGTCGCCGCCGCAAGTATTCTGGCCAGAGAAGGTTTTTTGCGCGGCATGGATAAACTTGAGGAGATCGCCGGGATCGCACTGCCGAAAGGAGCCGGCCCGGGGGTAAAAAGCACTGCTGAAAAACTTTTTTCTGAAAAAGGCGCGGAACTCTTCCGCTCCTGCGCAAAACTCCACTTTAAAACGTGGCACGAAATCTCCGGACTGTAAATTATGGAACTGCTTTCACCTGCCGGAAATCCGGAACTGGCACTGGCGGCTTTTGACGGCGGCGCAGATGCGGTTTATTGCGGATTGGGAAAATTCAATGCCCGGGAACGGGCAGAAAATTTCACTCCGGAATCCCTGGGCAAACTGATCCGCTTTGCCGGAGAACACCGGAAAAAAGTTTATGTCACATTCAATACTCTCATTTTTGAAAATGAGCTGCCGGCAATGTTTGAACATCTCTGCATGCTTGCCAGACTCCACCCGGATGCGTTGATCGTACAAGACCCCGGAGTCGCGGCGGTGGTACGGAAATATTTTCCGGAATTGACATTGCACGCCTCCACTCAAATGGGCATCCACAACTCTGCCGGATTGCAATGCGCCGCCCGGATCGGCTGCAAACGGGTCATTTTGGAACGGCAGATAACCTTGGAGGAACTGCAGTTGATGGCAAAAAACACTCCGGTGGAACTGGAGGTGTTTCTGCATGGTTCGCTGTGTTGTTCTCTTTCCGGGAGGTGCCTGCTCTCATCCCGGCTCTGCAACGCCAGCGGCAACCGGGGACAATGCCGACAGTTGTGCCGCAAACTCTACACTCCGGAATCCGGGAAACCGGGTTTTTACCTCTCTCCTGCCGACCTGGCAGGAGCAGACATTATTGAAAAATTACGCACCTGCAATGTATCTTCCCTGAAAATCGAAGGCCGGTTGCGAACCCCCGATTATGTGTGGAAAACAGCCCGGGCATACCGGATTTTACTGGACAATCCCGGTGATGCAGCCGCATTTGCCGAAGCCGGGGCATTACTGCGTGCCGCCGTGGGCAGAAATCCGGGAACGGCATTTTACCACCGGAGCAACTGGAAAACTCTGATCGATCCGCGCCAAAGCGGTGAGTTCGGAGAGGCCGCCGCAACGGTGGAAAAAGTTTTACGTAACGGCATGCTGGTCAAAGTCAAAACCTCTCTGCACCTCGGTGACCGTCTCCGGATCAACCGCGGGGATAATGAGAGTTTTTCATTGACTGCAATGGAAAAAGAACGTGGAAAAAAAGTTTTGAAAGTCCGTTCCGGAGAAAAAGTTTTCCTGCCCGGCAAATTCCATGCCGCCAGCGGTGACATTTTGCGGCGCATCGGTGAAAACGGGTTTGATTTTTCCCGGCGTGCTGCGGCTTTGCCGGAATTTCAACAGCCGGTGAATATAAATATATCCGCTTCCCCGGCAGGATTTACCGGAACGATCGATAATATCGACGGACGCTGGCACTGCCCGGGAAACTTTGCTCCTGCCGACAAACATCCTCTGAATACAGATCAGCTCCGGCAGGCTTTTGCCGGCGGGATCACCACCGGATTTACAACTGCAAATATCAATGTTTCTGTGACGGGAAACTTCTTTGTACCGGCGGCGATCTTAAAACAAATGCGCCGGGAGTTCCGGGAATATTTCGCCCCCCGGCTGCGTAACTGTGAACCGCATCCGGATATTCCGGTAAAAATGGTTGACTTTGCCATTGAACAGATGTCGGCACATCCGGATGCAAAATGGACAGAGCCGCCGCAAAACGGTTTTGAGATTCCCGCATTCATCCCGGAAACACATCTGGAGGAATACCGCCGCAAAATCACTGTGGCTTATACCAACGGCGAAAGGATCTTTTTTGTCACTCACTGGCACGGGTTTGAATTGCTGCGCGATCTGCCGGATTGCCGGATTTTCACCCGGTTCCCATTTCCGGTAACCAATTCACCGGCGGCGCATCTTGCCGGAGAATTGGGAGCTGCTGCCGCAGGTATAGCTCCGGAAACACCGGCAGGAACAACTGAACAACTCATAAACGGTTCTCCGATACCGCTATTCAAAGAAAAAATCCCTGTTCCGATGCTGGTAACACGCCTGACTCTGCCGCCGGGGAAATGGCTGGATCGGGACGGACATGAATTCTCGGTAATATCACGTCAGGGAATATCATACATGTTTCTGGAAGAGTGCTGAATATAAAAACAGCTCCGCTTCAGAATACTGCTGCGGAGCTGGTCTTTATGGAACCGGAACTTACAATTGATATGATTCCGCCGGGATCTCCACGACTTTATTGGTCAGACGCGCCTTTTCAATAGCATTGCCGATGACAGTGGAGGAAAGTCCCGCCATGTAATCGACTTCGGAGGGACGGTCATTGATCACGCAGTCGATGAAGTCATCCAAAAAGGTCTGATCACTGCCGCCGTGACCGGAATCATTATCGGCTTTGCATTCGATTCTCTCATATTCTTTGCCGTTGGAGTAGTGGATATGGATGCACTCCTCGGCAGTATCCGCATAGAGAATACCCTCCGTACCGGCGACACAAATCGTCCGTTTCGGAACTTTGGCAAACAAATTCAAAGTAAAGCTCGCTTTGATGCCGTTGGCAAAATCAATGATCGCCACTTCGTGATCGACCAATTCCTTATCTTTGTTGTAAACACACAAATCAAAAGGTTTGGCGGAATGGTTGGCCTTTTCGTCCGGAGTCATGCGGACAAATTCACCGGCAAAACGGTAACGGCAATCTTTATCCGGACACTCGGAGCAGTAGTTGTATTTGAGCTTATCTTCCGTAAAGTAGTCCAGTGAACCGAAAGATGCCACCCGGGTCGCTTTGGAGTTGGCGACCGTGGAAATGATGTCGATGTCATGACTGCATTTGGCAAGAATAAAACCGCCGGAATTGGCAAGTTTCCGGTGCCAGCGGCGCATATAACTTGCTCCGTGCATCACCCCGATGTGTTCAGTGGAAGTTATATTCAAAATCTGTCCCAGCACCCCGGAACGGGCAACCTCGATGACCCGGCGGAACACCGGATGGTTGCGCAGTACGAATCCGATCTGAATGACACACTTGTTTTTCAGACAGGCATTGATAATGTCGCGGCACTCTCCGGCAGTGGGAGCCATCGGTTTTTCCAGCATGATGCTTTTTCCGGCATTGCAGCAGGCGATCGCGCCTTCCCGGTGCATGAAATCCGGAGTCGTGATGACCGCCGCGTCAAAATCAGCATTGGCGATAAGTTCCTCCACACTGGCATAGCAGGGGATATTTTCCACATTCAACTCTTTGGCGAATGCCGCCGCGCGTTTCAAATCACTGTCGCACAATGCGACCAGCTCCGCGCCGGCAGTATTTCTCAACATTTCGACATAGGTGTAACCACGCTGTCCGAAACCGATAACAGCAACTTTACATTTTTTCATTTTTTTACAGACTCCTTGATTTTAGGAAGGTTGAACTTTTCTTTATTGTCCCATTGACCTGACAATGAAATATCATTGCCGGTAAATCCGGTATCTACCGCGATACGGTAAACCTCTCCGGCGGCAAGTGCCGGAATACGATAACTGCCGATAGCCTTTTTGCCGCAGAAAAGCGTCAGACTGCGCGCTGGAACATCAACGGCATTTTCCAACACCACAAAACCCGGCTCGATATCGATCCCGGTGGTGCCGCTGAGTGCGCGGATCGCTTTCAAATGCGGGAAAAAGTAATATCTGATGCGGTAAGTTTTGCTCCCCCGGTATGGCAATTCACACCCCGGCAGAACCATTTCTGCCGTATGGAGCGGATTCACCGGAGATTTCCAACTGTAAAAAAATGCCTCCGGACCCAGCATCTCATCACAACTCATCACCAATGTCCCGCGATTCACACCATCGGAAGAACATCTGCCCATCCACGGAGCCAGCGGAGCCATAAACACCGCCTGATGTTCCGGTGCAAAATCGTGATAGATAACATCTTCATCCATTTCCAATACCGCTTTACCGGCGACCCGGTCAATACCGCCGCGCGCCGGGATCAGGATCGTATCCCGTTTTTCCGGAGTTATTCTGGCGGTCAGATGTTTCCACAACGACATTTTCTGCATTTTTTTATTCCGGTTGACAATGGTAAATGTCACATCCACCAGCAAGGTTCCAGAGTGAATCTCGACACGCTTCCGGGCTTCGATATTTTCTCCCTGAAAAAAGCGGGTACTCATTTCTATAAACGTTTTTGCCGGTTCCACATGGACACGGTGTACGGTCATTTTGGCATTGCCGAAATTTCCTACTCCCCAAACCAGTTCCCGTCCTCCGGTCACAGAGGCATGGACACTGTCCGGCAGCAGATCGTGTTTCTCGACCTTGTAAATCAGCGGTTCAAACAACTGTTTTTTTTCCGGGAGATATTCAAAACCGCTGACGATTCCGGCGATCCCGGATGCGACTTTGATCCGGATCAAACCGTTGCTGAAAATATATTCCGGAACATCCGGTCCGATGAATCCTTTGCTCATACTGCATTGGTAGGCAGTACAGCCATTGAGCAGCAATACACCTAATCCTGCGAAAAATATCCGTTTTATCATTTATTCACCTCATTCAAAATACGGACGCTGCGGCAGATGTTTTCCCTGCATTTTTGCCGAATAGATCATCTCCCGATTCAACCCCATAACCGGTCCGAACGGTATGACGTAAGGATAAAGTTTGTCCATTTCATCCAGCAGTATGCAGGTAAGTTTTTCCAACTCATCAGCATTGCGGGCTTTAAGCATGATACCGCCACCCGGCAGAGCTGAAATGGTGTTTTCATCAGCTCCGGTGGCAAATGCGATCACATCGGCACGCTGCAAACTGGATTGATTGGAGGTCACCGGAGCCGGTGTTACATCCGGAAGGAACTTCTGCTTTTTCAAATAACGGAAAAACTCATTGAACCGCTGCGCACCAGCTTTGGCTCCCTGATCTCCGGCGGGAACATGGAGCCGGCACGAAATCCGTCCGTCAGCGTTGGTAAACGGAAATTTATGCAATGCGTCCCGGGTGATCCGGAATGTATCTGAAATATAATTTCCCACCAGTTTGTCTCCGGATTTCAGCGTGACCGTTGCGCCCGGAAGCAGTTTTTTGCCGTTAAGCTCCAATCCGGTCAGAGTAAATCCGCGGATATCCCGGGGAAACACTTTTGCAGCGAATGGTTTGCAATCACTCAACTCCACGCTCCAGCTTTGCCTGTCAAGGCGTTTTTCTGTGGAAACAGCGGCACAGAGCTTCTCTGCGCCTTCAACCGCGCAAACCGTTTCAAACAACACCGGTACGCGGGAGGGCAGCACAGCATCAAACGCCGTATATCTGCCATTGATCCGGTTGACCGTTTCAGCTTTGCTGCGGAGTTTGCGAACTACCAGTAAAGCCGTATTTTTACGGCGGCTTTGCAATTCATTGTCCAATACGACTTCTCCGCTGCACTCCGCCGGACGGGAGTTGCCGAGGAAAAAGAAACTGTTCTGCCCGCTGCCGAAACATCCCCGGTAGGGCGCATACAGCGTATCGGCAAGTTTCAATGGAACCAGAGAATTCCAGCCTGCCCGCTTAAGCTCTTCATATTCCGGCAGAATATAGATCTGCTGAGGATTGCCGGACATGGAAATATAAGTGGTATTGATGCCCAGCTGGAATTGGGAAAAAATCATGTGATCGGACATTTTGCCGATAATATCACAAAATTCTTCCGATGTTTTGCTCCGCCAATCCGGAACCATATTGCGGTATTCCCAGCCATGACCATGACTGACGGTGGGCCGGGGACCGGCGTGCCACTTGGCAAGCGGCATCAGATTCCGGAGTTTTGCCAGCTCGACCAGACTTTCTTCATACATGACCAGATCTCCTTTCAGCGGGCCGTTGATAAATACACTCATGCTGCCAGGACGCAGTGAATGGATATAATCCACCTCATCATTGATCGCCACACTCTGGTCAATAAACACTCCTTCGTCATCCCATGCTCTGCCGGGAAGATGTTTTTTCACTGCCGGTCCGCGATAATATACCCCGCCGGAACCGCAATCCAGTGCAAAACCGGGCAGATCCAATTCCTCAGTGAGTTTTTTCATATCAGCACGGAAATCGGCAGCAAAACTTGTCCCCATCGGAAATACCCGGACTTCCCAGTCGTGCCCCGTACTCCAGCTTTTCAACAATGTCGGACTGCTGGTGTCATCGGTAAGTGAATCCGGGTATTTGCTTTTGGCAAGCTGGATCTCACACCAGGTTCCCGAACAGCTGTTATAAAAGAGCCAGCCGTACTTTTTGCCGTATTTAAGATAACGTTCCTTGCGGAGTTGCAAAAACTCCTCTCTGCTCATTCCCGGATACGCCAACATATATCCGCCGAAACGCGGTGTCTTTTTACGGAATGGATTATTCGGACGGTAATCCCACTGCTCCGGACGGCAGAGCATGTCTCCGGAACGTTTATACGGTGTGTATGTCCATTCACAACTGATCCGGTACCGCCGCACCTCTTCTGGAACCGGAGTTATCCACCAGGTGCGGTAATGGGCATGATTCCCCCATACATAAGGATTCTGCTGCCCACCGGAAACCGTCCACAATTCCGGAAACGCATCATAGTGCTGCTGAACTGCCGCTTCCGCACCGCCGTATGAAGCATCCATCGCTCCGGCTACCCAGCGGAGCTGCAGAGTCTCACCGGGATGGACCGCCACCCGCTGACTGAACCGCAATTCCCCTTTCACCGGGTCATAACCACTGGCACTGTAGCTGACCGGATCAAACATCACATGCCCCAAATGGATCCCGCTTTTGCCGGTCATCACCGCAGAACCGGCAAACGGTATTGCGGATGATGCGATATGTTTCATCAATTTACCTTTAATACCGTTACGCACCAGCGGTTCTTTGCCTATAGTCCGCATTTTTCCGAAACCGTCCCAAAAGAGTTCCGGTGCTTCTGAAAAATCGGCTTTGGCAATAAATCCCGGTTCCAGAAAAAGCTCTTTTCCGCTTTTATTGACCAGAACCGATTCTCCTAGAATCAACATCTTTTTTGCTGAAAACCGGGTGGTATATTGCCATTGTTCGGTTTCCCAATGCAGCGTCACTGCGCCGTCAGAATCAGAAACCGTCACGTCTGCAGGAATATATTTTTTCATTTTGCCGTCATACATGAACGGACGCAATTGCGCTTTGTGCCATGACCGCGGCTGCATCAAATTGTGCAGATACAGTTTTTTACCGGAAACTTCCAGTTTCACATTCGGCGTGATCACTGCAGCTGACAGCACAGAAACCGTACAACACAACCATAAAAAAACAGTTTTTTTCATAATTTTTTCCAATTTTTCCAACGTTTGCGATCCTGTTTCCATCCCGGCAGCTTATCGTACAAACCGGGATTGCTTCCCGTAAAAAATTCCACATGCCCATCCGCCATCACATAGTTGGCACCCTGAGATTCATGCACCGGATTCCAATCCCGCTTCCAGCAGCCAGAAGTCGGACGCAGCTGTAAAATTGCGGCATCTCCGAAATAAACAACGTATGACGGGTCAGCAACTGCATTGATATTGTACGGCAATGCCGCTGAAGCCTGCCGACCGGTACTGGAAATGTAATAGCTTATTCCGTAACTGACATACCGCAAATCAAACATCAGCGGCAATAAATCATGTTTTACCATTCCGCGCTGACCTTTGCTGTCGGCTGGACAGTAAAAATTACCGACCTGCCGGATGTACGGCAGCAGAAATTCCGCCCAGTAAGTGCGCCGTCCCGCTCCGGGAGAGACAAATGACGGCACGATCATGCCGTTATTGTCAGCACTGTAACTTTGGGCGGCACGGTAAATCTGCCGCAGATTATCAGCGCAAACTGCTTTTTTGGCAGTTCCGGCTCCGGCGGCACCGAGAATGACCAGCAGTGCTGCGACCGGCAGAATAAACAATATTTCCCGGAACGAAACCATTTCACACGACCTTATTTAACAAATGCTTTGAGCAGCAATTCAGCAAACAACTGGTGGCCTTTGAGTGACAAATGCACTCCGTCAAGGTAATTCGCCGGATCAAATTCCTGAGTCATCGGAGTGAAAATATCTATATAACGCATATTTTCGCCGCTGGCCACGACTTTTTTTACTTCCGCATTGAAATTCACGGCATGCTTGACAACACCGAACCGGATACCCAACCGGCCTTTGGATGTAGCGAGATCACTTTTTTTGGTCATTGCATCAATATCGCTTTTGGATGCCGACAGCAGCCAGACCGGAGCCGGACTGTGTTTGCGAATGATACCGATGACCCGTTCAAAAGAACCTTTTATCCCGGCAACCGGAACTAAGGGTGTTTCGTAATTATCGGTGCTGCGCGCATGGGTATCATTATTGCCCAGCGCAATAATGACCAGATCATATTTCCGGTCAAAAATACCATTATAACGCTGTTTATCACTGGTACGTTTTCCGGTCAGCCGTTCTTCCACGCGCAGAATGTAATCGCCTGCCACGGCATAATTGCTGATCGTGAATTTGCCGGGATTGTATTTATTGAGGAAAAATTCCAAATGATCGACCGCATTGAATCCCCGGTCAAAATCAGCAAGACTGTCTGCTATATAAAGAATAGATACCGGACGGTCGGTGCGGATTTGTTTTGCTATTGCATCCAGACGGTCATAAACCGACTGCTCTACCCCGGAAATAAAACCGGTCGCCGTTGCACCGTCTGCAGCGGCAACAAATTTGATCAATCCATCGGCATTTGACTGCACCGGAACTTTTACAACGCCGTTTTCGCCGCTGATCTCAGGCTGAATAACTGCTTTTTCCTGCTTGCCGACCGGGAATTGGAGCGTCTGAACTGCAACATCTTTCTGTGAAAATTTGAATTCACGATCCGGAACCGCCGCCCCCTGCGGAAACACCGCGAACGGAGTGACCAATTCCATTTGGGCATTGGCACCGGTAAGCATTTCCACTTGGCAGGAACGGACTGAAACCCAACTGTTTTCTCCGCGAATTTCCAGATACGGGATCATCGCCACCGGAGCCTGTGCAGACAAATCAACACTATAGGAGTATGATTTGTATTCTCCGGTCAATATAAACGGAGTTTTGACGGTGGAATAATTGTTGTCGACTTTACCGGCTTCATTCTTTACATAAAGCAGAACTCCCGGATAAAATTCCCCCTGTCCTTTAGCTTTGAAAGTAACCGTGAAACGTTTACCGGTGACATCAACTCTCCGGGGCGGAGTTCCCAGCACGCGCCCCCAGAATTTGCCCTTGTTTTTGAAATTGGTGGCTTTGAGCAGCAGATCATCACCGGATTTTGAAACTTCACCGCCCCAATACGACCGGGTATCCCAGCTGCGCAAACCTTTTTTGAAATTAACAGATGCAACCGTTTTGCGGATGATCCTATCTTTGGGTGCAGCGGCTTTTTCAACCGCGGATTTTGCCGGAACCGGACGTGCTTTCTTAAATTCGGCGGCTTTAACTCCGCCGGAAGCGACCTGCCAAACCTTCACTTCCCGGAGCCGGGCGAAACTATTTTCGCCGATGACCTGCACAAACGGAGTGACTGCCTGCGGGGTCATGCCGGAAATATCCACGGTATAATAAACCGGCTGACAGCTCCCGGTCAACTGAACCGGAGTATCCATTTTGACATATTTGTAATCCCATTTGCCGTTTTCTTTTTTACTGGAAATCAAAAATCCGGCAACAAATTCCCCCTGCCCTTTGACCATGACCATCATTTTGAAACTTTTACCGGCGGCAACCGCATTTTTATCCAAGCCGACACCCATGGCACGGCCCCAGAATTCTCCGCGATTTTTGAAATCGGTACTTTTGATCAGCAAAGTCCTGTCATCTATTTTGACTTCACCGCCCCAATACGGCCGGGTATCCCATCCCATAGGACGCCCTTTGGTGAAATCAACCGCATACAGCGGTTTGGCAGCGATCGCCCCGCCGCCGGCGATCTCTTCGATCACCACACGCTGCAAATATACCACGGCATTTTTGCCCTTGACCTCGACCATCGGAGTCATATCTTTAGGAGCAACTCCGGTCAGATCGATCTCAAAACTGACCGGCTGAAATTCTTCACTCAGTTTGACCGGTTCTGAACGCACATAATCGTAAGACATTTTACCGGCAGCTTTGGGAATGGCAAGCAGAAATCCGGTCTCAACGTCGCCTTTGCCTTTTACCATCACGGTAATCCGGAAATGTTTATCCGCCAGGACAACTTTTTTATTCAGCGGCCAGCCGATGGCACGCCCCCAGAATTCTCCGCGATTTTTGAAATCGGTACTTTTAATGACTATCAGCCCGTTTTCCCGGGTGACTTCACCGCCCCAATACGGCCGGGTATCCCACCCCAGGGCATGTTTGAGAAAACTGTCAGTCCGGATTTCGGCAGCTCCCAATAATACTGCCGCACTCAACACCACCAGCAAAACTGAACGTTTCATAACTGCGCTCCTTTTTTTATATGATTTCAGGGTTGTTTGAAATATCTGTCCGCAGCATCCAGATAACGTTCCCAATCATGGGGAGTCTGATCATGGATACCTTTACGCAAATGATAATGGATGATGCCCGGTACATGTTCGCCTGCTCCGGGCATTTTACCGGCAGCAAAGGGCGGATAACCGAAACAACTGTAAACTTCCGCCGCCGCCGCACATGCCAGAAATTCCCCCCGGGGATCGGCACTGAGATCCTCCGTGGCACTTGCCACACACAATTGCCGGGGCGCGATCAATGCCAGCAGATAATGAGCATCAAATGGCAACGTCTCCTCTTTGCCGATGTAATCATGCAGCTTTCTGACGAACCAGACCGGCACACCGCGCTGCACATGCGCTTCAAAGTGCTGGGAGAGATTTTCACCGAATTTGCGCTTGTGCAGTGCCGCACCGCCGCAACCGGAATTATTGGAGATCACCATGGCAAAACGCTGATCTGATGCCCCCGCCCACAAAGCCGTTTTCCCCAGCCGGGAGTGCCCGTGAACGATCACCCTGTCTCCGGCGATCTCCGGCATAGCTGACAACACTTCATACGCACGGCTCAATCCCCACGCCCATGCACCGATAACCGAATATTTTTCCATTATCTGCGGATAACGTTCTCTGGGAAAAAACAGGGCAAATACACTTTTTCCGGTGTTGTTTATTTTATCCGGATGCAAATCGTGATAACAGATCGTCGCCGAGGCATATCCCCGGGCGATGACCTTGTCAAAACACCAGCGGTGCTGCTGCAGAGCGTGTCCTGATTCCACAAATTCCCCTCCGGTGGGCAATACATCCGTTTCCCCGGTCGTATGGTGATTGCCTTTGAAATTCAATCCCAGAAATGCCGGAACTTTTCCGCTGCGTTTTGCCGGCAGATAAACCAGCATGATCACAGAATGTTCACGGCCGTCAGTCATAACAAAAGTGATTTTCACTTCCCGCCGGATGGCAGTTCCGCCCAATGCACCGTGTTTTTCATTGAGCAAAGTCACCTCGGTACGGTCTGGAGCAGGCAGAAGTTCGCCGTAGCACTCATCTTTCAAAAGCTGCAGTATCTCCGGACGGCGGCGTTCCTGCCATGACTTGGCAGTCAACGGCTCTTTTCCGGCAAGCGGCGGCAAAATATACGGATGCACATCAGTTTCATCTACGCTGTATCTGGCAGCTGTATAATTCATTTTCCCCTCCTTTCCCGCCAAAGTTGACAACAGCATAAGCGATGCTGTCAAAAAACATATTCTGACTGTAGAAATGCTCATTTTTTCAAAAATTTTCATTTTCAGGTTTGCATTTAATATACTGTCATATTAGATTAAAAAAAATGGCACAAAACACTTTTTTTTTAACCAAAACGATGATAAGCGAAATTAAAGACACTTTTCAACCTCCGGAATCAACAGATTCTTCGCAAAACCGGAATATTTTTGCCAAACCGCTTATTCCGCAGGATTGTCATTTATTTTTGCGTAACGAACCGGACCGGCATGATCTGGAATTGTCCACCAATTTACACCGGCATTATCTGCTGCTCTGCTGTCTTGACGGCAAAGGGTGTATGGCTGTGGAAAACATCCCTTATATTCTCTCCGTCGGCGAAGCTCTGCTGATCGCACCCGGTCAACCTCACCGGCGATTGCCGCTGGGGGATGAAAAAGTGCAATGGCTGTTCATCCGGTTTTCACTCGACCATGAACCGGAATGGCTGACCATCATGCGCAATCAACTGTTTCATCTGGAAACGGAACAGCTCCGTTTACTGGAAGAATTCCGCAACAGCTGTGCCGGATTCAGGCTCGCTGAAGATTCGGAAATACTGGCGTCAGAATGTATTTTGCGTCTGGCCCTGTTACTCAATACCCTGCGGAGTCCTGACGGCATAAACAATCCGGCTCCGGAGGTGATCCCTCCGGCGGTAAAACGTCTCTGCCGGATATTGGTGACACCCCAGGGCGACAGCAAACGTTTCACTGAAATCGCCCGTGAACAGGGCGTCTCCACCGGACATCTGCGGATGCTTTTTAAGAAAGCGACCGGCAAAACCCCGTCGGAAGTCCGCAACAATGAACGGCGGCGGCGCGCAGTGCATCTGCTGACCCACTCCCGTTTGAATATCTCCGAAATCGCCGGTAAATTGGGGTTCGGCAGTATTTACGCCTTTTCCCGCTTTTTCAAAAAATGTACCGGCGTCTCGCCGCTCCGATACCGCAATGCCAATCGTAATCATCCGGAACAGAATGATCATTCTTTACCGGAAATTTGATTTCTGATGCTTGAAAAATATTCCGGGAATAACTATATTAATAATCGGTGATGTTCCACATTTTTGATAAAGTTTATTGCAAAAAACAGAACATATCACCAATATTACGATTTGCCAACTGCCTGATGACGGTCAGAGCGAAGTCAAAGGCAATATCGTACCGCCGCAGAAAAATCAGTCTGTGTTCAGTACACAGCCTAATAAAAATACAACTGTTTTCAGGAGAAAATTCCATGTCTCAAATCAGAGTCGTTGTCGCCGGTTACGGCAATGTCGGCCGCGGGGTGATCGCCGCATTGAAAAATAATCCCGATATGATCCTTGCCGGGATCGTATCCCGCAATCCCGACCGGGTCAAAAAAACGGTTTCCGGTATTCCGGTCATGCAGATCGCCGATGCCGATCAATGGATCGCCGAATTGCGCCCGGATGTGGCGATCCTCTGCGGCGGCAGCAAAGATGACCTGCCGGTGCAGGGGCCGGCACTCTGTGCCAAAGTGTGCACCGTGGACAGTTTCGACAACCACAGCCGGATACCTGAATATTTCAAAACGATGGATTCTGCCGCCAACGCTGCCGGAAAAGTCGCCGTTATTTCCACCGGCTGGGATCCGGGAATTTTTTCACTGGAACGTACTTTAGGCAATGCCTTTCTGCCCGGCAGCCGCGCTTACGGTTTTTACGGACTGGGTGAATCCGGCGGTTTGAGCATGGGCCACAGCGATGCCCTGCGCACCATCCCCGGAGTGAAAGATGCCCGGCAGTATACCCATGCAGTCACCGGATCCATCGAAAAAGTCCGCCGGGGGGAAAATCCGGATTTCACCGCCGGAGATATGCACACCAGAGAGTGCTTTGTGGTATTGGAAGACGGTGCCGATCCGGAAAAAGTCGCCGAAACCATCCGCACCATGCCCGGTTATTTCGCACCTTATAAAACAGAAATAAACTTTGTTTCCCAGGAATATCTGAATGAAAAATGCGCCGGATTCCCCCATGACGGGCTGGTCGTCGCCGCCGGAGTCACCGGCAGCGGCAATCCCGCCCGGGTAGAATACCGCTGCCAGTGGGGCAGTAATCCGGAAGCCACCGCCAATGTTATGGTCGCCCATGCCCGCGCCGCAGTGCGGCTGGCAAGAGAGGGACGGAGCGGAGCGTTTACGATCCTGGACATTCCGGCATCATACTTCTCAACCGCATCCAAAGAAGAACTGCTGGCAAAATTCATGTAAGTGAATTTGGTAAAAAACAACTCCGCAGAGAGTACATCCGTAAATACCCAAAAAAAGCTGTTGCAAAAATGATTCTGCGGGAAAGACACCTTTTTGAAAAAGGTTATCTTCCCCGCACCCCATCTTCCCAAAACTTTTGAGAGGAATTGCTTTTATCATTGCCGATAAAAAACAATTCCGATTTTTTGAATTTCCTCAAAATATATCCGATCCACCCTTTCTCAAACAAACCGTTTGAGGAAAGGAACAACCGACATCGGGAACTTGTAAAATAAGCCATGATTTTCTATGTCATGACTTATTATACCATTGATTTTCAGCTCAAACAATAGAAAAAGGCTGTTGCTCACCTTTTTTAAGGTTTTGCAACAGCCATCTTTTTGTATTCCGGCAGCTTACAGCCAGTGATCTTTGGTAAGTGCTTTTGCCTCTCCGGTTTTGTCCCCGGTCTGAGCCGGATAATAGTACCTGCCGGCATTGTCAAATTCTTCTATTTCTATCGATGCGGCACGTCCGTCCAGGAAGAAAACATTGGTCCCTTTGAGATGCAGCGGAGCAAGTTTATTTGTCCCGACCGTTTCATTGATGAAAAGGTTTTTGGCAGGGAAAGTCATATTATCCGAAACACAGCCACCCATAACCAGCACACTGGCGCCAACCTCGGTTTTATTGTTTCCGGTTCCGTAAGTACGCAATTTACTGCCGCGGAAATCCATCCTGCCGGAATTCTCATCGGTATAAACCAATCCGTATGCTTCTTTAAGCATATCATCAGTAAGTGCGCTGCCTTTGTCCTCGGTCGTATATTCCATCGCCGGACAACGCAGTGCTTCCAGCGTCTGGATCATACCTTTTTTATAAAGACTCACGGTCCAGCTTTTCCGGTTATTTGCACTTTGCTGTTCTGAGGTCACACCATCTCCGCTGAGATTTCCGATCCGGTTACTGTCGCCGGAATAAAGCATATTGTTTGATTTAGCCATACTTGACATCAGCATTTTCATGGTCTGCCCCTGATTGCTGATACAAGCAGTGCGGCGGGCACGGGAACGGGAATAACTTATCGCCGGCAGTGCCATACCGGCAAGCACCGCGATAATACCGATCACGACCAAAAGTTCCGTCAAAGTAAAAAAGTGTCTTTTCATAATCCAATACCTTTGTGATAACATTACAGGAAAACAGTTCCACTTTAGAAAAAATAGCCGTCCGAAAGCACATTGTCAAGAAAAATCCCGATTTTTTTGCAAAAAAATTCTGAAATCTGTTTGAAAAATATCCTCCCGGCAGTATTGTATCATGAAAAGCCGTGATTTTATCAGAATAATTCTATTTGGTAAAGTCCCCGAATGTGCCGGATTTGCAGTGCAACAAAAACGGACGGTAAAAATTTTACAAACAATAAGACGATAACAAAATATAAGGAAATTCAAAAATGAAACGTTATTTTTCCCGCTTCACTCTGGTCGAAATGCTGACGGTGATCGCGATCATCTCCATTCTCGCCGGTATCGTCATCCCGGTCGTAATTGTCGCTCAGGAAAGCGGCAGGGAAACCGAAGCCAAAAGTGATATCACCGCATTGCTCACCGCCTTGAAACAGCTTGATACTGACTATGGCAAAATGCTGAAAAAAAGCAGTTCCAATTACAAAATCGGAGATAAAAATGTCTCTTTGTCAAACAGTGATGTTTTATCGTCCAGCGGAACGACCTCCAGCGGAACAAACAGTCTGGCGACGATACCTGCCGGAACATCTGCAAATGCTCAGGAAGTGTACGATGCCATGATCGCCGAGCTGTCTACACCCAAAAATAAGGAATTCACCTCATCAAATCCGGTTTCAGTAAATTTGAGAAAAAAAGTTTACCTGGAACCGAAAAAAGGATTTGATCCCACGAAGGAGTACAATGATGAAAACAACCTGCCCTATTTATGGCGTGACCCGTGGGGCAATCCCTACACCGTCTACATAAAAATCACCAAAGACGGTATCATCAAACTGCCGGATACCAATAAAACCATCGCTGCCGACGCGGCAGTATATTCATTCGGGCCCAATGGAACTGATGATAAAGGCTGCAATAAAAGTCTGGACGGCTGCATATATACAAGCGATGATGCCAATCACAGACTGCACGATGATATCGCCAGCTGGAACATGTAAGCTCAAAATTTTTTGCCGTACTTGCCGCACCCTTGAAAGTGCGGCATTTTTTTGCTGCCGGCAGTAAAACGGAGCGTAAAAAAGAAAAATTTTTATCCATTACTCTTGACAAATCACCAAAGCAGAGCTATACTTATTTCAGATAATACAAACATTATTTGTATAAACTTTGCAAATCTCAATCGGGGACATAAAAAAATGGCGGCGAAAGTCACGTTGAAAACTATAGCGGAGTACACCGGCGTTTCTGTGCCGACCGTTTCCCAGATATTGAACAACCGCAAAAGCAACTACTGTTCAGAAGCCACCCGGCAAAAAGTTTTGAATGCCGCCAAAAAATTCCATTACCGTCCCAATTTCGGGTATCAATTGATGCGGGGCAGAAAAACCAATACCTTTGCCATGCTCACTTCATCCGGAAATTACTACAATGAAGCCAAACAACGGCAATTGCTGTTGTCGGTGCTGAGGAGCTTCAACCAGAGAGGCTGTACCGTTTATGTCCACTCGCTGGGCAACCATGCCGAACAGAATTGTGAACTGGTACGTAATCTGATCCACCGGGGAGTGGAAAGTGTCATTATTTACGGCCATCCATTCGGGATGAACGAAATCATTGATATTTTAATACAGTCAGAAGTGAATTTTATCGGCACAGAGGATATCTGCCCCCGGTATGCAGGCAACGGCAGTGAACTGGGCAGAGTGAGGATCCTGAAATATCTGACCGAAACTACCGGAGGGGATTTCAAATTTGTCCATTTCGGAGATATAAATCCGGGCCGGAAATATCTGCGGGCTCTGCATCAGGCATTTCCGGAATTGAGTTTCCGGGAAGCCATGGAAAAATACGTTTACCAGACACCGCAGCCGGAAGCGGTTTCCTCGCCGAACTGGGTGAGCAACAACACCGAAAATATGCGTCTGTCATGGCAATGCGGTTATCAGGCGATGGAAAATATTCTGAAAATGCCGCATATTCCCCAAGCGGTAATGTTCGCCAATGATGCCTGCGCCATTGGCGGAGGCGGTTGTCTGCTGGCTCCGGGCAATGAAAAATTCCGCAACAAAATCATCATTGCCGGTTATAACAATGATATCCAGCTGGAAAGTTTCCCGCTGCCGATCATTTCCGGGGAAGATGATATTTTCCGTCAGGCTCAAATATTAGTGGAGCGCAGTATGGACAATGATCCCTGCATGATCTCTGTCCCGCCCCGGCTGCATTTCCGGAAATTCTGCACCGGCAGCAGCTACCCGCAATGGCATGATGAGGTCGTACATCTGTAAAGGAAAAAATGTCAAATTGAATATATCAATGGAAAAACCATGATCCAGCCATTCAGGCGGACATGCATTATTGAATCAGGGAAATAAAATATGAACATCAAAAAATTCACTTTGATCGAACTGCTGGTGAGTAAAATCTGTCAAACAGGTATTTTGCCGTTGTCTTACCTCAAAAAAAATTATAAAAACTGCACATCCTTACGCCCGAAAGGGCGCACTTCACGCTTTTTTGACACCCGTCAAAAAAGTTCCTCACACCTTCACATCTTCACTCAATCAGCGTTCACGCTGATTGAACTGCTGGTCGTGATCGCGATCATCGCCATTCTGGCAGCTATGTTGCTGCCGTCTCTGCACGGTGCGCGTGAACGCGCCAAAAGCACTTCATGTCTCAACAATCTCAAGCAGTACGGGTTGGGGTCGCTGGCATACACCAACACCTATGACGATTTCCTGATGCCCCAATCGGTAAACCAGATGCCGTGGCCGACAGCTGACCGCCCGCATGATAATAATCTGTTGTTTTGGGCTTACTACAATACGCCGCTGCAGGTGTTTATTGCGCCGCAGGAATCCAAAGACACATGGTACAACAGCGAAAGATCCGTCAACGGTTGCCCGTCGATGCCGGCAAAAGGCAGTTGGATGCAGTTCAGTGGTACGTCACCAAAACCGATGGATGAAACCAAAACAGGGAGTAAAGGCGGTCCCAAAGCGCAAAGTTACGGAATGAACGCGACCCTGATGGGAAACGCAGCTGGAAAAGACGGTACTTCTGGATCTGCCCAGGAAATGGATCCCAACACCTCAAAATTTTACAAAGCCGGGAAATTGGTTGATGCCGATAAATTGATCGTATTTGCAGATGCCAATCACTGGAATTTGGGTAAAGGCAACTACTCAGCCAGCGGTCATGCCCGGGTACAGGTCAGGCATCTGAAAAACACCGCATTGAATATCGCCTGTGCCGATGGTCATGCTGAAACATTTAATGCCAATAGCTATCTGCAGGCAATTCCCGGATATGGAAATTATCTGAAAAAAGATGATGCCATTACCAAAAAATTTTCCCCGTACCATCAAAATAAGAAAAATACAGATTGGCAATAATTTTTCAACTTATACAAAGGAACACAAATTATGAAAAAAATCAGTTTTTCCGTACTTTTGTTTTTGATGGCAGCAATACTGTGCCCGCTCCATGCCGCAGAGATCCCGTTTGCTCAATTCAACGCCGCCAAAGGTGCAGTCCAAATGGAGTTGACACTGACAGACAAACAACCGGAACAGCAGTATATTTTCTGTATATACTCATCTAAAGGTGACGTATTCAACCTGCTTTACCGGAAAAACCGGCTGCAGACGGCATTCTATGACCGTTCCGCAAAAAAATGGTACCATACCCAAAGTCCCCGCCCTTTGACTCCCAATAAAAAATCTGCCGTGACCATGACCTGGGAACTGCCCGGCAAAGTTTCATTGACCATTGACGGCAAAAATGCCGGTATGATGACCGTTCCGGAAGCTCCAAATTTCGCCCCAAATACCAAATTTTTTGTGCAGAGCAATCAAATCAATAAAGATGGCTTCAAAGGCAAGATCGACAATCTGAAATTCGGTACTGCCGCCGCCGCTCCGACAAAATCTGCACTCCCCGCCGCTGTCAAAGGCGATGTCCGTGCCGAATATGTGTTTGAATTAACTATTGACGAACCTCTGAAAGACTTGAGCGGCAACGCATTCCATCCCGAAAACACTCCGGGCGAAAGCAGCTTTGTCAAGGGCGAACTTGATGCCATCCGTTTCGCCAAAGACGGCGACGGCATCAAACTGCCGTTTGCCGCATTCCCGGGAGCGCGCGGCGGTCTGGAAGCGATTGTCAAACTGGAGCAGAAAAGTGTACCTATTAACTACATTTTCAGCTGCTACTCCGCCAAAGGTGACGGATTTCACCTCTCTTACCGGAAAAACCGGCTGCACTTCGGCTTTTATGACCGTTCCGCAAAAAAATGGTACAACGCCGCCAATATCCGCCCGCTGCCGCTGAATAAATTTGTCAAAATCAATCTCACCTGGGAACTGCCCGGAGAAGTAAAACTTTATATCAATGACCGCCCTGCCGGTTCGGTCAAAGTCGATACGGTTCCGGATTTCACTGCCGATTCACTGCTTTTTATCGGCAGCAGCTATCAGAAAAAATCGGTGTTCCAGGGCATGATCCACAGTGTAAAACTGCTCAACACTCCGAAAATACCGGCAGCAAAAACTCCGGTAAAAAAAACTTCCAATAAACGTGTCACCATCAAAGCGGGGGCGATGACCCTCGCTTTTGATACCGTTTCTCTGCTGATAAAAAGCTGGCAGTGCGACGGCGTGGAATATGTTTCCGATACCAGAGATATCCCGGCATGGCTGCTGCGTTTGTACGACAAAACCACCGGAAAATATATCAATCTTTCAGCTGATGATGCCGCACGCAGTTCTTTTCGCACCGGGCAGGATGAAATCAAGTTGTTCTGGCATGATGTCGCCCTGCCCGATGGGAGCAAAACCGATGTTTGCGCGACAGTATCTGCTTCCGGAAAAAAAGAACTCAACTGGCAGATCAACACCGGGATCCTGCCGGAAAAATATGGCGTGGATTCCCTGACTTTTCCCCGGATACCATGCCGGCCTACCGCCAAAAACCCGCGTGAAATGTTTCTCTGTTATCCAAAATATTACGGTATAAACATCCCCGATGCATTTGCATTGAAATCCGGACAGGAACGGCGGTTGGGCAGCAGTTATCCCGGCGGCGCACACTGGCAGTTCGCCTATCTCTACGGCAAAAATGTCCCCGGAGTATACCTGCATACCGATGATGCCAGCGGCAATTACAAAGAATTTCACTTTAACAGTCATCCGCAGGAAAAAACTCTGGTTCTCGCCGTGAACCAGACTCCGCGCCAAAGAGCGGTTTCCCGGCAGTTTGTTCAGCAATACCCGATACGTTCCGCCATTATCCCCGGAGATTGGTACGATGCCGCCAAACATTACCGGAAATGGGCAGAACAGCAGCCATGGAGTGCCATCGGTACTCTGGATAAGCGCACCGACCTGCCGCAATGGATCTACGATCTTCACATCGCCACCCGTCACAGCACTTTCACTCCGAACTACAGCGATTTGGAACGCTCCGTCCAACGGGTAAAAATAAATGTCGACAATGTCCGTACCGCAAAAAAACTTCTGAATACCGCCGGATTGGGGGTCTGGTACAGTTACGGTTATGTTCCTGCCGGTACACCATCCACATTTCACGGTGCCGGTCAATTCAATGCCCGGCCGGAACTGCAAACGATCCCCGGCGTGCCGGAAGCCGTCGCGGAATTCCGAAAAAACAACATCTATACTATCGGCTACCTCAATACCCGGATCTATGACCAGCCCGGTGTGCCCGGACATGCCGACAGCAAAGCTGTCGAACCGTTGGTCATGCGCTATTTGGACGGAACATTTCAACTCTACGCCAATAAATCTTTTGACGTGTGCCGGATCGCTCCGGGATGGCAGCAGCGGCTGCTGGAAATCATCAAAAAAGATGCCGTCAAAAATGGTTTTGCCGGAATGTATCTGGACAGTTTCGGACGCGGTCAGCCGCATTGCTGGGCGGCCAATCACGGTCATGAACCGGGCAGCACCACCGCATCAGTGACCGGACAGCGGGTACTTGCCAAACTCATCCGCACTGAAATGCGCAAACTCATTCCCGATTTCGTTATTTCCAGTGAGGCGAATATCGAACAATTCGTGGATGTGATCGACTTCAAACTTCACCACGAAAACATTTATGAACACGCCGTTCCGGTATGGACAAAAATCTATCATGACCGTCAATTTGTTTATGGTCGCAACACCAATTATCCGGGAGTTCAAATCACCAGCTGTTTCCATATCGGCGCATTTCTCGGCAGGATTTTCATGGGCGATTCCGATGAAAAACTCCACCGGGTTTATCTGACCGAAAAATTTACCCCGTATTACCGCAAACTGATCGCGATGCGTAAACATTTTTACAAACAAATCGGTATCGGAGAAATGCTCCGCCCGCCGGCTGTCAAATGTGAGCTTCCGCCGACCAAAGAAAAAATCGGCAAAAACAAGATCAATTATCCGGCTGTCAACGCCTCGGCATGGCGCAATACCGCCGGAACTCCGGCAGCGTTTTTCACCAACCATACTGACCAAAAGGCGGTATTCACTTTTACTCTGGATCCGCAGGAATTCCCCGGCAAACCCAAGCACTGGCTTATCGCTGACAATGACGGCAATTTGCACAAACAGCCTTTCAATACCCAAACTCTGGAATTGCCGCCGCAGGGAGTCGCCGCTTTGGAATTTTAAGTTTCATGTTGCTCATGACCGTGTAAAAATATTGAATATTAATTTGAATACCCAAAGGATGTGAAATGAAAAAACTTTTTTTATTGTTGCCGGTGTTATGCTTCAGTTATCTGTTGAGTGCGAAAACGACCGTTGAATATGCTTTCATACTCAATGTCGATGAAGGTATCAGAGATATTTCCGGTCAAGGCAACCATCCGGAATCCACTCTTCTGGAAAGTTCATGGATCAAAGAAGATCTGGAAGCAGTCCGTTTTGTCAAAGACGGCGATTCCGTCAAAGTGCCGTCCCGGGCGTTCCCCGGCAGTAAAGGTTCGCTGGAAATGGTCGTCCGTCATGAGCGTCCTGCCGGAGGCAGTCAATACCTTTTTTCAACATATTCTCCCAAAGGCGATGGTTTGCACCTGATTTCACGTCGCGGCAAAATCTCTCTGGCTTACTATGACCGTTCTGAAAAAAAATGGTATTCTACCAATCCGGCAAAAGCTCTGCCGCGCAATGTATTCTCCCGGATCACCGCCACTTGGGAGCTGCCCGGAACACTGAAGTTTTATATCAATGGTATTCTTGCCGGAAGCTGCGATGTCCCGGTGGATAAAACTGATTTCAAAACCGATTCCGTACTCCGGATCGCCTCCAATCATCAGGGCGGGGCCGTATTTCAAGGTTCGGTAAACCGCTTCACACTGACTGACGCCCCCATCGTTCCGGACACAACGGCACTGCCGGTGCAGAAAGAAAAAATCACACAGGTAAAACTGGGCAAATTCACCTGTGATTTTGCCGCATTCACCCTTTGCCTGCGGGGACTGGAATACGGCGGCATCCAATATATGTCTGATTCCCGCAATGAACCGCTGTGGACATTGCGGATGCGAAACACCGCCGACAATACTTATACTGAAACCGATGCCGCCGTACCGGCAAAAACCTCTTTACGCAAAATAAATGATAAAAAACTGGAATTACAGTGGCAGGATGTCTCTGTCCCCGGCGGAACGATCGATGTGACCGCCTGTGTTGAGCTGAATAAAGATAATGAACTTGCCTGGACCATCCGCACCTCGAAATTACCTTCCGGACTGGCTGTGGATATGATGACGTTCCCGTGCCTGCCCTGCGCTCCGACCGCCGCCCAACCGGAAAAAATGTTTTTGACCTACGGCAGATATTACGGCACTAATGCTCCCGATCCGTTTACATTCACCAAACCCCGCAGCGGCATGATGTACGGCAATGTATATCCCGGCGGCTCTCACTTCCAATTCGGTTATCTCTACGGAGAAAATGTTCCGGGGCTCATTTTCCACGCAGCCGACCCGAATGGACATTACAAAGAATTTCTCTGGACAGCTTATCCGGAAAACAAAGCCCTGATATTTTCTCTGGGACAGTTCCCGGAACAGCGGGCGATCTCCGGATTTTTCCAATCCGCATACCCGGTGCGGACCGCCGTGTTGAAAGGCGACTGGTATGATGCCGCCAGATATTACCGGCAATGGGCTGTCCGGCAGCCGTGGTGCGGAGCCGGAAAATTGATTGAACGCCGCGATCTGCCGGCATGGGTCTTTGATGCCCACGTCGCATTGCGTCCGTCCACATTGCCGAAATTCCCGTTAAAAATGGAAAATGCCATCGCACGTATTCCCCAAAACATGATCAATTTCCGAAAAATGGCATCTGAACTTGGTTGCGGCGGACTTTCAGTCTGGTACAATTACAATTGTCCAACCGGAGGCACATCGGTTCTGCATCCGAAAAAATGGATGGCGGCATTCAATGCCCGCTGCGAAAACACCTCCATTCCCGGAGTCAGACCGGCGGTGGATGAAATGGCGAAACGCGGATATTTCAACGTCGGTTATATCAACAGCCGGATTTACGATGAATCTCCCGACCCGGCACACGCCGAAACACAACACATTATCCCAATGGTCATGCGTGATGTCAACGGCGGACTTCAGAAATACAACCGTGCCGCCTATGATGTATGCCGTGCATCAGACGGATGGCGGGAGCATCTCCTGAACATTATAAAGAAAGATGCCATCGCCAATAATTTCGCCGGCATGTATCTGGACAGTTTCGGACGCGGTCAGTTCCACTGCTGGTCAGACAATCATGACCACAAACCCGGATGCAATACGACTTCAGTGCATGGGCAACGTAAAATGGCGGAATATATCCGCAAGGAAATGCGGAAAATCATTCCCGGTTTTGTCATCTCCAGTGAGGCAAGTGTTGAACAATTCGTGGATCTGATCGATTTCAAACTCCACCATGAAAATGTCTTCCCGAATCATGTCCCGGTCTGGACCGTGATATATCACGATTACCAGTTTGTATACGGACGCACAGTCAGCCGTCCGAAAATCCAGGTGTCGGCATGTTTCCATATCGGCGCATTGCTGGGCAGGATTTTCATGGATAATAAGGGATTTGAAAAAACTTACTTCCCGGAAGGTATCTACGCCTATTACCGCAAACTTATCGCCATGCGTAAACACTTTTATAAACAAATCGGGGTGGGAGAAATGCTCCGTCCGCCGGTGGTGTCATGTGCTACCCCGGATGAAAAAGTCAATCTCAAAAATATGAAATTTGATTACCCTGCCGTCCCGGCATCTGCGTGGCGCGATGCTAATGGTGTACCGGTGGCTTTTTTCACCAACCGTACCGACCGTCCGGAAACTATTTCATTTGAATTGGATAAAAATGAATTCAAAACGGCTCCGAAACGGTGGCTTATCGCCGATGAAAACGGCAAGTTGATCCCGCAAAAATATACCGGCAATACCATCACTCTGCCGCCTTTGGGTGTCGCCGCACTGGAATTTTGATATTGCAGACAATGTACAACAAAGAGTACTGAGAGATAATAAATCTGCCGCTTGAAGTTTCTGCAGCATCATACCGCTGCAGAAAATCGGTCTATGTTCAGTACACAGCCATTCTGTATAAATTCAGAACAGCCAATCTGCCGGAGCTGCTTCCGCTTTGATCTGCGGCACGGCATCAAACTGCACTTCCAGTACCGTACAATATTCATCCGGCGGCAACAGCGGCAGACCGGAAATGGTTAATTTGCCATTGTATTCGTTATATTCAAACGGCAGCTCCTGTCCGGTTGCCAGCAATTTCACCTGCAGCGGACGCGCACCGACCCGTACTGCGGTTGCCCGTTCTCCGGGCCAGCGGAAAATACACCAGTACCCGGTGGTGCCTTGCCGTGTCCAGCCCCCCTGCAAATTCAAATCGACCATTCCCGGCTGTGAACTGCTGATCAACTGACAGCGTTGAGAGTTACGTACCGCAATTTCATTTACTTTCAGCCATTTGCCCATCATCCGCAGACGGTCAAGTTCTTCACTTCTGACTCTGCCATCCGGCATCGGACCGATATTGAGCAGATAATTACCCTCATCCTGGGCGGCAAGAACCAGATTTTGGATCAACTGCGCAGGATTTTTCCAATTCGGATTGAAACGGACATATCCCCAGCCGCAGGAATCTCCGATACACATGCAGCTCTCCCAGCCGCGTCCGGCTCCGGAGGCTTTGACCACCTGTTCCGGTGTGTCCAGATCCTCATCCAGACCGGAACGGTTATTAATGATGATACCCGGCTGCAGTTTCCGTACCATGGCGTTAAGTTCACGCGCCCGCCAGAACGCGATCTGCTTTTCCTTATCCGGATCAAGATCATGCATCCAGCCGCCGTCATATTCAAGCAGATCGATCTGTCCGTAGTTGCTCATCAATTCCCGCACCTGATTATGGACATAATCGACCAGTGCTGCCCGGGATTCCGGATATTTTTCCGGTTCAAAGTACCCGGGGAAACGCCAATCCAGCAAACTGTAATAAAGTCCCACTTTCAAGCCGGCTTCCCGGGCCGCATCGACATATTCACGAACAATATCGCGTTTACACCCCAGTTTCGCACTGGTAAAATCAGAATATTGACTGTCAAACAGCGAAAACCCCTCGTGATGACGGGTAGTCAATACCACATATTTTGCCCCGGCAAGCTTTGCCGCTTCACACCATTCTTTGGCCGCACCGGGAACCGGATGAAACTTATCAGCCAACCGGGCATATTCAGCCGGATTGATCCGTTCAGAATACATTGTCCATTCGCCCCGGCCTGTAATGGAGTATAATCCGTAATGGATATATATTCCGAAACGCGCTTCATGAAACCACTTCATCCGTTCTTCGTAAGTCATAGCTGATCCCCTGCTGTAAAAAATTTTCTGCCCGGAACCCGGTATCATTTACGGACATACAATGCCATCGCCACGATCATCAGCACCGCCATGATCACGCGCCGCAGCCACATTTTGCCGGAAACTTCCGGCTCAAGTTTGTCAATGCCGGTTTTCAGCAGAATAAATCCGATCACCACTGAAAAAAATCCCCGGCTCACCTGCACGATATTGGCGTACATCACACCGAGCATGTTCAAGGTTGCCAGAAATCCGATCATCGCAGCAAACCATAACGCCCCGTATCCGAAAGCATCTTTCATGCACTTAAAATCAAATCCGTCTTTCAGAAACGTGAAGTTGGATAAAAATCCCAGAGACATAAATGCCAATGACGATGCCGCCACCGAACGCAGCATCAGCGGAGTATCGCCATGAATCGCTTTGACCATCATTGCCGCCACATTATCCGTTACCGCATAACAGAGCAAGGTCATTGTCAGAAAAACACACCCTTTCCACGGCAGCCGCCCCCCGCTGAAATTCATGCCGACTGCCGCAAAACTGGAAATAATGATCGCCGCCCACTGATATATCCCCGGTGAGAATTGCCGGATATCGGCGGTGGAAAGCGCATTATCTACCCCGCAAAGTTTCAGCAGATCCGGAAAATATTTCAACAAAAGCATATTGAAAAATGCCAGCGAAATCATTTTCAATCCCAGCAGTGAACTTATCCGGCTGGATTCGATCTCCTCCTGCGCCCGGAAAAAACAGAAATACGCCAGATTGCCGAATACGGAAAAAATGATCATCAATACGATCAGTTCCCGGGTAAATACGACTCTTTGCCACGGAGATATCACCAGCAGTGTCAACAGCCCCATCAGCAGCATCCACAACTGGGAATATGCCGTCAGTTTGCCCGCGCTTTTCTGTTTGACGGCAAAACGCCGGGAAAATATATATGCACTTGACTGCAATATCGCACTGCCGATGCCGACAACAAACCCCCAAAACAACATGATCTGTCACCTCGTAAGCTTATTCGCTTTTTTCAGCCGGACGCGGTGTCCATTTGCGCGGCGGCGGAGCGATTTCAACAGCCTTGATCTGATACCGCATTGCCCCCAGCAGCCGTTCTGCCTCCCGGAGCAGTTCCGCATCGGCAACAACCGGATCAAGATGAGATTCAACAAACACTGTTTTTGCATCGTCAGTAACTACACAGAGGATCACTTTAGTTCCCCTTTGTTCCCGGAGAGCCTTTTTACTGCGGATCAATGCGGCAAGTTTTTCCAACACGCCCGGTTGTAAATCTTTCTGATAAATATGCAAATACAGCTCCTCGGCAAATAATTCCGCCGCCCGATCCAGCGGATGAACTTTTTCCACTATCAAACGGGGCTTTTCACTGTCCTCATTTTTACGCGCCGTGATCTCCATAATGATCTGATCACCGGTCTCAAGCGTTATGCCGTTATCTCTCAACTGATTCAATGCTCTTTCGTAAAGCATGATCTCACAATTTGCATCCAGATCCTCCAGCACCAATACGCCAAACGGCTTTTGGGATTGCTTGCCGATTTTGGTCGTATATGAAGTGACCATTCCGGCAATACGCAATGACGTACTGTCTTCATGGCGTTCGATCATCCGCTGATTGATCTCCGACAGTGTACGTATCGGCGTGGAAAATGCTTTCAGCAAATTCACTTTGGGCTGCAGCGGATGACCGGAAACATAGAATCCCAGCAACTCTTTTTCACTTTTCAGCAGATCCAGCCATTCAAATTCAGGAATATCCGGGATCGGCACCGAATCCATACTGCCGCTGTCTTCCTCGCCCAGCAGATCAAACAACGATCCCTGACCGCTTTGTTTATCCTTGATCTTCTGCGCCGCAAATGCCATCATCGGTTCAGCCACCGCCAATATCTGCGACCGCCGCATGCCCAATGAATCAAACGCTCCGGCACGGGTGAGAAATTCAAGCATCCGGGAGTTGACATCTCCACCGCATCTCTCACAGAAATCCAGAAAACTGGTAAACGGTCCATCGGCTTGGCGGCTGGCAATGATCTTGCCGGCTGCCGCCTCGCCGCAGCCTTTGATAGCTCCGAGACCAAAGCGGATCCTGCCGTTGTCCACCGAAAAACTTATCCCGCTGGTATTTACATCCGGCGGCAGAATATCAATTCCCATATCCCGGCATGCACTGATCAGAAACGCCAGTTTGTCGGCGTTCTCTATTTCAGCGCTCAGCACCGCCGCCATGAATTCAACCGGATAATTTGCTTTCAAATATGCCGTCTGATACGAAACTACTCCATACGCAGCAGAGTGGGATTTATTAAAACCGTAACCGGCAAAAATCTTGATTTTTTCCCAAATCGCATCGGCAACATCTTCCGGAATATCACTGGTCTCTTTGCAGCCGATGATGAATTTTTCCCGCTGCTGACGCATCACATCCTCTTTTTTCTTGCCGATCGCACGCCGGAGGATATCCGCGCCGCCCAGACTGAATCCCGCCAACGCCTGCACCACCTGCATGATCTGTTCCTGATAAACCATGATGCCGTAGGTCTCTTTGAGGATCGGTTCCATTTTCGGATGGTCGTAAATGGTCACTTCCTCATTCTTTTTGCGGGCAATGTATTGAGGAATGAACTGCATCGGTCCGGGACGGTACAATGCCACCAGCGCGATAATATGTTCGATAGTTTCCACTCCCAAATTACGGCAAAGATCCTGCATACCGCCAGACTCCAACTGAAATACAGCGATGGTATCACCGCGCTGCAGCATGGCGTAAGTTTTGGGATCATCCAGCGGCAGTTTGGAAAGATTTATATCCACGCCATGCTGCTCTTTGACCATATCCAGCGCATTGCGGATGATCGTCAGGGTACGCAGACCGAGAAAGTCCATTTTCAGCAAACCGAGATTTTCACACGGTTCTTTGGGATATTGCACGACCATATCACCGGTCGCACTGCGTGAAAGCGGCACCAGATTATCCAACTGCTGGTCACCGATAATAACCCCGGCAGCATGAACCCCTGCCTGCCGGTTCAAACCTTCAAGGACTTTGGCATATTCAAAAACTTTAGCAACACTCTCATCTGATGCGATCAATTCAGCGATCTCTTTAGATTGTTCAATGGCTTTAGGGATAGTCATTTTCAAATCTTCAGGAATCATTTTGGTCAGCCGGTTGCCCGCTTCAAAGGGGAAATCCAATACCCGTGCCACATCTTTGACCACGGCTTTGGCTTTTAACTGACCATAAGTACAGATCTGCGCCACGTTATCAAAACCGTATTTCTGACGGACATATTCAATAACCTCTCCGCGCCGCTTTTCACAGAAATCAATATCAAAGTCCGGCGGACTTACCCGTTCCGGATTGAGAAAACGCTCAAAAAGCAATTCATAACGCAGCGGATCGATATCTGTGATCAGCATCAGATACGCCACCACGCTTCCTGCGCCGGAACCGCGTCCCGGACCGACCGGAATACCATGTTCCTTTCCCCAGCGGATAAAGTCGGAAACCACCATAAAATAACTGCAGAATCCGGTTTTCTCAATAACATTCAACTCATAATTGAGCCGATCCATGATCTTCTGCTGCTTTTCGGTCAATTCCGCGCCTTCGGTATAGCTGAAATCATACCGCATGGGCAAATTGGCACAGCAGACATCGAACAACACTTTGCGGTCTGCTTCTTTGCCGTCCGGCATGTAAAACACCGGATAATGGTTGGTTTTATAATCAAATTTCACCGGATCTGCGGCACAACGCTCACAGATAAGTTTGGTGTTGGCAATTGCTTCCGGAACATCCCGGAAAATATCACGCATCTCATCCGGAGATTTGAAGTAGAATTCCGGCCCCGGAAAACGGAAGTGATTTTCATCTTTCAGCCTGCCGCCGGTTTGAATACAGAGCATGATCTCATGTGCTTCTGCATCTTCCCGGCGCATATAATGGACGTCATTGGTCGCCACCAGTTGAATATTGCGGCGGCGTGCCAATTCGATCAATTTGGGATTGACCTCCTTTTCCTCAGGCATATTGTGATCCATCAGTTCGATAAAGAAATTTTCCGGTCCGAAAATTTCCAGATAATCGTCCAGAGATTTTTCCGCACCGGCCATATCGCCCTGAGAAAGCCGCCGGGGGATCTCTCCGGCAATACATGCCGACAGCGCAATGATCCCTTCATGATACTGCGCCAGAAGCTGTTTATCGCAACGTGCCTTATAATACAACCCCGTCCGCCAGGATTCACTCATTATTTTGCAGAGATTGTGATATCCCTTTTGATTTTCCGCCAGCAATACCAAATGGAAACCTTTGATAAAATCCACCGCCGGATTGCGATCCTGACGGGTCGTCGGAGAAACATACGCTTCCACCCCGATAACAGGAGTAAGATTTTCAGCAGTAAGTTTTTTATGAAATTCCTCGGTACCACCCATATAACCATGATCGGTGATCGCAATACCCGGCATTTCAAACTCTTTGGCCATTTTGATCAGTCCGGATGCCGTACACGCGCCATCCAACATACTGTAATGGGTATGCAAATGCAAATGCACAAAATCAGAAGCCATATTTGCCACCTCAAGTGTTATCAGTTTCTCAAACTCTGCAGCGGTGCAGGAATACGTCCGCAACGGGAGATCATTTTTTCCGGAGAATATTTTGATACCGGGATCACCGGTGCTTCTCCAAGCAAGCCACCGAAACAAATCATATCTCCAGCGTTTCCGGCAGGTATCAAACGTACTGCAGTGGTCTTGTTGTTGACCACACCAATGGCGATTTCATCTGCAATAATACCGGAAATCACCGCTTCTGAAGTATCTCCTGGAATCGCGATCATATCCAATCCCACTGAACACACCGCCGTCATCGCTTCCAATTTTTCCAACGACAACGCACCACAGCGCGCCGCCTCGATCATACCGGCATCCTCCGACACCGGAATAAATGCCCCGGATAAACCTCCTACATGACTGGATGCCATTACCCCGCCTTTTTTTACCGCATCATTGAGCATTGCCAATGCCGCCGTCGTACCGGGACAACCGCATTTTTCCAATCCAATTGATTCCAGAATATACGCCACCGAATCCCCGACTGCCGGAGTTGGTGCCAGCGAAAGATCCACGATCCCGAACGGAACATTGAGTCTTTCACTTGCCAGCTTTGCCACCAACTGTCCGACCCGGGTGATCTTGAATGCCGTCCTTTTGATCGTTTCAGCGATTTCAGTTAAATTGCAATCCCCTGCCCGGCGAATGGCTGATGCCACCACTCCGGGGCCGGACACGCCCACATTGATGACGGTCTCAGGTTCACCCATGCCGTGAAATGCCCCGGCCATGAAAGGATTATCTTCAGGAACATTGGCAAATACCACCAGTTTGGCACAGCCGATAGCATTGTTATTTGCAGTCAAATCCGCACATTTCCGGATGACTTTTCCCATCAACGCCACCGCATCCATATTTATACCGGCTTTGGTAGAACCGACATTTACGGACGAACAGAGACGCTCCGTTGTCGCCAATGCTTCCGGGATCGCATCGATCAAAGTCCGGCTGCCATTGGTAAAGCCTTTCTGAACCAATGCACCGTAGCCGCCGATAAAATTGATCCCCAATTCGTGTGCTGCTTTATCCAATGTGCGGGCAATTGCCAATGCCCCGTCCCGGGATACTCCGCCGCACATCAGCGATACCGGAGTCACCGATACCCGTTTATTGATAATGGGAATACCATATTCTTTTTCGATATCTGCGCCGGTCTGTACCAGATTGCGGGCGTGAAACATGATCTTGTCATAAATTTTATTGCAGAGACGCTTTTCATCATCACTCTGACAATCAAACAGCGAAATACCCATCGTGATCGTGCGGATATCAAGACACTCCTCTCGGATCATATTGATGGTTTCAAAAATATCATTCCGGTTCGGCATAATCAATATTCCCCTGCAATTCAAATCCGGTGCATGGCATTGAATATATCTTCATGCATGGCGTGGATCTCCAGATTATTTTCCTCTCCGAGACGACTCATCTGATCAACAAAATCTGCAAACGGCACCGATATCCGGGAGATATCCACCAGCATGATCATGGAAAAATAATCCTGCAAAACCGTTTGGGATATATCCTGAATATTCACCTGATCTCCGGCACATACTGCACTGACTTTGGCAATAATTCCGAATGTGTCTTTGCCAACTACGCTTATAACCGCTTTCATAAACCTTTTCTCCCGTAAATTCAATCAGAAAATATCTGCAGATACTATATTTTTCAGACCATGATTTTCAGCCTAAAATATAGCACCCGGAAAGGATTTTTACAAGCGGATATTCAGCATCAGTACAATATTTTTACGTGCTGAAAATCAATCGGAAGGAAATGCGTGCAGAATATCATTACATGCCATTTAACGGCACATTTCCGCAATATATTCGACCACTTCGTCAATGCTCATGCCGGTCGTATCCACCAACACCGCATCGGCAGCCTGTTTCAAGGGAGCGATCGCCCGTTTGGAATCACGCTCATCACGGGCAATAATGTCTGCCAAAATAGATTCAAATGTCGCATCTGCTGCGACTTCAGAACTTTGCGCCATACGACGGCGGGCACGTTCTTCAGGAGAGGCTGTCACAAAAAATTTTTTTTCGGCATCCGGAAATACCACCGTCCCGATATCACGCCCCTCCATCACGATCCATTGACCGTTTGCAGAGTTCCGCTGCACCGGCATCAGATAATCCCGTACCAGCGGATTGCCGGAGATCACACTCGCCCCCTGTGCACATTCCGGAGCCCGCAATTCATCTCCCAGTTTACACCCGTTGAGATAAAGATCTGCCCCCCGGAATTCCAGTTCACAACGGTTGAGAAATCCGGCATCGATTTCAGAAAACGCAATACCGGAACTCTTTGCCGCAAACGCTAATGCACGGTAAAGACTTCCGGTATTTATATACGCATAACCCAAGCGTTCTGCCAAACGGCGGGCGACCGTGCTTTTTCCGGCTCCGGCCGGCCCGTCGATAGCAACTACAGTACTCATGCAAATACCGTTACGCTCAGTTATTGGAACGGCTGCGCAGCCGTCCGCTTTTCAGGAATCCATCATAATGACGCATCGTTAAATGAGATTCCAATTGACTCATCGTGTCCAGTACCACACCAACCATAATGAGCAAACTGGTACCTCCGAAAAACTGCGCCACCATAAACGGTATTCCGAAAGTATTGTAAAGGAACATCGGGAACAACGCCAGCACAAGCAGAAATACTGCTCCGCCGGTAGTCACCCGGGTCATCGCGGAATCCAGAAAATCTGCAGTCGGCTGTCCAGGACTGATTCCTGGAATATACGCGCCTTCCTTTTTCAGATTATCTGCGATCTGCAACGGATTGAATTGATTGGCGACCCAGAAGAAACTGAACAATATGATCAGCAGACCATAAACCACCGCATAGGTAAGTTTATCATGCTGAAACGCTATCGCCAGTGTCGTCCAGATCTTCGCCGCATCAGGACGTTGGGCCAATGAAGAAAATATCATTGACGGGAACATCATCAATGCACCGGCAAAAATAATCGGCATAACGTTGGCAAAATTAACCTTCAGCGGCATATAGGTCGAACCATCGGTCATTCTGCCGACACTGCTTTTGCGAACCATCTGAATCGGAATCCGGCGATAACCCTGCGAAAGCAGGATCGTCGCCGCAGTAACGACAAAAAACACCGCAACCAACAACAGCAGATGCACCAAACGCAGTGATCCGCCGTCAGAAGTCATTTTGATCAATTGCAACACCGCTTCCGGCATACGCGAAACAATACCAATGGTAATGATCAACGATACACCGTTACCGATACCACGCTCCGTGATCTGTTCACCGAGCCACATAAAAACCATCGTTGTGCAGGTCAGCACAAAAACGTTGACTATTATGAAAAGCACCGGATTACCGATGAAAAGCGGCATCATCGGCTCAGGCAGACCGATCCGGGACGGATTGATCATTGCCATCGCCACCATCACACCCTGCACCGCGCAAACGACCAAAGTCAGATAACGGGTATACTGGGTGATTTTGCCGCGACCGGATTCTCCCTCACGCTGCATTTTTTCCAACGCAGGGATCACCGGTACCAGCAGCTGCATGATGATCGAAGCGGTGATGTAAGGCATGATGCCCAGCGCACCTAACGCAAAATGCGTCATGGCTCCACCGGAAAACAGGTCGATCATCGCCATTACACCGCCGCCGCTGCTGCTGTTTTGTGTGACGCTGTCGATGAACCCTTTGAGTGCGGTCGGATCAACTCCGGGGCACGGAATACTGCTGGCAAAACGCACCAGCACAATAATCAAGGCTGTGAACAGAAGTCTGCTGCGCAGCTCCTTGACTTTCCAAGCATTCAATAACGCACGCCACATATTTGATGTCCTTTTCAGTCAACGATTTCCACTGTACCGCCGACAGCCTGGATCTTCGCCGCGGCAGCCGCGGAGAATTTCTGAGCTTTGACAGTCAGTGCTTTGCTGATCTCGCCATTGGCAAGAACTTTGATGATCGTATCGCCTTTGCCGAGAAGTTTTTTCTCGTGCAAGCTCGCCAGATCAACCACATCACCAGCCTGGAAATTGCTTTCCAGAACACTCAGGTTGACCAGAGCATAGACAATACGGTCGGCGTTTTTGAAACCGCGTTTCGGCAAACGACGGAACAGCGGAATCTGACCACCCTCGAAGAAGGGACGGATCTTCGCGCCGGAACGGGACTTCTGTCCTTTTTCACCACGACCGGCAGTTTTGCCGAGACCAGAACTGTCACCGCGGCCCACGCGTTTGCGCGGCTTGCGGGAACCCGGAGTCGGACTCATATCATGAAGTTTCATCTTTCAATCCCTCGATTAGTTGCTTTCTGCGGCTTCTTTCGCCAATCCGCGACGGGCCATGACCTCGCTGCGGGTGGAAAGACCGGCGATAGCTTTGAACGTGGCTTTGGTCACGTTGGAAGCATTCGCTGCGCCCAGAGATTTAGCCAACACGTCTTTGACACCGCCAAGTTCCAGAATGGAACGGACCGCACCACCGGCGATCAAACCGGTACCGGCTGATGCCGGACGGAGCAGTACCCGCGCACCACCGAATTTGACTTCGATTTCGTGCGGAAGAGTCTGACCATTCATCGGAATACGCACCAGATTGCGACGGGCAGCTTCGCTGCCTTTGCGGATGGCATCGCTGACTTCGTTCGCTTTTCCGTAACCGTAACCGACCCGGCCATTGCGGTCACCGACCACGACCAGCGCGCCGAAACTGAAGTTTTTGCCGCCTTTGACGACTTTCGCGCTGCGGTTGATAGCGATCACGCTTTCGTCAAATTCGCTGACGACTGCGGGTTCGCCGAAATTTTCACGTTTACCCATTGTTCGCTCCTTAGAACTTGAGACCCTGTTCGCGGGCAGCTTCGGCGATCGCTTTGACACGACCGTGGAACTGATAGCCGGAACGGTCAAAGACCACTTCGGAAATACTCACGGATTTCGCCGCTTCCGCAGCCATTTTGCCGAGCAGTGCGGCACCAGCCATATTCGCTTTGCCGTTTTCAGCTTTGAAAGCAGCGGAAAGCGTGGACACTGACGCCAGCGTTTTGCCGTTGACATCATCAATGAACTGGCAATAGATATTGCTGTCGGTGATGCTGACGCAGAAACGGGGACGGTCTGCAGTACCGGAGATCTTTTTACGGATCCGGGCATGACGACGTGCGCGCTGCGATTTTTTATCCAATACAGACATTTCTATATTCTCCTAACACCGCCGGTTATCAACCAACGGATTTACCTTCTTTAAGGACAATGCGCTCATCGACGTAACGGATACCTTTGCCTTTGTACGGCTCAGGTTTACGGAAACGGCGGATCTGAGCGGCGGTCTCACCGACCAACTGCTTGTCGCATCCTTCAATGAGGATCTTGTTCTCAGGAGTGACCGTAACTTTGATACCTTCCGGAATCATAAATTCGATCGGATGGGAGTAACCGAGAGACAAATTCAATTTGTTTCCGGCAACTGCCGCTTTATAACCGATACCAACGATCTGGAGCTCCTTTTTGAAGCCCTGAGAAACACCAATGACCATGTTCTGGATCAAGCTGCGGGCAAGTCCGTGCATCGCATTTGCGGCACGGCTCTCGTCAGCGGCGGAAACCAGAACCTGATTCTCCTTGACTTCGGCAATAACGTGCGGAGGCAGAGTCATCGAGAGTTTGCTTTTGCCCTCGACCACGATTCCACCGTCAGCGACCGTCACTTTGACGCCGGCAGGAATATCTACAGGTTTTTTACCGATACGGGACATGATTTATTTTTCCCACTTTGTGTTAATTACCAGACACGGCAGAGAATTTCGCCACCGACATTCTCCTGAGCAGCTTTACGACCGCTCATGATACCCTTGGGGGTGGAGAGAACGACGATTCCCAGACCGTTGCGGACGCGCGGAATCTCACGGCTGCCGCAATGGATACGGCAGGAGGATTTACTGACGCGTTCAATGCCTTCGATGACCGCCTTTTCGCCCACATATTTGAGCTCAACGACGATTTGGCTTTTTACGCCTTCACCGACAATGCCGACTTTAGTGAGGTAACCTTCCTCTTTCAGCACTTCTGCAATCGCCTTTTTCTCTTTGGAAAGCGGCATGGAAACTTTTTCCAATCCTGCAGAAGCCGCATTGCGAATCCGGGTCAGCATATCGGCGATCGGATCTTGCATACTCATAATATATTTCCTTTCACCAATTTACTTACCAGCTCGCTTTGGTCACGCCCGGGATCAGACCTTTGGAGGCCATTTCACGGAAGCAGATACGGCAGAGCTGAAATTTACCGATATAGGCACGGGGACGACCGCACGCTTTGCAGCGGGTGTAGTTCCGGACCGCGAATTTGTTGGGGCGGTTCGCCTTGACAATCAAACTGAGTTTAGCCATTTTGTTCTACCCCTTTTATTATTCCGCGAAGGGAACTTCCATCATTTTAAGCAATTCACGCGCACCTTCGTCATTTTTGGCGGTGGTGACGATCGCGATATTCACACCGAGAGGATATTTCAGCTTGTCAGCATCGACCTCGGTGAAAACCGACACGTCCTGAATACCCATGTTGTAGTTGCCGACACCGTCGAAACCGCTTTTCGGAATACCACGGAAGTCACGCACACGCGGGAGGGCATTGTGGACAAAACGATCCAGAAATTCATACATCCGGTTGCCGCGGAGGGTGACCATAACACCGACCGGCATTCCAACACGCAGCTTGAAGTTGGACACGTTTTTACGGGCTTTGCAGACGATCGGTTTCTGACCGGTCATCGCAGCAATGTGTTTCTGAGCTTCAGCAAATGCATCACGCTCTTTATCAGATCCGATACCGGTGGAGATCACGATCTTCTCGATTTTCGGAATCTGCATCACATTTTTGATGCCGAGTTTTTCGGCAAGCGCGGAACGGACTTCCTCGCTATACTTTTTCTTCATATCGGGCATAATCGATTACTCCGTCTTGGCTTTAGCCGCCGCTTTTGCGGCACGGCGGGCGTTTTTGGCCTCAAGTTTCGCCTTTTTGCATTCCTCGGTCAATGCGACGTTGGAAACGGCAACTGAGACAGCACGCTCGACCAAACCGCCATTGGGGTTGGCTTTGCTCTTTTTTACAGTGCGTTTGCCGAGTTTGTTCTCGCCGCTGGCAAGTTCAAGCACGACACGCTCTTTGGCGGGCAGAATAGCAGTGACAGTGGCTTCGGCACCTTTGAAGTTACCGGCATTGACCACTACTTTATCGCCTTTTTTGACATGGAACGTATTCATTACAGCACCTCCGGCGCAAGCGAGATGATCTTCATGAAGTTCTTCTCGCGGAGTTCGCGCGCAACGGGTCCGAAAATACGGGTCCCGATGGGATTGTTTTCCTTGTCGATAACCACGGCGGCATTCTCATCAAAACTCAGATAAGAGCCATCGGGACGACGGATTTTAGCTTTGGTACGGACGATAACCGCCCGGACCCGCTGACGACGTTTGACCGTGCCGTCGGGCAGCGCGGTTTCAACCGCAGCGCTGACCACATCACCGACATGGGCGATTTTTTTGGCCTGTCCGAGAACCTGAATCGTCAGCAAGGACTTGGCACCGCTGTTGTCGGCGACTTCAAGAATTGTTTGCGTCTGAATCATTATTCGTTACTCCTGCACTGCGTTGCTGATGATTTCGATCAGCCGCCAGCATTTGTTACGGCTCAGAGGACGGGTCTCGCCAATGCGGACGGTATCGCCTTTCTTCGCCACGTTATTCTCATCATGAACAGCAAAATTTTTGCTGACTTTGACGACTTTGCGGTACAACGGATGAGTCGTACGGCGTTCGACCTTCACAATGATGGTCTTGTTCTGCACGTCACTGACGACGACGCCGACACGCTCTTTGCGGTTGCCGCGGGAGACAGTATTCTCACTCATTACTTCACCTCGGCGTTAGCCGCACGCGCAGCCAGTTCGGTCAGGCAGCGAGCAATGTCGCGGCGAACCTCACGGACACGGGCGGTTTTTTCCAGCTGCCCGGTACGGGACTGGATTTTCAGATTCAATTTTTCCCGCTTGAAATCGACTACTTTTGCAGTCAATTCGGCATCGGTCATTTCACGAATTTCTTTATTCTTCATCTTATGGCCTCACTCAAACTTCACGTGCCAGGAATTTGCAACGCACGCACAGCTTGTTGGCGGCGCGACTCATAGCTTCTTTAGCCACAGCCTCGCTGCAACCGGAGATTTCAAACAGTACGCGTCCAGGCAGGACCGGAGCGACCCAGCCTTCAACGGCACCTTTTCCTTTTCCCATACGGACTTCCAACGGCTTCTTGGTGAAGGAGCGGAAGGGGAACATACGAATCCACACACGGCCGCGACGTTTCAGGTGACGGTTGATAGCCACACGAGCAGCCTCGATTTGATTATTGGTGATGTACCCGCGGGTCAGGGTCTGCAACGCAAAATCGCCGAAATCCAACTTATTGTTGGTAGTGGCGAGTCCGGCGTTACTTCCGCGCTGAACCTTTCTGTACTTTACCCTTTTTGGCATTAACGGCATAATCTTCTTCCTCCGCAGAGTCCTTATGACAAATCCAAACTTTGACGCCGATCTTACCGGCAGTCGTGTTTGCCTCAACAAAACCGTAGTCGATTTTCGCTTTCAATGTGTGAAGCGGAACCCGGCCCTCTTTGTACTGCTCCTCGCGGGCGAGCTCAGCTCCGCCCAAACGTCCGGCGCAGTTAATTTTGATGCCGTCGGCACCCATATCCATGGCGGACTGGATGGCACGCTTCATCGCACGGCGGAAACCGATACGACGTTCCAACTGCTGAGCAACGCTCTCAGCAACCAACTGCGCACAGGTTTCCGCACGGCGCATTTCTGCGACTTCCACGAAAACTTCTTTGTCCGCAGCCAACTTCGCCACCGCTGCACGCAGGTTGTCCAGCTCGGCACCTTTTTTGCCGATCAGGACGCCCGGACGGGCAGACACGATGGTGACACGCACACGATTGGCGAAACGCTCGATACGAACCCGGGCAATCGCCGCCGCTGCAAATTTTTCCTTGATGAATTTACGGATTTCCTGGTCTTCATGCAACCAGTCCCCGAACTGGGTTTTGCCGGCAATTTTTCTGTCGGCGAACCAACGGGAATCCCAATCTTTGGTCAAGGCGGTTCTCAAACCGATCGGATTAACTTTCTGTCCCACGATCTGTTCCTTCCTCAGTTGTCAGTCAAAATGACTTCCATGTGGCTGGTACGTTTACGGATACGACCCGCCGAGCCACGTGCTTTCGGGCGGAACCGCCGAATGATCGGTCCCGGACTGACCAAGGCCGCTTTTACGGTGAGCGCCTTGCGATTAACGTCACAGTTATTCTCGGCATTGGCAATAGCGGAGCGCAGGGTCTTGCCGATAAGAGCAGCCGCTTTGCGCGGACTCAGATCGACGATCGCCAGTGCTTCAGCCACGCTCTTACCCTGAATAAGACGCGAAACATGACGCGCCTTTTCCGGGGAGATCCGGACGTTTTTGGTTAAAGCTCTTACTTCCATAATCTGCTTTCTTTCGTTTTTTTCTCCAAGCCGCATCGTTCCGGCGGGAGCGTTTCCGCCGTATGGACGGCCCGACTTCATACCGGACGGTTTCACTGAAAACACCCTTCCCGAGGCATTTTCTGCAGCAGGGAACCGTTTTCGCACGTTCCTGACGGAACACGGCTCTCTGCCAGAAAACTCCGGCTGCTTACTGCGAAGCACGGACACCCGCGATACGCTGTTACCCGTATTCATTTCCAGCATCTTCGATGAATACGGGCTGCAACGCACCACTGGAACACGTTTCCAGTGCTTTGCAACCCTCAAACGGGTACAAAAAACCCTTCCCCGTATTGAAGATTACATAACATACAACGTAAAACGCGATTTATCAAGTTTTTTTCTTGAAAAATCGCGTTTTTTTGGCTTTTTTTTGGTAAAAACGGCCTTTTTCCGTTTTTACGAGCCTTTTTCCGGTTTTAATCCGCAGTCCGGATCAATGATTTTCATCCACATTGCGTTCACAAACGCAAAATGTACTGCATTTTACATCATTATCCGCACAAAAGCGGTACAATTCATTGAGGACTTTTCCGGAAACGACTGCCGGAGTCACCACGATCCGGTCAAAAGCGAACCGCTTCCGGATATCAACCAGATCCCCGACGCCCCCCAGGACCCGCAGTCCGTGACACAGCATACCATGCAACACCGGATCATCATCAATTATGCCGATCGGAACCGGTTTATTTTTTCCCGGTTCGATCATAAGCCGGAACAAATACAAACGGCAATGCAAACCTCCGCCCAGAATAAGAATTTTTTCGCCGCGACTCCGGAATGAATTATACCACGCAAAAATGCCGGGATGCAGCAGCAGCCGGAACAACTGAAGTCCCCCGCAGCATACCAATATATATATAAGAGCACCAACAGCGAAATCCATATCGAATTCACGTTCTTTACTTATCACCATGATCACAACACACAGGATTTGCGCAAAAATCGTCCCCAGCAAACTGAATTGCAGTAAACGCCAACGATCATAAAGACCGACAAGCCCCCAGTTGACCCGATACAATTTGGAAGCTGCCAAAAATATCACCGGCATGGCAAACATCGCCGCGATGCACCACGGATCAAATTCACTGAACATAAAAAATGAGCATATTGCAGAAACTACTGCAAAAAACACCATATCCGTAATTTCCAATGCAAAACGCGGGCACTCAAAACTGCGGATAGATTGTTCATTTTTCCGGTCAAATCCCGGCCCGGAAACAACAAAATCCGCACAACTCAAACATCTTTCGCGGCAGAAACAGCTGATCTTTTCTCTTTCTTCGGCAGTCAATCCGGCATCAATTATCAGCACCCGGTCAAAAGGAACTGACCGGTAAATTTCCGGCAAATCCTCAATTTTTCCGAGCACAGGAGTATCAAATTCACGCGGCATACCGGAAACCTCTCCGACGATACCGACGACCTGCGAATTGCGGCTGGTTCGCTGGCTGTTATTGAAATAAAGCCCGCCGAGCCGCAGCATAACACCTCTGCCTGCCAGTAAAACCCGTTCTTTTTTATCCCCGGAATTATCCAGCATAAAGTGACTGAGCCAGAAGCCTTCCATATAATGCAATAAAAATCGCTCAAATGAAAGCAGCAAAGCGGTCATCAGCATGAACAGCAATGCCCCCATTACAAATTTTGTAATATCCGGTTCAGCGTTGCGTTTCAAATAAATCCAGCAGATCAGTGCTACAGAAACTCCGGTTCCCAGCAGAGTAATAAAAAAAAGTCTCAGCCGGTCTCTTACCGCCGCCCGGAGCCAATAGATGCGATAGGATGAACCTACCGCCAGCACCAGCAGCACCGGCAAAACTGCCAAAAGGATAAAATTCAGCGAAAACCGGTGCAACAAGCTGAAACAGAATATCGTTGCTGAAAAAGTGATCATCACAAGATCCACCAGCGGATGCACCGCACTGCACAGCAGACTTTTCCGGAAATATAGCAAACTTTTACGCAAAAATGTCACCGAATCATACAATTCCACCACCGCAAAATTGCGCAGCATCACCAACAGTGTCAAAGTCAACACCACAAAAGCAACTGCGGAACACCGGTCACGTGCAAACAGCAGAATTATCGCCAGCAACGCAAATACCGCACTTAACACATACATTATCATTGCCGCCCGCGAGTGGCTTTGGGTACGGCGCAAGAGCCGATGGTGCAAATGATCACTGTCAGCATCCATCAATCCGGCAGCTTCCGGGTTGATTTTTTTACGGATACTGCGCCGCCAAACCGCCAGCATCATGTCAAAAATCGGCACTCCGATCATCAGCGGCGGCAGCAGCAGCGTCGTGGCAGTTACGGTATAATCCAGCGTTCCGGCTCCGGATACCGCCAGAAACAATCCGAGAAACATACTGCCGGTATCGCCAAGAAAAATTTTTGCCGGAGAGAAATTATACCGCAAAAATCCGGCACAAGCCCCCACAAATATAAGCATAAATAACGCCATCTGACTCTGACGGCTGATGAACCACACCGACAGACAGATCCCGGAAATAGTTGCCAATCCGGCTGCCAGACCGTCAAGACCGTCGATCATGTTGAATGCATTGATCACACCGACCACCCACAGCACCGTCACAGCCAGCGAAATATACCAGGGCAGAACCCAGCCGAAAACCGTCAATTCCCGGTCGAGTCCGTACCATATCAGCACTGCTGCAATGATTTGAGCGATCAACTTCACATACGATTTCAAGCCGATACGGTCATCAATTATTCCGGTCATCACGATCAATGCCCCCGGCAGAGTTCCAGACTTCAGCAAAGTTACCGCCAGCTCATTTCTGCCTGCCGCCGCATAAGCGACCATCGTGACCAGTACCGACAATACGATGGCGATCCCGCCGCCGCGCGGTACGATCCGGGCGTGGATATGTCTGCCACCGGGCGCATCTATAAACCCCAGTTTCGGCAATATACGGATACATACGGCGGTAAAAAACAGCGAAAGCGCGAATGCGATCAGGGGATAAACCGCATAATTCAGCGCATGATACCAAAATTCGCTCATAACAACTCCTTAATGAAGATTGCACACCACACACATTTAAATAATATACACCACATTGGCAAATTTTGCAAAATTCCGGTATTTTACGCAAACAATCTCATTTTTTCCCGATAAAGCACTTGACAAAAGCACATTCATTGTGTATACTTAATATACATAATCAACAGTGTTCCATGGGAGGTACTGCAAAATGACCATTTCAAAATCATATCATCATTCGTTCACCCTTATCGAACTGCTGGTGGTGATCGCGATCATCGCCATTCTTGCTGCCATGCTGCTGCCCGCATTGCAGCAGGCTCGCGAACGCGGTAAACAATCGCAGTGCACCGGCCACATGAAACAGCTCGGAACCGCATACAACACCTACATGCAGCAAACTGAACATTGCATCCCTTATGGTATCGTCGCACCGACCCGCGCCAGAGCCGACAAAGCTTATGATTGGACCGGGTACTTTGTTGACACCAAACTGGCAGCCCCGAATTCATTTGTCTGCCCATCGCTGCAGGCAACTTATTCGCGTGATAACAAGCTTTTTGATCAAAATGCAGAACACGCCACATACAACAGAAGCCGGCTGTGGACCGGATACGGCTATACGTACGAATGTGCCGGCAGCGGCAGACATGTCCGAGGTACAACTGTTGAATACATGTATAACGGCACAGACCACGCCACTGACCGGACGGTACGTAAAGTCTCCGACATCAGATATGCAGACAAAATGTTTTTTGCTATGGATACTTATGTCAAACATTTGGGTGTAAACGGACCTGTCCGCGGCTCTTACCGGGTCCAATACTATGAACAATCCTCTTATCCGTCCGGAGAGTCGAAATACGACGGTGCAGTCGGCATGCCGCATGCCCGGCATCTGAAAAACAAAGGATTGAATATTGTATTCGGTGACGGTCATGTGGAGTTCCGGGATATTGAATATCCTGCCAATCCGTATTACACTCTCAGAAGAGGTGCGCACGCTGTGCAGTGGACCGGCTGGGATCTGAACAACACCGGTTCGCTCCCGAGTATGGGAGCTTCATACTGATTTAGCGAAGTTTTTATGAAAAAGCATTTTACCCTTATTGAACTGTTGGTGAGTGCGGCTTGTAAAGTTAGGGTTTTGCCGTTTTATTACCTCAAAATAATTTATAAAAACGACACATCCTTACGCCCGCAAGGGCGCACTTCACGCATTTTTGACAGCGGTCAAAAATGCTCTTCACACCTTCACATCTTCACTCAATCAGCGTTCACGCTGATTGAACTTCTGGTTGTGATCGCGATTATCGCGATTCTTGCCGCAATACTGCTGCCGGCATTGCAACAGGCCCGTGACCGGGGGAAAATGTCCAACTGTACCAATAACATGAAACAGCTCGGAGGAGCATTTCACATTTACGTCACTGAAAATGGTTATTTGCCTATTTATATGTATACCGGCTGGTCCAAGAAAAAACTTAACAAGTCAGTAAGTTGGACCGGATATTTCAATCAATATCTCGGAGTCAGTTTGCAAACATTTGAGTGTCCGTCTCTGCAGGTGGATTTTCCCGACAGTGACGGTTCCAACCGGGATCAGGCAAAATATACCAATGCCGAAGGAAATATTGCATACACCGGCTACGGATATGTTTATTCCACCTGCGGCTCCGGTCGATTCGCCAAAGGATTTGATCATGAGGATGAAGCTGCTGGTGTCACAGGACTGACCAGCCAAACAGCATTAAAACCCGGCGATATTCTGCACCCGCAAAAAATGTTTTGCATGATGGATACTTATAAAAGATATACTGATGGCAGATTTCATGGTGCCTGCCGTCTCTATCACAGCACAACTTATGCCCGCAGGGATAATAAAGATGACATCGGCGAACCGCATGCACGCCATATGAGCAAACAGCTGAATATCCTGTTTGTAGATGGTCACGTGGAAAGCCGGACGATCACCAGACCGGATCTGCCTTATTACGATTTGCGTATCGGTACTGCGGCAGTTCAATGGACCGGGTTCAACATCAAAAACACCGGTTCCCCGGCAACAAGTTGGTAAAAGAAAAAAATTTTCCAAAAAATCCTTTTCTGCGGTTGACAAATTTATGTTGATGATGTATAATTCATCAGATACCATACATAATAGACATATTTCATTCTAACTAAAGAAAAGGATAAATGTTATGAAAAAAGTATTTTTTCTGTCGCTCCTCCTGCTCGGAACGATAACAGCAGCCGGAGCGGAATTGCGATCCGCACTCCTGCCGAAGCCGGTAAAAATCAATTGGTACATCGAACAATTGACCTCCAAACCCGGAGAAGAGGAAACTTATCAAACCGTGACCCCCGCCAAAGTCGCCGTCACGCACTCCGCTAAAACCGGAGATGCCAGAACTGATTTGAAAATCACCCTGAAAAACAATGCTGCCAAACCGCAATTTCTCCGGGTGACCGCCACCGCGGAGATCCCGTTTGACAATTACCGGTGGTGGAACGGCTATGTCAATGACAATTCTCTGAAGTTTGACCCGGCGGACAAAATACTCTCCACCTGGTTCCCAGCCAATGCCGCCATTGCCAAAAATACCGCACTTATCCTCGGTCTTGACCCGATGCTCCTTGCCAGCAGAGTCGATTCATTTGTTACCCGGCGAGGCGATAAGCAGTTCCTGACCGTGGCATTGCCGGTCTATCTGGAACCGGGTATCGAATTCAAAGCCGGTTTCACCGCTGCCGCCACCCGGGCGAAATACGATTATCACGATGTCATCCAGCACTGGTATGACCTTTTTCCCAACGCCTATATGCCGGCAGACAGAATTTCCAAAGATGTTATTTCCGGCGAAGCCTCATATATGTACTGGACCCCGAACAAATTTGATGTGAAGTTTCCCAGCGATCTCCTCCGCCGTTACTACGGCGGCCGCGGCTGCTGGGAGTGGTGCTACAAACCGTTTGTCCGCGCCGGTGACTGGGGAATTTCCGACAAATGGTCTGTCGGTTGGAGAAACTATTCCAAAGAACGCGTGCAGGCCCACCGCGACAATATCACCCGCCGCCTCGCACCATCCGGATTCCAGAGTGTCGCTCCGATGTGGTATCTCAACGTGGCATGGACCGAATGGAGCATCTGGAAAGATCACTTCCCCGGTATCGAATATGCTAAAGAAAATACCAAACGCCGCTGCTGGAGCATGGATGTCATCTATGGCATTTATCCGTGGGGAACCGGTTACGGTGAATTATTCAAACAGAGCTTGACCACCATTCCCAAAGATTTCCCCGCCGCCAAAGGTATCGGCTGGGATTCCTGCTTCGCCCACCGCCAGATCGGTGAAGAAAATGCCGGATTCAAAAACACCTACCCGAAAAGTTTTGAAAAAGGCAAACCCATGGTCATCGAAGCCGCCGGTATTTCCGCTCTGCTCGACCATGCCCGTAAACAATTCTCCGGAAACGAAAGAATGGCGAATGCCGTCAATTTCAAACTCGTTTCCCCGTACATGATCGGCGTCCGCGCCGACAGTGCTCTCTATGAAGGACACCCCATGGGAGATCCCAAACGCCTGCTCCGTATCGAAGCCATGCGTGCACGCCTCGGCTCTCCCAAAGCCGTGGCCTGGCACAAACATGCCTCACCCGGACGGCTCAAATGGATCGACTGGGATGATATGAGCAAAGCTGAAGCTCAAGATGCTTACCGGCAGGTCATGGACAATATCCTTTTCCTCAGTTTTTACTGGGGTGGTATTCCGGCTCCGTGGATGCCCTCGGTCGGCGTGAAAAATATTATGGATGCCGTACCGGTACTGGTCGATCTTGTCCGGCAGGGCTGGCAGCCCTCCCCCGCTGTCACCGTTCCGGAAAATATACTTGCCGCACGCTACGGCAAAGGCTCCGGTGCCAGTATCGTACTGATCAATCCAGATTACAAAGCACACTCATTCAAAGTGGAATTTCCCGCCGCTTACTGGGACAACCGTGCGGCACTGATCTCCGGAAGTGCCAACTCGCCGGTGACATCAGTTCTCGATTCCCGGGGCACTATCGCTGAAATTTCGCTGGAACCCCGTTCATACAAGATCCTTAAAGTCTGCGCGCTGGTCGATGCCAAAGAGCAGCTGACCGCTGCCGGTGAATTGGTTGCAGAAGCCGGGAAAGCCCCATTCCACCGTTTCCAATTCAAAACCACCAAACGTTTTCAGGCTGATGCCGGATTTTTCCGCAGCGAACCCGGCGCACAGGTGCGGATCAGCTGCCTTGAAGATACTCTGCGTTTCAAAAACGGTGAACCGGTCAAATATACACTCGATTCCACGAAATGGGAAAGCGACGTGCAGGCGGCGAATTTGCTGACCGCCACCCTCTCGTTGGTGGAATACCCACGCTTCTCCGCCGCAGAATTGGACAAAGAAACTCTCACCGCATTTGATCTGCCCGCCAAAGCCGGCGCCCGGAAACTCTTTATCCAAACTCCGCAGGAGTTGCGCAATGAAGCTGAACGTATTGCCGAATGGGTCAGATTCTATACGCAGGAGAAATCCGGTTCATACGCCGAACCGGTCATCAACGGCACCCCCGGTGCCGATGCGGTGGTCATCAAAATGGAAGTCGCTCCGGATGAATTGAAGTCTTACCAGTCCGGTCGGGCATTCGCAGAGGATAACACCATCCGGGTGATTGCAAAAACCGCCGGTGACGGCAAAAACATCACCCTCGCCGTACTCAACGCTTTGGATGCCGCTTATCCGTATTACGGCCGGTTGCCGGATACTAAAGAATTCGCAAAAATCGGTCTGAACAACCAAACCCTCATGCCCGCCAAAGCCAAACGCCCGCTGCGCCCGACTTTGCTGGAAATGATGAAGCGCAACAAAATCAGATAACCCATATTACGATACAGGAATTGGCGGTTCAATACAACCGGTTTCTGTATCGTGATCAATCTTTCAACGAGCTCATCTGTATGAAAAAGACGACTTCCTTTTTATTCGCGGCTGCGGCATTGTTTTGGGTCAACCTCCATGCAGCAGAACTCAACCGTATCTGCATTCTGGGCAGCTGTTCCGGCACTGAACCGATGCCCGGACGTCACCATACCGCATGGACACTGGAAACCGGCGGCAGACTTTATCAATTTGATGCCGGAGAGAATTGCGCCCATACTGCCAGTGTCAATAATATCGATCTGCTGAAACTGCGGGCGATATTCATTTCACATCCGCATTTTGACCATGTCAACGGCTTGTCCCATTTGCTCTGGACCCGCAACAAAGTCGCTGTCCGCTTCAAACGCAAACCCGACGTCTCCCCCCTGCCGGTTTATACCCCGCAGCCGCAACAGCTGGATGCTATGGTCAATGCACTGGATTTCGGCGGCAAAGGGAAAAAAGGTTACCGCAGATGCGTATCAGCTATACCGGTACAGCCGGGAATCATTTTTGATGACGGTACGATCAAAGTGGAAGCCCTCCGCAATAAACACTGCAAACCGGCTCCGGATGGGGCATGGCTCTCTTACAGTTACCGGATTTTTGCCGGAAATAAAAAAATCGTCTTTTCCGGAGATATGAAGCATATTGATGAACTTGATCCCTTTCTGAGCGATTGCGATATCCTGCTGGTCGAAACCGGTCACCACCACCCCTGGGAAATCGCCGGACGCATCCGCGGCAATTCCAAATGGACCGTACGGAAACTGGTCTTTGTCCATCACGGCAGAGATATTCTCAACCATCCGGAGGAATCCATGCAGCGCACCGCCAAAGCATGGGGCAGTAAACCGGTATTTGCCGAAGATGCGATGTTTATTGAATTTTGAGGAGCTTTCAACTCTTTCAACCTTGCAAAAATACCAACCGGCTGTATATTAGCCAAAGACACTTGAAAATATTGAAATTTGAGGTGATTTCATGAAACGTTTATTTGTATTTGCCGGCACCGTCCTGATGCTCGGAACTGCCGCGGCGTTTGACCTTAACAACGCCCAGCCCGGAGTGCAATTTTCCACACAGAAACCGGATGAACTCAGAGAAGCTCTTTTCACGGATGCCAAACCGGTCAAAAAACTATTCGTCCCCGGCAAAAAAAATGCGATCGTCAAAACCTTTATCGAAATAAACCCGAAACATGAATTGGTCATCAAACCTGAAAACGGCGATAAAGAAGCCAAATTCGCCATCCGGCTCAATATCCCCAAAATGGAGAAATTCCAACTCTCTTTCAGCATCAAAGCCGACAGCTTCTTTGCCCGCAACAAAAGTGACCGCAAACAATACAATCGCATGAGCATCTATGCCGGCGGGGTCAATCTGATGCTGCGCGGCGATACCAGAGATTTGCGCTATTTTGACGGAACTGCAAAAAAATATGTCCGCGGCGCAGTTACAAAAAACGGTGAATGGCTCGATGTCACCATTGATGCGATCTGCGGTGCAGCTCCGAAATTCTCTTTCAACGGCAAAACCGATATCCTGCAGCGCGGCAAATGTGAAAATGTCCGGGTCATCGCAATGTCAGGAGAATTCCTGCTGGCAAAACCCGATACTGTTATTACAATCAAAAATCTCAAAATCACCCCATTACCATGAAAATACATATCCTCGGTTCGCTTTCCGGTACCGAACCAAAACCGGATCGTCACCACACTTCATGGGTACTGGAGCTGGATAACGGAGATCTTTACATGTTTGACGCAGGTGAAAACTGCGGACGCAGTGCGTATCTCATGGGATTGGATCTTTTTAAGCTTAAAGCGGTTTTTATCTCCCACAGCCACATCGACCACACCGGAGGATTGCTTCATTTATTCGGGGTGATCCGCAAAATGCGTGACCTCTCCGGGGATGAAACACCGCAGAAAATTGCTCTTTTTCTGCCCCGCCCGGATATCGGTGAACCCTTGCTCCGACTGCTTGATGCCTGTCATACCTATCCAAAAAACACGGAGATCATCCCGCAAATGCTTACCGACGGAGGTAACTTTGCAGAATGCGGGATCACGGTGGAATTCAAAGGCAATAACCATATAAAAGTTGCCGAAAATCTCCCGCCGGAGTCGTTTTCATTCAGGATCTCCGCCGAAAACAAATTTATCACGGCTTCCGGAGATGTCCACGGTGTGGAAGAGATCATGGATTGGTGTTCTGCCGGATGTGATGTGGTGCTGATGGAATCCGGACACCATTCTCCACCGGAAATTTGCGCCCGCTGGAAAGAATTGGATTGTCCGCTGAAAAAAATAATCTTCTTTCACCACGGCAGAGAATATCTCAACTTCCCGCAGGAAACATTGCGGAAATGCCGCCGACTCTGGGGCAGAAAAGTCAATTTTGCCGATGATTGCTCAACCTTTGAGATTTGAACGGCGAATCACCGAAAATGTCACCAGCGACATCGGGATCATCAACATAAATAATATTCCCGCAGCAACTTCAATGCCGCGTACATTAAGAAAATAAACGATCACTCCGCTGAGCAGAGTACACAAAACTCCGCCAGCGGAGTTTATACTGCTGGACAAACCGAAAAACGTCCCTTTCAAATTTGCATCGCTGTTGCGCGACATGACCAGCAGTAATACCGGATAAAGACCGCCGGATGCAAAAAATGATATAAACCGCATCATCATGAAAAAGTAAATATTTGTGGATACCGCCTGCAGCAGCATGGTGATCATGCAGACGACCAACAACGGCGGCAAAAGCTTGAACGGCGATACCCGGTCACTAAAATGTCCGATAACCACCCCGGAAAGCAGCCCGCCTAATGCCGCGACCGCACTGACCAAACCGGTGAAAAACGCTTCATTTATCTTGCCGTTGACCGCCTCCACCATCATCGCCAGAAACGGTTCATCTATCCGGCGGGCGACTCCCATGACCAGAAACAATCCCAATATCCAAAGTACCACCGGGGTAAATATTCTGACTGCAGGTCTCTTTTGCGTTTTTCCAGACGCCGCAACCGTGGTTTTCGAAGCTGAAAATCCATCCTTAACAAAAACATGAACCAGCAAAGCTCCGGTAAAATAAAGCATTCCGCAGGTTATAAATGCGGCCGTATAACTGAAATAATGCACTATCAATCCGCCGCAAAAAAAACCGACCATATGGCCGCTCCACAATGCACTGCTCAACAAGCCCAATGCAAAACCCTGCTTTTCCGGAGGTGTGGTCGTGGCAATCAGCGTTTGAGCCGCATTATAGGTGCCGGAAAAAAACGAAGTTACCAGGCGGATACCGAGCAGCACCCATACATTCGGAGCAAACGCAAGCAGCGGAAAAAACAATGCCGCCGAATAAGATGCCCGCAGCAGCATGATTTTATATCCCAGCCGGTCGGCAAGCATTCCCCAAACAACTGTAGCGACAGTAAAACTGCTCATCCCGCAGAAGTAATACGCCGATACAAAAACTCCGCGCACTGCATCATCAGTGATGCCGAGATTATCCCGCAGCAGCATGGGAATAAACGGCATCGCACAGGCAAATCCACCCAGCCCCAAAAACTGCGAAATCCAAATTACCAGTAAATTGCGTTTCCAGTATGCGGTACCGTTCTCCATGATTACGATTCGCCTCTTCAGTACAATTTTGCCAGCAACGCCGCCAACGCAAACTCCGTTCGCAAAACCCGGCTGCCCAAAGTTACCGGGGTCAAACCGGCACGTTCCAACAACATATTTTCAAATTCGTTGAATCCGCCTTCCGGGCCGACTGCCAGCACCATTTTCTGTCCCGCCAGATTAGGAACTTTTGCAACTGCCCGGGGATGACCGAAACAACCGAAATCAGCAGTTTCCACCAGCAAAGGCAATTCATCTTCAGCGAAAGGCTTGAAACGTTTGCGGTATTCTATCTGCGGATAAATGGTGTCCCCGCACTGCTCCAATGCCAGCCGGATCTCTTTATCCACAGCTTCCGGAGCCAATACCGAAGCATCCCAATAGCTTTTTTCAACTTTGCGGGTATGAATGAAATAGATTTTTTTCACCCCCATCGTGATCGCACAATGCAGAACTTTGTGAAATGTCTGCGGCCGGGGCAAGGCACATACCAGAGTAATACCATTACCTGCCGGTGGCTCCTGATCCAAATCCACATCCAGCACAGCAGCAGATCCATCAAAATCCACCACTTGGGCGGTGCCGACTTTGCCGCCGGTCAGACCGGCACGGAAAACTTTTCCCGTTTCCAGTCCGATAATATCCCGCAGTTGCAGAAAACGCCGGTCGGCAAGTTTCACCCGCCCCGGCGCAATAAAATCGTTTTCATCCAAAAGCAAAAGATTCACTTTAACGTATACACCCAATTTTGTCCGTTAAATTCCCTTTTGACACCGGTATCATTGCAGGATGCTTTGTCCAACCATGCGGCAATACCGTCAACTTCACCGGGCATTCCCACCGCAGATGCGATCTCAGACGCACTGCCGCATATACTTTTGCCCTGCAAAGCTGCGAAAAGTTTTTCCCGCAATGCCAGCGCATCTTTCGCCGCCAGTTTATACGCCTGAACCCCCGGCTGATGAAACGCATTGATATTGATAAATTCAGCATAAACCGCCACCGTGCGCTCATAAAGTGCAATGATCTGCCCCAGCTCATATTCGGTCAATTCAGGGATACGGATGGTAATCACCTGACGGTTCTTGCCGCGCAACGCCGCGCTCAAGCCTTCAAAAAATCCATGCAGATAATCACCCATGCTCACTCCGCCGGAAATTTCCAGCTTGCGTGCATCATGCAGCACTTCGATGAACGTGGCAAAAAAATCATCTCTGCCATCGTTGAGCTGCTGAATGAAAGCATGTGCATCAGTTCCGCCTTTGTTGCCAAATACGTTCAAGCCCTGATGAACTATTTTGCCGTCAAGATCCAGCTCTTTGCCCAGACTTTCCATGACCAATTGCTGCAAATAACGTGACAACAGCACCAGACGGTCACTGTAAGGTACAATGACCATGTTGCGGTCACCGCGGCCGTTACCGGCGAGATACCACATTGCCGCCAACTGCAATGCCGGATTACCGGCGATATCCGCAGAACGTGTCCATTTATCCATGTCACACGCTCCGGCAAGAAACTTTTTGAAATCAACTCCGGTCAATGCTGCCGGCAAATGTCCGACAATCGCAGTTTCACTGGTACGTCCACCGATGGATTCTGCCATTTCAAAAATTTCCAGCCAGTTCTCAGCTTCGGCATGCTGGTAAAGCGAACTGTCTTTCATGGTCACTGCTACGGCACAGTCAGAAAAACGCAACCCTTTTGAAGCGTAATAACGCTCCATGGCGATCATGTTGTTTTTGGTTTCCTGTGTGCCGCCGGATTTGGAAATAACCAGATGCAAGGTACGTTCCGGAACCATTACCGCCAGCAGATCATCAAACCCGGAACTGTCGGTATTATCCAAAAAATAGATTTTCAGGTTATTTTTGCGCTGCGCCGCAGACAATTCGTTCCAATACGGACCATTGACCGCATACTGCATAAGCTGCGGTCCCAATGCAGAACCGCCGATACCATTGACGACCACCGCATCAAATTTTCCTTCAGAACGGACTTTGGCAGCAAATTGCTCCACCGCGGCAAATGCCGCACTGCCCGGATAATTCATCCGGTCAGTAAAGTGAGTCACCTGCCGGTTTTCATCAGGATTTTTGATTTTTCCGGCTTCAATGTCTGCAACCCCTGCAAGAGCGCGGGCAAATTTATCCTGCAACCCATCAAGATCACTTCTGCCAAACGGCATCCCGTCAAAAGAGATACTGAATCCACTCTTGCCATCCGTCAAAATACGCTCTGCAGAGAACATTTGTCAATCAATCCTCAATTTGATCAGCAATAGAATCATCAATAACGTAGTTTGCTGTTACATTCTGCACGTCATCAAGTTCTTCCATACGGTCGACCAGACGCAAAACCTGAGCGGCAACTTTCGGATCGGTAAGATTGACTTCCATCTCCGGTTTACGGGTGACTTCCGCGACATCGGTGGCAATGCCTTTGTCATTCAGAGCATTGGTAAGCGGTTCAAAGAATTCAGGATCCGCCCAGATCTCTGCTTCTCCATCCTCAACGATGATATCATCAGCTCCGGCATCCAGCACCACATCCATGAGCTTTTCTTCATCCGCCCATTCGCCGGTAATGACAAAGTGAGCCTGACGTTTAAAAAGACGGGCGACCGCACCGGAACCTGCCATATTGCCGTTGTTGCGTTCAAAAGCCATGCGGACTTCACTGATCGAACGGTTACGGTTGTCGGTCAGGCAATCCACGATAACGGCAACACCGCCGGCAGCATAGCCTTCATAAACGATCTCTTCAAAGACCACATCACCGAGTTCACCGATACCTTTTTTGATGGCACGTTCAATATTGGCGTTGGGCATGTTGACCGCTTTGGCAGCGGCAAGTGCAGAGCGCAGAGCCGGATTGCTGTTGGGATCACCGCCGCCGTTTTTGGCGGCAACCATGATCTCTTTACCAACGCGGGAAAACATTTTTCCTTTTGCCTTGTCAGCGGCCTCTTTTTTATGCTTGATGTTAGCCCATTTACTGTGTCCGGACATAATTTTCACTCCTGTATTTGTTGATTTTGATAATAAAACACTGATGTTTATATAATTTACTACCTCCCGGCACTTAAATCAACCCCTTTTGCCAAGTTTTATGTTTGATTTTACACTTCAGACGGGTTATATTATCACAAATCAATGAAGTTATTTGCCAGGATCACCTTTTATTATGAAAAAAATTCTCGTTGCCGGCGGAGCCGGTTATATAGGCAGTGCCTGTACTGAATATCTGCTCGATATGGACTACGAAGTAACTGTATTGGATGCCCTTTTTACCGGACACCGGGATGCGGTCGACCCCCGCGCGAAATTCGTGCATGCCGATCTGGCTGACCGGGAAACAGTTATGAATTTATGCAAAACGGAAAAGTTTGATGCCATCATGCACTTTGCCGCTTTTTCTCTGGTCGGTGAATCCATGAAAGAACCGTCCAAATATTTCCGCAACAATCTTTGCAATGCCATAAATCTCGCCGATGCGGCTGTCGCTGCCGGGGTTCAGGCATTTGTATTTTCCAGTACTGCGGCAACTTTCGGTATCCCGGATGCAGTTCCCATTGATGAAAACGCCCGTCAACTGCCGATAAATCCTTACGGAGAGTCCAAACTCTGCTTTGAGAAAGTCCTCAATTGGTACAGCAAAATATACGGTTTGAAATATGCCGCTTTGCGTTATTTCAACGCCGCCGGTGCCACTGAGATCCACGGAGAAGACCACCGCCCGGAAAGTCACCTGATCCCGCTGGTGCTGCAAACTATCCGGGGAAAACGGGAAAAACTTATGCTTTACGGTGATGATTATGACACCCCGGACGGCAGCTGCATCAGAGATTATATTCATATTCTGGATCTGGCTCAGGCGCATGAACTGGCTCTCCACGCTCCGGAAAGCGGCCATTACAATCTGGGGACCGGGAACGGTCTTTCGGTCAAAGAAATCATTGATGCCGCAGAAAACGTCACCGGCAAAAAAGTAGCTTTCGAAGTTGCCCCCCGCCGCGCCGGTGACCCGCCGCGTCTGATCGCCTGCAGTGACCGCGCCCGCAAACTGCTCAAATGGAATCCTGTTCACGAGTCTGCGCATGAAATCATTGAATCCGCATGGAAGTGGCAGCTCAAATTCCCGGAAGGATATGAGAAATAATTTATGAAATGGTTTGAACTCGGTCCGTTTACTGTTTTTGATGTGGAAACAACCGGCATGAGTCCGGCCAATGACCGGATCGTGCAGATCGGTGCAGTCAGAATCGATAAAGATGGATTCGTCTCCCGTTTTCAAAGTTTGATAAATCCCGGCAGACATATTCCAACCGGAGTGGTATGTGTGCATCACATCACCGATGAAATGGTTGCCAAATCCCCCACGTTTTCCCGCATCGGACGGGAATTTCTGGAATTTGCCAAAGATTCCACTCTGGTGGCACACAATGCCAGATTTGATCTGGGATTTCTGCAGGAAAGTCTGGCGCGCACCGGGCTGCCGCTGTGGAAAGGACGGACACTGGATACTCTGCGGCTGATCAAAACAACCCATCCCGGATTACCCAGCTACAAACTGCAATCTCTCCGGGCGATATTTCAGCTTGAGTCCGATGATTCCATGCAGACACACCGGGCTGATGCCGACGTGGAATGGACCATGCAAATTCTGGAAATTGCCCTCAACGCCGCTATAAAGAACAGTTGATCACGTCCAAACAGAACTTTTTTGAAATTTTCTGGCATTTTGTATTTTTACCGCTTGCAAATATTTTGCACCAGTGATATAGTTTGCCGTAAAGCGACTTCAAAAGAGGACGGTGATTATGCGGATTTTTTCATACGCCTGCTGTACAATCATGCTGTTGTGCCAACTGCATGCGTCTCCATTCAGACAATCTGCTTATTTTGACAATACCCGCGGACTGAACCGGATCTTATTTGACTTCTGGACACAAAAAGGCATCAATTTTCCGGCTCCGGCATCTGATGCGGTCTTTTTGCGCCGGGTTGCTCTGACTGCCGCCGGAAGACTGCCGACTGCCAATGAAGTCAAAACATTTCTCAACGATCCGTCCCCAGACAAACGCAGCCGGATCATTGAAAAATTTCTCCACGATCCGGGATACGCCGGAATGCAGGCCATGCGCTTTGCTGACATGCTCCGGATCAAATCGGAATTCCCAATCAATCTCTGGCCCAATGCCGTCCAGTTGTGGCACCGTACCATCCATGATGAATTGGCACAAGACCGGCCGCTCAACCGGATATTTTATGAAATGCTGACCGTCTCCGGCAGCAATTTCCGGGTTCCGCATGCCAACTTTTTCCGGGCAAGTGCCGATCGTTCTCCGCAGGGATTGGCTAAAATGGTACTGCTTACCGTCATGGGAATAAATCCGGGCAAAATACCGCCGGAAATGATTCAAAATACAGCACTTTTTTTCTCCAGGATACGCTATAAAAGCACTTATGAATGGAAAGAAGAGATCGTTTATACCGATTATCTCCCCATTGAATTGCATGCCGCACTGCCGGACGGAACAGTAAAGAAATTCACCTCTCCGGCAGACGATCCGCGCATTATATTCGCCGATTGGCTGATAAAAGAAAACCCCGCTTATTTCTGCCGCGCCATGACCAACCGGGTGTGGCACTGGATTTTCGGCAGAGGAATATATCCGGTTGCCGATGACCTGCCGCTGAAAAATGAGCCCGGTAATGAACCGTTTTCCGCAGAAGTTCAAAATTTTCTCAATGATGAATTTATCAAAAACAACTGCTCTTTGCGCCATTTATACCGGGTAATTATGAATTCAGCAGCATTTCAGGCGGCATTTCCAGCGGATTTCCCGGAACAAACTGCATATTTTGCCGCCTACCCCGTCCGCCGTCTGGAAGCCGAACTGCTGGTCGATGCGCTGGCGCAGATCACCGGCTCATACGACCGGTATTCAAGTGTCATTTCGGAACCGTTCACTTTTTTGCCGGATCATTTCCGGGCAGTGGATATCGCTGACGGCAGCATTTCAAATGGTGTGCTGGATACATTCGGCAGACCGCCGCGGGATGCCGGAACATTTACCGAACGGAATACCGCCAGCACTGATTCACAGAATTTGTATCTGATGAATTCCGCGACCCTTTTCAAGCGGACAAATCTGTATTGCCGCAAACTCAGAAAACACAAACGGCAGAAAGCGTTTGAACAGATATATCTGGATATTCTCTCCCGCTATCCAACTGCCGCTGAATACAAAATATTTGAGAATTACATCCGTACATCACCAAATCCGGGAGCTGCTCTGCAGGATACGGTATGGGTTTTGATCAACAGCAAAGAGTTTCTCTTTCACCACTGATGGAGGGAAAATATGAACCGGCGTGAATTTTTGAAAATGATGGCTCTGTGCGGCGCATACGGCGCACTTGACCGTATGTCCGGCGGATTGTTTGCCGCCGCTGCCGCGGGAAAGCCGCAACGGCAACCGGCTAAATCAGTTATTGAAATATGGGTCTGGGGAGGACCATCGCACCTTGAAACCTTTGACCCCAAACCCAATGCCGGAAAAGCCTATAACGGCGGATACGGAGATATCCCCACCAATGTCCCGGGGATCAGAATCAGTGAATTTATGCCCAAACTGGCTCAACATGCCGATAAATATTCCATTATCCGCAGCATGAATCATCATACCAACGGACATGAAACTGCCACTTATCTGATGCAGACCGGCAGAATGCCCGGTGACGGTATAACCTATCCTGCCATCGGAGCAGTGATCGCAATGATGAAAAGTCATTCATACAAAGGCAAACTGCCGCCGTATATCGCCCTGACCTCAAATAAAGGCCGCTTCTCCGAAAACGGTTTTTTAAGTGACCGCTTCAAACCGCTTGCCACCGGTTCCAATCCCAATGCTGCGAAATTTCTGGTCGATGGTTTCACAGCACCCGGCGACATGGAGGCTGACCACCTGATCAAACGCGCCGAATATGCCCGGATGCTCGATACGTTCAGCTCCGTTCCCGGAAGCTGCCGGGAACTGCTTGAGTTTGAACACGCCGGAGCTGCCGCCCAAACGATCATCGAAGGCAGCGATGCCAAAGCATTTGATCTGAATCTGGAATCCCCAGCCATGCGTGACCGGTACGGCAGAAATAAATTCGGGCAATGCTGCCTTGCCGCCCGGAGACTGGTGGAAGCCGGAGTGCCGTATATCACGATCAATGCTTCCGGCTGGGATACCCATAAAAAACATTTTGAATCCATGCAGAAAATCGGTCCGGAACTGGATCAGGGATTTGCCGCACTGCTGGAGGATTTGAGCGAAAGAAAACTGCTGGATTCAACCCTCATCTGGTGTACCGGTGAATTCGGACGCACCCCGAAAGTGGATTACGGCGAACCGTGGAACGGCGGAAGGAATCATTTCTGTCACTGTTTCAGTACTGTTGTTGCCGGAGGAGGATTTGCCGGCGGCAGAGTGCTGGGCAGTTCCGATGCCTGCGGAGAACGTCCGGCGTCATCTCCGGTTTCTCCGGTAGACCTGCTGTGGAGCATCTATGAACTTGCCGGGATCAATCCGGCAGCAAAACTGCCCAATCCCCGCAATTTGGATCTGACTATTCTGCCGGTTCGGAAAACTCCGAATAAACTGCGGACACTTTACCGGGAGGATGTATGAAAACATTTCTGTTTTGGATACTAATTGCGGCAGTGATGCCTTTGTATGCCGTCCACATCGGATTCATGATGCCTTCCGGCGCGCAGCAAGGCAGCTCGGTGGAACTCATTATCGGAGGACAAAAGCTCCATGGAGTGAACGATGTATGTATTTCCGGAAATGGAATCAACGTTGAATATGTGGAATACGTCAAAGGTATTCCCCATCCGGACAGCAAACAACGGCAATACCTTTACCGCTGGCTGAAAAATATTCACTGCGGCGATCCGCGTAAACCTCCGCTGCCGGAAAGTACGGAAGGGTGGCGGTTTCACCCGTGGTTTGACCGGATGAATGAACTCAGTGACGGCGAAAGGGATATCGTTTACCGTTTTCTCTTTGTCAGACAGAATTCCCTGCAGATAAGTCCTGCCATTTCCGGCCGGGTGCTGGTCAGATTGAATATCGCCCCGGATGCCGCTCCCGGAGAAAGGGAATTGCGTCTGGTTGCCAGAGGCGGTCAGGTCAGCAATCCGCTGAAATTTTTTGTTGGAACTCTTCCGGAACGCAGGGAACCTTATTTCACAGTTCCGTTTGCCAAACCCCACATTCCGAAATTCTCTGTCCCGGCGGTGCTTAACGGACAAATCATGCCGGGAGAATGTGACCGGTTTATTTTTACAGCCCAAAAAGGCGAAAAAATCACCTTCTCCGCTTTGGGACGTTATCTGATGCCTTTTATCGGCGATGGTGTGCCGGGACATTTTCAAATGGTCCTGGAAGTATTGGATGCCGCCGGAGGAACCGTCGCTTACGCTGATGATCACTATTTTGATCCCGATCCGGTCCTGACATTCACCGCTCCGGAAAACGGCACTTACACATTGCTCATCCGGGATGCGCTCTACCGGGGCCGGGAAGATTTCGTATATCGTATAACCGCACACTCCGGAGATCCTGAACCGCCCAAACGGTCAACTCCGCACATTCCGGGATGCAAGCTGATCAACGCCGATGATCTTTCTGAAAGCACCGTACTTGCCCCGGGGATCATGGTACGGGAAACTTTGAAAAATGCCACTGGGAACACCCGGAAATTCCGGGCCAAAAGAGGCGAAACCGTCATGTTGGAAGTCTATGCCCGCCGCCATGGTTCTCCGACAGATGCGTTTATGCAGATAACTGACAGCCGGGGCAAAATCATTGCCCATAATGATGACTCCCCCCGCTTGAAAGCCGGATCGATCCTTCACGGTGCCGCAGATCCACTTATCCGTTTCACAGTCCCGGCAGACGGGATTTACACTGTCAAAGTCGCAGATGTCACCGGGAAATCAGGATCGGATTATTTCTACTTCCTGAGAATATCCAAACCGGTGGATCATTTTGACATTTATACGGTCAAATCAGCATCAAGTGTCAACCGTAACGGCTGGACACCGATAACTTTAGCCGTACAAAGACATGACGGATTTACCGGAGAAATCAAATTAAAATTACGCTGTCCGGATATATCAATAGCCGGTTCTGATACCATTCCGGCTGGTGTGGAACGCAGCACAGTCACCCTGTATGCCCGGAATATCGCAAAAAATTTTCCGGCAGCCGCTGTTATGGAAGCATCCGGAGGCGGATTCACCACCCGCGTTATCCCCGGAGATGAGATGATGCAGGCATTCGCCTACACCCATATCGCCCCGGCAAAATATCTGATGTTTGCGATTCAACGCAGCCAGCCTGGTATGGATAAATTCTGCTGGAAAAAGCCTATCATCCGGATCATTCTGGATACAGACAAAACCGTGACCGCGCTGGTTTCCTGCCGCAATAATCCGCCGGATGCAGAAGCGGAATTGATCATGATCGATCCCCCGGCATGGCTGAAGATCCGCTCCGGTAAAACGCTTGCTCCGGCAGGAACTCTGAAATCAGGCCGCAAAGAGCCTCCGCGGCAGTTGAAAATGACATTGTTTGCGACTCCTGACGGCAAAGGTAAAGCGGTCAATCAGCTTTTTAAAATCGTATATAAATTCAACCGCCGGCAAAAAAACGGTACTGATAAAAAAATCATTCAGGAAATCATACTCCCGGCGATCCTGATTGAAGGAGGCAAATAATGCTTTTCAATCACTCCTGCTTCATACCTGACGGCAATGGCATAACCGAATACTTTTTTGCAGCATCCATTTCTGCCGGTGAAAATTTCAGCACCGATGCAGTTTCCCTGCTGAAGGCATACGATGAATACATCCGGGAACACGGCTGTTCTGAAAACAGTGAAGTTCTGCTGCGTTTTCACCTGAGTGACATTACCAATCAGACTCCGGTACTGGATGAACTGCTCAAATGCCGGCAAAGTTTTATTTCCATTGTCGGACAACCTCCCGCATCCGGCAGGATCGCGCTGGAATCCTGGCACTGGTGCGGGACAGGGCTGTCGAAAAATTTCCGGCAAAGTTCCATGCAAATCGCCATGCAGAATTATTCTCCGGTATGGTTCAAAAAATCGCAATTGGACTCATCCGGAAGTTTTGACCAGACGGCAGAAGAATTTGATGCATTGGAAAATTTTTTGCGCGCCCGGAATGGATGTGTGGCAGACCACACCGTTAGAACCTGGCTCTACTGCCGGGACGTGGATAACAATTATGCCGGATTGGTAAAAGCACGCAACGAATTCTTTGCCGGGATCGGTTTGACCGGTAAAACTCATTTTATCGCCAGTACCGGCATTGAAGGACACATGCCGGAGGTCAACCGGCTGGTCAAAATGGATTCATTAAGTTATCCCGGCGCACTTCAGAGCCAGATGCATTACCTCTCTGCCCCGGAAATGCTATCTCCCACTACCTTGTACGGAGTAAGTTTTGAACGGGGCACCAGAATGATTTTCGGAGACCGGTCACATTTGTTTATTTCCGGAACAGCCAGTATTGACAAAGAGGGTATGGTCGTCCATCCCGGAGATGTACTCAGACAAACATCACGCATGATGGATAATGTGGAAGCTCTGCTTCAATGCGGCGACGCCCAATTAAGTGATGTCAGGATCGCTACACTTTACCTGCGGGATATTGCAGATGCCCCGGCTGTTACCGCAATGGTCAAAACCCGTCTTGGCAATACGGTTCCGCTGACTGCTGTAAAAGCTCCGGTCTGCCGGCCGGCGTGGCTGGTGGAGCTGGAATGTATCGCCATCAATACCAACGGCAGCAAAAATTTTGCGGTACTGCGCTAAAACAACCAATATTTACCTGTCATCAATACGGCAAATCCGGCAGTTGCGGCAGTCTATCCCCTGTGGAGGCACATATAATTTGCCTTTTTTGATTGCACTTCTCCGGTTGAAAAAACTTTTCAATGCCAATATAACTCCGACAATGATAAATGCTCCGGGTGCCGCCCCCGGCAGAAGGAAATCCACTTCCCATGCCGGGATAAGCTTGATCCCGAATGCCGAACCGCTGCACAGAAATTCCCGGACGATGCCGATCAAGGTCAACGCGATCGTGAAGCCGATCCCCATTCCGGCACCGTCAAGTACCGAACGGAACATCCCGTTTTTGGAGGCAAATGCTTCAGCACGTCCCAACACAATGCAATTCACAACGATCAGCGGAATGAATATACCCAACGCATCATACAACGCCGGAGGTGCGTAAGCTTTCAGCAGCAGATCCACTACGGTCACAAACGCCGCGATCACAACGATATATACTGGAATACGGATCTTTTTCGGAGTAAATCCGGCAATCAGACTGATGACCAGATTGCTGCCGATCAATACAAATGTCGTTGCCGCCCCCATCCCGGCACCATTGGCGGCATTGCTGGTCAATGCCAATGTCGGACAGGTGCCGAGCAGAAGAACCAACACCGGATTTTCTTTCCAGAAACCTTTGATAAAATCTCCAAAATATGAGTTTTTCATTACTTACTCTGCTCCTGTATTTCCATACGGTGCGCTGCAAATGACACCGCAATATCATTAACCAGTGAAGTTACCGCCCTGCCGCTGACTGTCGCACCGGTACGGTAGATGAATTTACCGCCATCTTTGGCGATCTGCCATTTTCCGGCCCCGGATGCCAACTGACCTTTGAATTGATCCAGATAAATATTTTCCGGAACCTCCGGAGCCTTGACTCCCAAATTCAGAATCGTACGCCGGAACTTCCGGTCACAAACCTCTGCCCCCAATCCCGGAGTCTCTTTGTGCCGCAATATCTGCACGCCGGTGATTTTTCCGCTGAGATCAAATCCCACCATGGCATCAATACTGCCGCCATATCCCGGCGCACTGCCCTCGCCGACAAATCCGATACATTTACCGGCATTGTAAACCGCACAGAAAATCATTTTTCCAATCATGACATCACTGCCGGTACGGTCAAATTCATCCAATTGCAGACGGTCAAACATTGCCGTGCGGTTTTTCTCCTGCGCCGCCTTGATCGAACCGGCCGTCCAATCGGAAACCAATGCCAATGCCAATGCAGCGATCAATGCCACAATTCCAAGAAATACGCCCAATACCCAGGTGTTTTCACTGTCACGCAAACTCATTTGCCCACCTCTTATTTATGTCGTTCCGGAACATAGCCGAACGGACGTTTACCGCACCAGCGGTCAATCAAAGGCACCAGCGCATTCATAAACAAAATTGCAAAACTGACCCCTTCCGGATAATTGCCCCAGATCCGGATCACCGAAGTTATAATACCGCAACCGGCGGCAAATACCACACACCCCCAGCCGGTGATCGGACTGGTGACCATATCGGTTGCCATGAATACTGCCCCCAGCAGCAGACCGCCATTGAGGATATGAAATGCCAGATTCGGAGTGACACCGGGGAAAATCGCATGCATCGCCCCCGTTATCAATGCCACCGTCCCCACAAATATCACCGGCACGCGCCAGTTGATCAGATTCAATGCCACCAATATAACAAACCCCAGCAGCAAAGCCAGCACGCTGGTCTCGCCCAGACAACCGGCACGGTCACCGAGGAAATAACGCAGCAGTAAATCAGGATACTCCACTTCCGCAAAGTGCATTTTTCCGGCATCACCGCGTTCCAGAACTTTTCCGGAAGTTTTTGCCACCCCCAACGGAGTGGCACAGGTAATGGCATCTGCCGGTTCAGACCCGATTTTCCGGAGATTTTCTCCACTGAAAAAGGTATTTTGCAACGGATAATCATACTGCAGCATTCCCCGGGACGGTGTCCATGCAGTCATCGCCGCCGGCAGCGCAATAAGCAGTCCGACCCGCGCCACCAATGCCGGATTGAACGGATTATTACCTAATCCTCCGTAAACCTGTTTGCCAAGCCAAATCGCCAATATTGCCCCGATCGGCGGCACATACCACGGAACAGATACCGGCAGACAGAGTGCCAGCAGTAATCCGGTAACTGCCGCGGAACAGTCACTGATCGTTTTCAAAACCGGTTTTCCGGCGAAATAACACCACAACGCTTCTGCAATCACACAAGATGCGGTCGTATAAATGATAACCAGCAACGCCCGGAATCCGAAAAAGCAGACCGCTGCTGCCACCGCCGGAAGCAGTGCCAGCAACACGCCTCCCATGATCTTACGCAAACTCGCACCGGTAGAGAGGTGCGGCGATGAACTCAACACCAATTTTTCTCCGGTAGGCAGCAGCATGCCGCTTTTATTTTTTTCACTGTCCATAATATATCAATTTCCTTTCGCAGCTTGTTTCCGTAATTCGGCTTTGGCACGCCGGATATTCTGCACCAACGGACGGTGATCCGGACAGACGTAAGCGCAGGAGCCGCATTCCATACAATCCATAACATGATTCTGCGCCGCCAGATCAAAACGGTCTGCTTCGATCGCGGTAGAAAGCAGACAGGGCATCAGTTTCATCGGACATCCCTGCACACATCTGCCGCACCGGATACATCCGGTCGTGGCATAATTCAATGATACTTTAGTCGGCAGCAACAAAATCCCGGAAGTATTTTTGGCGATCGGCACCTCAAATGATTTCTGGGCAAATCCCATCATCGGCCCGCCAAATATCAATTTGCCCGGTTCTTCAGTAACACCTCCGGCAAGTTTGACCAATTCAATCGCCGGAGTCCCGATCTTTGCCCGGAAGTTGCCCGGTTCTACCACCACTTCACCGGTAACGGTGACAATGCGCTCGATCAGCGGGATCCCCTCGGTCACCGCATCGCTCAATGCCGCTGCAGTGGCAACATTCTGCACCACACAACCGGCATCCATCGGCAAACCTCCGGAACGCACTTTCCGTCCGGTAATGGCGTTGATAAGCTGTTTTTCAGAGCCTTGCGGATAACGGACTTTCAGCGGTACGATCTCCACATTGTAACGGCTGCCGAATTTATTGAGTGCATCAATCGCATCAGATTTATTGATCTCCACGCCGATACCGGCACGTTTGACCTGCAGTATTTTCGCAAGGATCGCCGCACCGCGCACCACTTTTTCAGGGAGTTCCAGCATCAAGCGGTGATCTGCGGTCAGATACGGTTCACATTCGGCACCGTTGAGGATCAGAGTATCCACCTTTTTTTCCGGCGGCGGCGAAAGTTTGACATGGGTGGGAAACGATGCACCTCCCATACCGACAAGCCCCGCTTCGGCAACACGTTTTTTCAACATTTCCGGATCGGCATTCTGCCAATCTGTGATCGGTTCAAACGGCGGTTCTCCGGCATCTTCGCCATCAGCAGCGATTTCGATTGCCACTGCCGGAAGCCCCATCGGGCCGGGAACTTTACGGATATCAATCACCTCACCGCTGGTCGGAGAATGCAAATTCGCAGAAACGAAACCGTCTGCCGCTGCCAAAAGCTGGTATTTGCGAACTTTATCCCCTTTCTGCACCACCGGCTGCGGCGGTTTTCCGGCGTTTTCAGAAAGCAGTACGAAATATTTATCCAGAAGCGGTGCCGGAACGACCGCCATTTTATTACTCAACGATTTGCCATCTCCCAACGGATGGATACCGCCGGAAAAAGTCATAACAGTCCGGGAACTCTTATTCATTTATTTTTGACCTCCTCCGCTTTGGCACGTGCCGCGGCGATACGCGATTCAACATCCAGCAATCCGCCCACCGGACAGGTAAATGCGGCTGCGACTTTTTCATCAGGATATTCTCCGGCATCATAATTCACCTGCGACAGAAATCCGTTGATAACGAATTTACCCGGCGCAGAACGTTCACACTTGCGGCAGCCGATGCATCCTGCTTTGCAGAATTGACGTTTGACCGCACCTTTTTTCGGAGAATTGCAATAAACATGATATTCCGCATCCGCCGGGACCAGTTTGATAACTCCGCGGGGACACGCCGCCACACATTTACCGCAGCCGACGCACAATTCCCGGTGAACGACTGCCACCATCCCGATGATCTCAATAGCTCCGAAAGGACACTTGCGGGCGCATGTCCCCAAGCCGAGACATCCATAATGACACTCTTGCGGCCCGCCGCCGACCAGATGCGCTGCGGCACAATCCTGTACGCCGTTGTAATTCATGTGCCGCACCTCTCCGATATCACAGCGGCACAGCACTACCGCACATTTGCGTTCCATCTGTCCGGCATCTACGCCCAAAGCACTGGAGATCGCCGCAATCTGTTCGGCACTGGAGACCGGACATCCGGAAGGATTGGCTTTACCGGCGGCAAGAGCTTTGGCAAAATCGGCACACCCGGCATAACCGCACCCGCCGCAATTGGCACCGGGCAGCAATTCCAATGCAAAATCTGCCAGTAAATCACTTTTTACTTTGAAAATCCGGACAAATATACCGATTACCGCCCCCAGTGCTGCTCCAAGCAGACACATCAGTACGACCGCCGCAATCAAAACTGTAGTGTTTTCCATAACTGCACCTCCTGTCAGCACAAGCCGGCAAATCCGGAAAATGCCATTGCCAGAATTCCGGCAGTGACCAATGCCAGCGGAGTACCTTCAAAAGCTTTCGGAGGGGCGGCAAGTTCCAACTTTTCACGCAAACTGGAAAACAGCACCAGCGCAAGCGCAAATCCCACTCCGGAAAAAGCTCCGAACAGAGTCGAGTCAAAAACATTTCTGGCACTTTCAGCGTTGATCGTGGCGGCTCCGAGTACCGCACAATTTGTCGTTATCAGCGGCAGATAGATACCCAGTGCCCGGTAAAGTACCGGACTGAGCTTCTGCAGCATGATTTCCAAGAGCTGCACCAGTGCCGCGATCACCAGAATGAACATCAGCACCCGCAGAAATCCTAAATTGATCTCATGACCGCAAATCGAAAACTGCAGCAGATAATTGGCGATCAGCGAGGTTATACATGAGGCCAGAGCCATTACCACCGTCACCGCGCTGCCCATGCCCAATGCAGTATCCAACCGTTTGGAAACTCCGAGAAACGGGCAGATGCCGAGAAACCTTGATAAAACAAAGTTATTGACCAGCACAGCTCCGATGGTCAATTCCAGATATTTCATAAAACAATCCTTTATTTTTCAGCGGCGTTTCCGGGAAACGCCTGTTTTGAATAAACGGTTTTCACACTTACTCCGGGTAATTTACCCAATTTCCCGGACAGTGCGCTGATGACAGATTGCGGTGCATCCAGAACCACACTGATGATACCGACCTGACGTTCCCGATACGGGATACCCATTCTGCCGATAATATAACTGCCGTATTCGTGCAGCAGTTGATTTATTCCGGCAGATGATTCCGTATTCTCTACGATCACGCCGATCAAAGCGATCCGGCTTTCCACAAATTGCTCCTTTCCAATAAAAATGCAAATTTATCTTCGGTAATATACTTCACTGTCGCAAAAAAGTCAAGTATATCAAATAACAGAGTTTCCAGAAGAAAACCTCCCGGAAACAAAATCTTTCCGACTATAAACAGTCAGATTTTTATTTTTCTTCACTTAAAAAGCAATAACATAAAAAACAAAAAGGTCTGTTGCAAAAACCTCAAAAAAGGGAAGCTACAGTCTTCTTCTATTGTTTGAGCTGAAAATCAGTGGTAAAATAAGTCATGACAGGAGAAAATCATGGCTTATTTTACAAGTTCTCGACGTCGGTTGTTTCTTTCTTCAAACGTTTTGTTTGAGAAGAGGTGGATCGGATATATTTTGAGGAAATTCAAAAAATCGGAATTGTTTTTTATCGGCAACGATAAAAGCAATTCCTCTCAAAAGTTTTGGGAAGATGGGGTGCGGGGAAGATAACCTTTTTTCAAAAAGGTGTCTTTCCCGCAGAATCATTTTTGCAACAGCAACCATAGACAACGCAACGGACGGGGTAACAAAAAAGAAGCCGACCCTCGAAAAAAGGTCGGCAATTATTTTTTGGTAGCCCGGGCGGGGTCGACGAGCGCATCATATGCGCGAGTGCCGGAGCAAAGCGACGGCAACCCTAGACAACGCAACGGACGGGGTAACAAAAAAGAAGCCGACCCTCGAAAAAAGGTCGGCAATTATTTTTTGGTAGCCCGGGCGGGGATCGAACCCACGACCCACTGCTTAGAAGGCAGTTGCTCTATCCACTGAGCTACCGGGCCAGAAATTGTACCATTCTATAATATGATACCGTTATATGAATTTTTCAAGTAACTTTTCAAATTTTTAGCGGTTGCGCTGCACCGGTGCCATCGACGGAGCGACCAACCGGGGTTTTTCCTGCAATTCCAACAGCGATTTATTATCAAAATGCGGAACGACTTTATCTTTGTTCAAAAACGAAACGCCCCAAATCACCAAAAATGTCAGAATCCCGATAATAATGATTGCGCCAGCCGCCATAAATCCGACTTCCAGACGGTGCAAAACTTTGCTGTTCATGCTGTCATCATCCGGGATCACGGAACGCGGCAAAGCATCCGGAACCTCCCGCTGCATCTGCCGCCACGGCAAAACCAGCTGTTCCTCCTCGGTTTTGGGAATTTTATACAGATTGCACAATTTTCGCAAATAAGCCAATACATAGACCTGCTGCGGCAAATCATCAAAATAGCCCTCTTCCAACGCCACCAGAAAATGCACCCTTATCTGGGTTTCACTCTCCACATCCTCCGGAGTCAATCCGGCCTGCAGCCGGGTTTCTTTCAAAATGCGTGCCGTTTCCAATTTTCCGGCGTTGTCTGCATCATTTTCACAGCGTTTACGCAACGGCATTTTGCTCAACAGCGGTGTTTTTTCTTTTTTCTTTTGCTGTGGAACCGGCTCTTTTACCGGTTCAATTGCAGCTGCCGGTGCGACTGCCGGGACCGGATTTGCCGTTTCAGCTTCCGGTGCAGTTTTTTCCGGAATATTATCTGTCTCGCGTTCTGGATTTTCGCCGGAAATACCGGCAAAAAGATCATCTTCATCGTGTTCCGAAGCCGATGATATGCGGGTGCCGAAATCCAACATTGCAGATTCTCCTGATTATATATCTGAATTCAACCTATATCAATTCCATCAAACACCAGAATTTCGCGTTTGTTGCCGCTGCCGGAGGGCGGACCGACAATTCCGCGTTCTTCCATCTGGTCGATCAATTCAGCGGCACGGTTATAACCGATTTTCAATCTCCGCTGCAAATAACTGGTACTTGCTTTGCGGTCAAGCACTACGACTTCCAATGCCCTCCGCATGGTATCATCATCCCCCGGCCGCATATATTTCGCCAAAATCGGAGCAATATCAGCAAGATCTTCATCATCCGGCATATCATCCGGATCGATTTCCTCATCACTGTCATCATTCTCTGCCAACACGGTGTCATTGAAATGCTGCGGAGCCTGATCGGAAACAAATTTGACCACACTTTTGATATCGTCATCTTTGACCCATGCCCCCTGCACACGCTCGATTTCCATGCTGGAACTGGTCATGACCAGCATATCCCCCATGCCGAGCAATTTTTCCGACCCCGGAGTATCCAGCACCACCTGACTATCCACCCGGCTGCGTACCTGAAAGCACAACCTGGTCGGCAGATTCGCTTTGATAACACCGGTAATGATGTTGGTGCTGGGACGCTGAGTGGCAACGATTATGTGGATACCGGCGGCCCGTCCTTTCTGGGCGATCCGGGTGATATTGGTTTCCACATCTTTTTTGGCTTCGGTCATCATCAAGTCAGCAAGCTCATCCAAAATGATCACCAGCAGCGGCATTTTAGCAGGAATAAGATTACCGTCCCGATCGTATTCCGGTTCGGAAGAAACCGGACGGCTGTTGAATTCAGACAGCTTTTTCACCCCGACCTGAGCAAGCACATGATAACGGCGATCCATTTCATTTGCCGCCCAACGCAGAGCGATCGGAACTTTGGCGGAATCATTGATAATGGGAGTCAGCAAATGCGGCAACGTCTTATAGGCATCAAATTCCACGATTTTCGGATCAACCATGATCAAACGCAACTCATCCGGTTTGAATTTAAACAGCAAACTGGTGATAAGTGAGTTTGAACAAACACTTTTTCCGGTACCGGTAGCTCCGGCAACCAGCATGTGCGGAGCTTTGGCAAGGTCCAGAACGACCGGCTTGCCGGAAACGTTTTTTCCCAATGCCAACGGAATTTCGGCTTTGCTGTTGCGCCACTCCTCACTTTCCAAAATCGAACGCATGAATACCGCTTCCGGCTTGCTGTTGGAAACCTCGATACCTACCACTGAACGTCCGGGAATAGGCGCCAGTACCCGGATACTGGTGGTCGCCAGAGCCATCCGGATATTATCCTGGATCTGTTCGACTTTTTTAACGTTGATCCCGGGCGCGAGAGTGATTTCATATCTGGTGACCCGGGGACCGGTGACATAACCGGTAACTTTACCGGAAATGGAGAATTCCTCCAGCGTCTGCTGGATCTTGCTCTGGGCAAGTTCAATCGCCTCCCGGCTTTCACCGATAACATTTTTGCCTTCCGCAAGCATGGTCACCAGCGGCAGGACAAATTCACCGTATTCACCGCGCAGTTTTTCGCCTTTTTCCACGACGGTTTTCGCAACTTCCGGAGTTTCCATCACTGCCGGAGCTGCTGCCGCCGGGACAGCCGGCTGCGGTGATGGTTCGGAAATCGGCAATTCATCAGGTCTCCCGGCATTTGCGGCGACTGCCGGAACAGGAGCCGTCACATCTGCGTCATCCCCGGCATTATTCAAACGATCCAGCCATTTGCCCAAACCGGATTTACGCGTTTTTTCCGGAACATCAGCATCATTTTCAGCATCATCTTCCGGTTCCGGATCGCTCATTTGCAATTCAGCATCCCCGTTTTCATCGTCCTCATACTCTTCATCATCATCCGCATCCCGGCGGTACTGCCACAAAGGATGCTTGCGAACCGTGTCCACAGCTTCTCCTCCGGCAAACACCATCCGTTTGACCAACGCATGCCAATCCGAAGCATAGACCATCACCCCTCCGGCAATGACCATGATCCATCCCACGACCTGTGTGCCTACCACACCGATAAAATCCCGCAGACACCCGGGAGACAATTCGCCATAGGGAGGTGCGGCAAAGAATTGTCCGATGATACCGCCGGAAATGATCAAAGCCGGTTCATCGCGCCGCCCCAGCCCCAGATTGCTGGCGATCCCCGCGAAGGTTTCCGGAAAAATGGCAAATAAAAGCATCGCCCCGGATACGGTCAATGCCGTGCCGCTGAAAAATATGCCACTGCGGCCGGCACCGGCAAAAAACAACCGGACGGAACGCAGCAGAAAAAGCAATACGGCAATATAGCCGGCCAACCCGCAAAACAGCAGCAGATTATGAGAAAATCGCGCCCCCAAACTTCCTATCCAGTTATCCGGTATCGCAGAAACACCACCGGCAAAAACATTCCAGTCCCGGGGCGAATACGATATCAGCGACAACAGTGCCAACACCATCACCACACAAAAACAAACGTGCCTGATCCGGATGCCGTGACCTTCATCTGCCGCCGGAATATTTTTTTCACTGTGCCTGATCAAATCAATATACCCTTTCTCTCATCAAAACTCATCATTTGGGTAATATAGTCCATCTGCCGCCGATTGCAAGGAAATTATTTATAATTTCCGGATTTTCCCGCATGCCGGGATCATCATCCCGCCCAATGAATTTCCCAATGTCATGATCAATACGGCAGCCAGCGTATCCATATCCCATACCGCCGCCGCTGAAAAATAGTACATATTGGCGATACAGTGTTCAAATCTGCTGAGGATAAAGACCACTACACAAAGAAAAACCATCACCACCCGTGCCGGTGAAAGCAAATGCTCCTTTTTGAAAACATCCACCGCCGTAAACATCAACATTCCGCAGAAAAATGCCAATATCAGCAAACTTATGCTGCTGTCAGCCAGTTTTGCCGCTGCGATACTTTCCACCCGGGCAGCGATCTCCGGAAACATCCGGGTATGCCGGATCAGAGTTCCCACCGCAAAACAGCCCGCCAGATTCCCCAGCCAGATCAACAGCAATTCATACAAATACGCCGGGGTATTGCGTCCCTGAACCGCCAGATAACCGATCGCGCCGGTATAAAGTTTGAAACTGAATACCAGTATCCCCAGCAAACCGAATCCGAACAGTACCGCTCCGACTACCGGATCAGGAACTGAAAGAAACACCGTTCCGGCAACGCCGATAAACAAACCGGCAAAAAACGCATTCAACAAAATTTTTCCGCTTTTAATTGCAATCCCCATGAAAACACCCTTTTTTATAATTTTCAAAATCAAACAATTCAGCCGGTGCAACAATTCTGCTCCGCATTTTACGGCAGACATCCCGTATATTTGCGGAACCGGCAGCAAAAACAGTTCACATTCCGGACAACTGCATTGCCTGCAGGCCGTAACATACTGCTGCATCTCAATAAATACAAGCTGAAAAAGATAAAAACAGCTCTTTTTGCCGCTTTATACTGATTTTTTATATTTTTGTCCCATCTTTTGCTTCCGGCAGGAGGGAACGCATTTAAGAAAAATCTCCGGAATTTCAGCAAAATATCCGGTAAAAAATTTGCAACTGTTCCGGAATGCACCTATATTGTCCACATAAAAAACTCCACTGTTTCTTTTGCTTGAAAGGTGAACCATATGAACAACAGCCAACTTGAAATCAAAGACTACTATCCGGCACCATTCTGGTTTCTCAATCACAAACTGGAAAAATCAGAATTGCTCCGGCAGCTCAAATTGATGAAAGATCAGGGAATAAGCGCATTCTTTCTCCATCCCCGCGCCGGATTGAAAACCCCTTACGGTTCCAGAGAATTTTTTGAATTGATCCGGTTCACCGCTGTTGAAGCGGACAAACTCGGCATGAAAGCATGGCTCTACGATGAAGACCCCTTCCCGTCCGGTCCTGCCGGAGGCAGAATCTTTCTGGAACACCCCGAATTTGCCGCCCGGAGTTTGAATTTTCATGAATTGTCCCCCGATGCAGACGGACATCTCTCCGCCGATCTCGGCGAAGGCAAACTGCTTGAAGCGATCGCAGTGCGCTGTGATGATGCCGGAAATGTACTGGAACAGTACGATGTATTTGACGATGCCGGCATGATCCGCAGTGATTTTTTCCGTTCCGACTGGCACAACTCCTATTATCACCACCTCGCCGGACGGGTGTTCTACGACCATTACCGTGCCGAAACGTTCTATCCGCATCTGCAGCTGGATATTGAACTGGAAAAAGATTGGAAAATCTTTGCGGTGACAGCCGATACCGTTCACACTGACTCCAAATACCGGGTCATTCCGGATAATCTCAATCCGGATTGTGTAAAAGAATTCATGCGCTGGACCCATGAACTTTATGAAAAATATATGGGGGATCTTTTCGGAACAGTCATTCCCGGAATATTCACCGACGAAACCGCCACCGGCGGAAGTTTTTCCTGGACTCCGCGTCTGGCAGATGAATTCAAAAAACGCCGCGATATGGATATCACCGGACGGTATCATGAAATATTCCGCGGAAATTCCCGAAGTGCCCGGGAACTGCGCGAAGCTTATTGGAAAACGGTTCATGAATTATTCATCGAAAGTTTCTTTGAACCGGTCAACGAATGGTGCAAAAAACACCACATGGCTCTCTGCGGACACGGCATCGGTGAAGAACAACCGCTGGCCACGACCAATGGCATGAATATTTTTAACATCCAGAAATATACCGGGATCCCCGGATTTGATCATATCACCCCCAATATCCCCAACTGGAGCGACTTCACCAGCCTCAACCTCGGCGGTAAACTGGTTGCATCTGCCGCTGAACAAATGGGACAGCACCGGGTGATGACTGAATGTTTTGCCTGCAACCCCTACAATTTCGGGCATGACGGCATGAAAAAAAATCTTTCCTGGCTTTATTCGCTGGGAATAAACTGGGCGGTTCCGCACGCTTTCCACTATTCATACGACGGATTCCGGAAAGATGATGCCGGAAAATCATTCTTTTTCCAATCCCCGGATTATCCGGAATTTCACAAATTCGGGAATTTTGCCGCTGAATTGGGCTGGCGTCTGGGCGAATCCCGCAGCACTGCGGAAATCTGTGTGCTTTATCCGGAAAGTGTTTTCCGGTCGCTCATTCCCGCAGAACACGATACCGCTTTGCAAAAATCTGAAGCTCTCTACCGCTGCAACCAGTTTCTGCTGCAAAATCAAATCCAGTTTGAATTCGCCGATGAAACCACTCTGCGCAATGCCCGGATCACAGAGGAGGGATTTTTCTGCGGCAAAAAATTTTATAAACATCTGATACTGCCCTTTGGGATCGATCGGGAATACCTCGACCGCTTCGCCGGGTTCATCATCTCTCCGGAAGATGCGCTTGCACTGAGAAAATTCGCCGTCCGGAACGCAAATACCGGGGAATATGCCGATACCGTCATGACGCAATTCCGCGACCTGCCGGAAAACGCCGGCAAACTGCTCTACTTTTTTCACAACAGTGACCGGAAAGCAAAATTCACAGTTCAGATATCCGCCCCCGGATTGTACGGATATTTCATCATTCCCGGAGAAAACCGGATTTATAAATTCAAAAATGATGATGTCATCGCCCTGCCGCCATACGGTTCGGCACTCTTGGAATTCCGCACCGGGGAAATTCCCGGAACTGCTCCATATACCATGAATGAACCATCCACGCCGGATTTCTCATTTATGACCACTCCGCAATGGGATTACCTCCCGCCGCTGGATAATCTCATCGCACTCCTGCGGGATTGGGATTACGGTGCCGGAGATGAAACCGTCACCGCCCGCCGCGCCGATGTCATGAAATATATTTTCGGATCAGAATTTCCGCACCAAAAAACAGTGCTGCCCAAAGCGATTTTTGACCGATCTCCGTCGCGTAAAAGATTCTATCCGGCGGCAGTCACCGCCCGGAGCAGTTTTGTCCTCCCCGGTACTAATAAAAAATACGCCCTGCTTTTTGAGAGCGAAACTTTTGCCGGACAATGCCGGCTCTGTCTGAATGGTCAACTGCTGCCGCCGCCGGAACGGCAAACGGTCTACGATGCCTGGAATATGGTTATCGACATTTCCCCGTATGCCAATTCCGGAACGAATATATTGCAGGCTTCATGGGACAGTGCCGGAGAGGATGACGGCATCACCTCCATGGTCTACGTTATTGAGAAGGAATGAGATGGCTGAAAAATTCCCTGACCGGAAAACGAACCGGAAACAAATATTGATTTTTTCCGGCATTGACTTATATTGAAATTCAGAGTCAATGGAGGAGAATATCATGAAACGTACGATCATTGAAATCGATGCCGCCAAATGCGACGGCTGCGGAGTGTGCATTCTCTGCTGCGAGGAAGGAGCGTTGGAAATCTCCGGAGAAAAGGCGGTTCTGGCCCGGGAATTTGCCTGTGACGGCAACGGCAGCTGCATCGGAGAGTGTCCGCAAAACGCGATCAAAGCCGTGGAAAAAGATTGCCCGCCATGCAGTGTTTTTGCGATCATGGACAATATCATTCCCAAAGGAGAAAAACATATTACCGCATATTTTGACCATTTGCGTAAACATGAATGCTATGAACTTATGGACGCTGCCGCCGCATACTTGCGCGCCCGCAGCGTAACGATACCGGAAAAAAACATCAAATAATTGAAAGTGTATGAAAAATGAGTGTTAAACATATCACCGCTGATGAATTCAAAGTCCTGACATCAACTCCCGGCAAAAACGTACTGGTCAAATTCTATGCCGACTGGTGCGGGCCGTGTAAACAATTCGCCCCGGTTTTTGCCAAATTTGCAGAAACTCACCCGGAAATAATTGCCTGCGAAATGAATATTGAGGATATCGAAAATACTGCGCTCGTATCCAGACTTGAAGTCATGACCATTCCCACGTTGATGCATTTCCGGGACGGAAAACTCATTTTCCGTACCAGCGGTTTTCTCAGCAGAAAAGACCTTGATGCACTGAATTTATGATCTGCTCCCCTTGTTTTTCCGGCAGTAACGGTGTATATTTACCCGGAAAAACAAGGAGAAAATATGATTTCAGAATCCGCCCGCGCCGCCGCCGGTAATTTTTTGCATAATGAGACCCAGTTTCATCTGGGATTTCTGCCGACCGAACAATCCAATCCCCTCACCCGGGAAATGGATAAAAAATTTGCCCGTTCCAGTGCCGAGGGGGTCCATAATCTTCTGGAGGTGGATTTCAATGTCCTGCAGATGGCGGAAAAAATTTTTGCTTCGATACAGTTTCAAACTTTTGCCGATACCATGCTCTCCACTCTCAAGTCCGGGAAAAAAGTGGTCTTTTCCGGATGCGGTGCCACCGGCAGATTGAGTATTCTGCTGGAGAGTATGTGGAAACAGTGCTGTGCCAACTCCTCCGCCTGCGCCCCGTATGCCGATCAAGTCCTGAGCATTATGACCGGCGGAGATTTTGCACTGGTACGTTCAGTGGAATCGTTTGAGGATTTTCAGATATTCGGCAAACGGCAGGTTCAGGAACTGGCACTGGGTCAGGGCGATATGCTCGTGGCGATCACCGAAGGCGGAGAAACTTCATCGGTGCTGGGAACGCTTTTTGAAGCTCTTGACCGGAAATGTACGGTGTTTTTACTTTTCAATAATCCGGCAGAGCTTCTGGCAGAAAAACTTGAACGTTCCCGGCAGGCGATCCGCGCGCCCGGAGTAACCGTGCTGGATCTCTGCTGCGGTCCGATGGCTCTTGCCGGTTCGACCCGGATGCAGGCAACCACATCGGAACAGCTGGTGGCAGGGGCGGCTTTGGAACTTGCCGCCCGTGCATTATCCGGCAGCAAAGCGGAAGATTTCGTACTGAATTTCCGCAGTGTCCTTGAACAGCTCACTGCCGCTGATGCAATTCAAGCAATGGCGGATTTTGTGGATTTTGAAAGCGGCGTTTACCGCGATCATGCCCTGCTCACCTATTTCGCAGATGAATTTATGCTGGATATATTCACCGACACGACTGAACGTACTCCGACATTCATGCTGCCGCCATTTGTCAAATGTGATGATAAAATTTCACCGCCGCCGTGGACTTTTGTCAAAAATCCGCTTTATTCCACTGCAGAAACCTGGAACCGTGCCATGCTCCGGAAATTACGCTGTCTGGAGTGGCAACGTGAAGATTACGCAGCCATGCACGCTCCGGAAAAACTGATTACCGCACCGCCGGAGATCGATCGGGATGAATTGCTCAAATTTCAAATCGGCAATGAGAATACCGCCGCCCGCACCGTCACCGGCAGAGATGCGGCAGTTATGCTGACGGTATGCAATAGAACAACTCCTGAATTCATACAGGCATTCCGGCAGCATTCCGGAGCATTTGCCAAAACAGCACACCTCTCGCTGGGCGGAAATACGCCCGGAGATTTTCACATTCCCTTTTCATGTCCAGCTTCGCCGGTCGACCTGATGGAACACATGGCGTTGAAACTGGTATTGAATACCGTTTCCACCGGGATCATGGCTAAACTGGGCAGAGTTTCCGGAAATTGGATGAGCTTCGTCAATGTAAGCAACAAAAAACTTCTTGACCGGGGCATCCGGCTGGTCTCCGAATTAGGCGGCATCCCGTATGAAGAAAGCTGTCTGGCTATATTTGCCGCTATCGAGGAGGTTTCCCGCAACACAGCTCCCGGAGAAACCGCCCCCAGCATCGTCCAGTATGTACTCAATAACTTGCGGCGTTGACCACCGCATCCGAGGCACTGCGGTAATAGAGTGATCCCAGGTGACCGCCGTTGGAAAACCAACTGATACGATCTTTGAGTGCTGAATCCAGAAATTTACGATCTTTTTCGCTGACCAGAAAATCGTCAAGAGTATGCAACACCCGGACTTTGGAAGAATTTTTCAAGGTTTTTTCCAAAGAATGCAAATCTGATGCCGCCAGCAATTCAGCCATGCTTTTCCCGGGATAACGGGGATGAAGCAGTTTTTCAGCATATCCGGCAAAAGTAACCCGGTCGATCTCCATATACAACTCATTACGCTTGTTCCATGCATATTCAGGAAAATTCTCCAAAGGTGTTTCCATGTGCTGTGCCAACAGCAATTCGCGCATGGACAATTTCAATGACAATCCCACGATATAGCGTGCCGTATCTTTATCCAGCGGCACTTGATACGACCACGGCTTGACAGCTTCTGCTGCCGGATCAAAGTGCTGATAACGGCGGCTCAAATTGATAAACATTCTGCCGGCATTATCATACAATCGGGTCAACATTTCACTTTTGCTCCATTTGGCACTGACATTGATGAGCTGATCTATTTGACGCAAAGCATATTCTGTTGACACCGGAGGATTTATCGCTATATATCTGACCGCGTTGAGCTGCGGTTCACGCTCTTCCATTTCGGCAAGTTTCAAACTCTGCAAACCGCCCATGCTGTAACCGCAGACCACGATTTCCGGAGCATTTATCCACTCCCGGCGTTTCAGATCCTCCAATATCGCCGTCAAAGCACTCCGGATCCGTTTGGCATCATCAGGCAGATATCCGGGCAATCCCTGCCCGTCCGCCTGCAGAAAACGCCAGTTGAAAGTGCTGTCCGTTCCCAGAACGGCGTAACCTGCCCCGTGAAATTTTTCCGCCAGTGCAGTCAACATACCGGTCGTACAATTCCCGCCGATCCCAGGCAGCAATATCGCCAGTTTTTCCGGAGGGACAGGTGCATTTTCCGGAACTTCCGGAGCTTTCCAGAACGCATAATACATCCCGGGACGCTCCGGAATCAATTCAACAGTGCGAACATAAGCCTGGCGGATAAAATCAGAGTTGAAAACCGACAGCGGCATATACCAGAAATCATCATCTTTCTGCGCCCGGAACATCACCGAACGCATGGAATCGGTCACATTGTCCTGCGAAAAATAACGGGACAATCTCAAATATTTCCCCTGCAGCCATTCCGGCTGTGCCAGCGGCAGGATTTCCGCTGGAGGGAGTTCCGGCTGTCCTGCCCGGGCCTTGAATTCTGCAATCTGCCGCTGAGCTTCTTTGTAAAAATACATTTTCAGCTGCAATTCCCGGCGCACCAGCATCAACTGCCGGAAGTTCTTATAGGGATCCAATGCTCCGCTGACCACCTGATCATACCCCTGCTGCGCAACGACCATACGGTTTAAAAACGTGGCGTAACCGGCATAAGGAATATAAGTTTTCAAATCAAATGCCGTGTCAAAAAGTTTCCCGATCATATCTCTGCCATTGACCGCCGGCACGATCGGCAGCATCAGCGTATGTCCCGGACCGATCCCCCAAGTCGCAAACGCCTGACCGAAATCAGCTTCCGCAGGAGGAATATACCACCATGCCTGTGCCACATCAAAAATACCCAGAATTCCAAGAGTCGTGTTGGCCAGAAAACGGAGCGTTTCCGTCCCCGCCGCCTGCCATTCCGCCTGCAGCAGTGAACTGATCAAACGGGCGGGGTACTCCAGATTTACACAGACATTGTCAAAATGTTTGATAAACGGCCGGGGAAAAATCGAAGTATACACCCTGCCCAGAGGATCTGCCACATAGTTCATCAGAAAATCGGTACAGGCAAACACCGGACGGTTGAATTTTTCCATAGGATCATGACCGCCAAGCACATTTTCGATCTCCGACGGAGTCCACGCTCCGCTATGCTCTTCAGGATATTCCGCTGCCGGATGATGACAACCGCAGAGCAACAGCAGCAACGCCGAAATTATCAGGCAAAAAACGCCGGATCTTTTTTTCATTTCCCCAATTCCGTATCAAGAGAATCAAATTTATCTCCGCTTGACCACACCGGTTCCGCCCCGCGGCTCTGCCGTTCCAGAAAACCGAATGCCGGTCCGGGAAGCAAATTGTGCGCTCCTTCAAACAGCGTCAATCGAACCAAACCGGAAACCCGGCGCAGCAAAACCTTGTTAGGCCCGTAAGCCGGATCAGCATCTCCCTGATATTTGAGATGTTCGGGGATGCGCTCATATTTTACCATAAATTCAATATCTTCCGGAGCGATCCGGTCTTCCGGTGCCGCCAGCAGATTGAATGCTTCCACACTGTGGGATACCGGCACACTGTAACCTCCGTGACCATCGTGAATACCGGTGCCGATATCCACCAGACATTTGCCGCGCTGCAAATATGTCACCGGAGAACGGTGCATCGCCTGTTCATAAGCCGCCGCATCTTTTTGCGGATCGCCGCCGCATGCCAGACGGATATGTTCAGCGTAGATCTGACCGTCGCGGACACTGAATTCATGCCATTTTGCCACATCTGAGATCGGACACCATGCCGACACTGCCGTCCACAATTCAGGCTTGCGGCCCGCCATCAGCAATGACGCATGCCCCCCGCCGGAACCGCCGACCAGATATATCCGGCTGTCATCGACATCCGCAACAGATCTTACATATTCCACTGCACACTCCAGATCGGAGACCACAAAATCAGATCCGCATGCTTCCGGCGTCCAGTTCGGTCCCCGGAAATAGGGAAAAATGCAATGCCAGTCCCGTGCCGCCGCCCGAAAAAAATAGTTATCTGAATTCTGGGTCAAATCGGCACTCCAGGTATGCAGACATACTACCAGCGGACGGGGACCGGATGCCCGGGCTGCCCGGAACAGTGCCGGCTGCATGGAATTGTCAATACGGGACAGATAAGAAATTTCTTTTATATCCATGGATATAACTCCTTTTTTCATGGCATTATGTTGACTCGTTAAAAATATAGCATTTCTGAGAAAAATTACAAATAAAATACTTGTAAAATTGCGTTTGAGACAGTACATTTGTTAATGGAAAGATCAAGGAGAATTTTTTATGGAAACAATGCAGTGGAAAAAACTGCTTTCACCCCATCGGCTGGGCAGCGGCGAACCGGGAAAACTGTCCCCGGAACGATCCCCGTTTCAAAGGGATTTCGACCGGATCGTGTTTTCCGGAAGTTTCAGACGGCTTCAGGATAAAACTCAGGTGTTCCCGTTAAGCGGCAACGATTATATCCACACCCGTCTCACCCACAGTATGGAAACCGGCAGTATCGCCCGCAGTCTCGGAACTTCCGCCGGAGTGTTCATCTGCAAAGAATTCGATACCGGCGGAGCTCACCCCAGTGATATCGGAGCTGCCGTAGCCGCAGCCGCACTGGCTCATGACATAGGTAATCCTCCGCTGGGACACGCCGGCGAAGAGGCCATACGCTACTGGTTTGAAAATTCCCGTACCGGCAGAGAAATGCAAAATGAAATGACTCTGGCGGAACAGGCGGATTTTCTCAAATATGACGGCAATGCGCAGGGCTTCAGGATTTTGTCCAGATTGGAAATGCCCGATCATGCCGGCGGCATGCAATTGACCTGCGCCACATTGGGAACATTCACTAAATATCCCGGTTCTTCACAAAGTTCCTGGAAAAAATGCGGATTTTTCCAACAGGAAGCGGAACTCTTTTCGGAAGTTGCAGAATCCTGCGGCATGCTTGCCGACAACCCCTGTTCATGGTGTCGCCATCCATTGAGTTTTCTTCTGGAAGCCGCCGATGATATCGCTTATCTGACGGTGGATTTCGAAGATGCCCTGCGGATGAACCTGATCGAATATGAGGAATTGGAAGAGTATTTTCTGGCCATAATCGACAGCGAAAAATCCCGGCAGTATGTCCATTCACTGTCTTCTCCGCTGCGCCGGGCGGAATTCATGCGCGCCCACGCCATCGGCGTGCTGGTCCGCAGTGCAGCTGAACAATTTATCAAACATCATGATGAATTGCTGCAGGGCAAATGGCGCACCCCGTTGACCGAAGCCATCCCGCAAAAAGATATTCTCGCAAAAATCCGTCAGCGCAGTGTGGAAAACATTTATAATCACCGCTCTGTCGCCGAAATCGTCGGTGCAGGATTTGAATTGGTAACCGGTATGCTTGATGTATTTGCGCCCTGTCTCAATGAGATCGCCAAAGAAGAAGCCGGCGGTAAAAAAGCCAGTTACCGCAGCAAACGTTTAGCTGCCATACTTCCTCATCTGGAATTGCCGCATAAAGGAAATGGTTCTCCTGCCTATACCAGGCTGTTGCGGCTGTTGGATTATATTTCCGGAATGAGTGACAGCTATGCAGTATCTTTGTATCAGAAACTGAAAGGAATTTCACTGTGAGTACGGTAAAAATCAATGGTCTGTCCGGACAGGAAATCGCCGGATGCGAGCTTATCCGTGAACTCGGCAGCGGCAGTACCGGAGTAGTGTATCTTGCCAAACAAAAACGGCTCGACCGTTTTGTTGCATGCAAACTGCTCCATGCAGAAAACGAAGAAGATCAGAGCTTTGTACGCAATTTATTCATCGAAGCACGCAATGCGGCAAAACTTGCCCATCCCAATGTCATACAGGCATTGGATGCCGGAGAAACTCCGGACGGGATCAATTATTTTCTGATGGAATTCGCCGATGGCAGTTCTCTGGAAACGATCCGGCTGGAGCATCCGGAGACCATATCCACTAAATTTTTGCTGGATATGTCGTTGCAATTGGCAGGCGCGTTGGATTATGCCTGGGAAAACTTTTCCATGACTCACGGAGATATCAAACCCGGCAATATGATCATCCGGACAACAGACCGGATGCTGAAGCTCTGTGACCTCGGTCTCTCCCGCAGTTCTTCTGCGGATAATGATATCTCGGATGATGATGTCATGATCACCCCGCTTTATGCCGCTCCGGAAGTCATCCGTCAGGAATGCCGTTCCGCAGATCCGCGCAGTGACATTTACAGTTTCGGGGTGATGCTCTATGAGCTTAATTGCGGTATTGCTCCGTTTCAGGGCACTCTGGAAGAGATACTGGAGGGACATCTCAACAGTCAACCTGAACCGATGCTGCGGAAAAATCCGGATATGGACAAAGAATTTGCCGGACTTATCGACCGGATGCTGAAAAAATCTCCGGATGAACGACCGGCAAACTGGAAAGAAGTCCGTTCTGCTCTCGGAGCAATACGCAAACGGCTCTATCCGGCAGTGACACCGGCACTGTCTGTGACCGGAAACTCTTCCCAGGAAGCCCCGGTATCCGGGATGGGAAATTCATCATGGAGTCAGGAATTCAATAAAAAAACAGACTTCCTTGCCAGCCATCCAATGTTGATACCGGCGGTACTCATCGCAGTTATCGTTCTGGCGATAGCTGCAATCGTTGTTCAACTACTTTAGCTTCAGGATTTATTATTATGCGGGTGATTTCTTTTGATTCAGTGGTAACGACTGTTGCCGGACTGTGCGGTCAGGCAGCATGCATACTGCCGGATGATGTGCTTGCGGCATTGCACACCTCCCGGCAAAAAGAATCCGGTGAATTGGCACTGGACTTTTTTGACCAATACATACGCAATGCCGAATTGGCAAAAAATGAACAATTACCGTTGTGTCAGGATACCGGATTTGCCGTATTCTTTGCAGAAATGGGAGCTGATGTCAAGCTGGACAAAGGCACCCTTTATGAAGCGGTCAACGAAGGAGTGCGTCAGGGATATTTGAAATTTTTCCTGCGTAAATCCATTGTAGCCGACCCGTTGTTTGACCGGAAAAACACCCGGGACAACACCCCATGCATCCTCCACCTCAAACAAGTTCCCGGCGAACAGCTCAAATTGACCCTCGCCCCCAAAGGCGGAGGTTCGGAAAATATGAGCGCATTGAAAATGCTCAAACCGTCGGACGGACGTCAGGGCGTGGTCGACTTCGTAGTGGATTCGGTGGTCAAAGCCGGCGGCAATCCATGTCCGCCGACGGTGGTCGGTGTCGGTATCGGCGGAACGATGGAATATGCCGCATTCATGGCAAAGAAAGCTCTGCTCCGGAAAATCGGTGAACCGTCCGCGGATCCGCGCTATGCGGATCTGGAAGCTGAAATATTGCAGAAAATCAACGCTTCCGGCGTCGGCTCTCAAGGACTGGGCGGAGATATCACCAGTCTGGCGGTACACATTGAATATCATCCCTGCCATCTGGCAAGTTTGCCGGTAGCAGTCAACTTGAATTGCCATGCGGCAAGACATGCGGAGGTGATCTTGTGAAATACAAACTGACCACTCCTTTTGATGAAAAACTCATCCGTTCTCTGCATGCAGGGGACAAAGTTGAACTTTCCGGCACCGTCTATACCGGACGGGATGCCGCCCACAAAAGATTGGTGGCACTGCTGGATGCGGGAGAAAAACTTCCTGTCGATCTGGACGGGCAAGCCATATACTTTGTCGGTCCGTGTCCGCCGCCGCCGGGACGCCCCATCGGCTCGGCAGGTCCGACGACCAGCGGCAGAATGGATGCCTACTCCCCCCGACTGATCGCGGAATGTGCATTGCGTGCCATGATCGGCAAAGGCGACCGGGCTGAAAATGTCAAATCGGCGATGAAAGAGTACGGTTGTGTCTATTTTGCCGCCACCGGTGGTGCCGGAGCATTGATAGCCAACTCCATTGTTGCCGCAGAAGTTGTTGCATTTGAAGACCTCGGTCCGGAAGCGATCTACAAACTGGAACTGCGGGATCTGCCGTTGGTAGTTGCCATTGATGCAGAAGGTAATTCGCTCTACTGATTCACGGAAATTACATCTGGTATGGAAAACTGGATCATTTTAGGACTCGACCTTTTCGGCACCGCAATATTTGCCATTACCGGAGCAGTTCAGGGGGTGCGTCACCGCTTGGATATTTTCGGAGTAACGGTTCTGGCATGCTGTGTCGGAGTCGGCGGCGGAATACTCCGGGATTGCATCATCGGAGATGTCCCGGTGGCAGCACTGCAGCATCAATACTACATCCTTATTTGCATTGCGATCGGGCTGTTGGCTTTCGGCACGGCCCGTTACTGGATCAAACAGCGCAATATCATCAAAATATGCGATGCCATCGGCTTGGGAGTATTCACCGCGTTGGGAGCAGCCAAAGGTGCGGCTGCCGAATTAAGCATGACCGGGATCGTGCTGTGCGGAGTATTCACCTCCATTGGCGGCGGCATGATCCGCGATGTTTTGACCGGACAGGTGCCGGTGGTATTGAAAAGTGATTTTTATGCCACGGCATCACTTATCGGCGGGGTGGTATATTATGTGTTAAGTTTTCTGGAAGTGCCGTTATTCATCCGTTTTTTGAGTGTGGCATTCCTGGTGATATCCATCCGGATGCTGGCGATCCATTACAAAGTGCAGCTTCCTGCCGCCGGCAGATTTTTGCCCAGACAAAAAGAGAGATAAAATATCGTTGAATATTATAAAATCAGGTGTAAATATGGATTCAAAATCTGATCTGTTCAGGATCTCCCCCCGGATCGTTCCGGAAAATTGTGAAATTGAAATTACGGTTTCCGGACGTTATGCCCACACCCGTTTGGGAAGCTATCCGGGAAAATTGACTATTGATTCCGTTGGGGCGGACGGACTTTTCACCAATGGAGAGCTGCCCGGCTACACCTGCGGAAACGGTTTTGACATTGATGGACGGCCGATGTTTGAACCTGTAAAAAATGCCGCACTGGATGAAAAAGGGGTATTGCGGTTCAAATACTTTTTCCGGAGTACCGGCGAACACTCATTCCGCCTGAAAAACGGTGACCGGATACTGGGAATATTCTCTATATATTCATTACCGGAAAAACTGTTGAAACTGCGCCCATTCCGGGGTGACATGCACATACACAGCGGGTTTTCCGGGTGCAATGCCGATCCGCTGCGGCTCTCTCCGGAATACATGGCGGCAATATGCTGCGCCCGCGGCATGGACTTCTGCTCTATTTCCGACCACAAACAGCACTTCAGTTCATTAAAAGCTGCCGATTTCACCCGGCAATGCGGCGGATGTTTTACGGCGTATCCTTCCGAAGAGGTACATTTGAGCGATCTGCACAATATCCACATTCTCAATTTCGGCGGACAGAAAGCAGTCTCATGCACCCTGGATCCGGGAGATCCGGGATATGACCGGGAATTGGCGCATTATCTGCAAATCGTTCCGCAATTCGGCGACCGATGGCTCCGGCATCTGGCAGCGAACTGGCATTTGATCTGCGACCGGATCCGGCAGGCAGGCGGCCTGGTGGTATTTTGTCACCCATTCTGGCGACCCAACGAAAGATTATTCCTGCCGGAGTGCATCCGGGAATATGTTTTTGAAAAACATCTCTATGATGCGCTTGAACTCTTTGGAGACAGCAATTATCCGGAAAGTCTGGATATTTGTGCTGCCCGCTATCAGGAACAGTGCCTTGCAGAGGGCAGCATAATTCCGTCACTCGGCAATTCCGATGCCCATAACGGTGATGCTTTGGGTATAAATACCTCCATCGTATTTGCAGAATATAATTCACTGCCTGCACTGCAAAAAGCAATCCTCGAAGGAAATTGCATAGCATTGAGCCGGTATGAAAACTCTCATCCCCGCACCTCCGGAAAATTTGAATTGGTCAATTTTTATCACTTTCTGAAACGCAATTATTATCCCCGGCATGATGCGTTGTGCATGCAGGAAAGCGAACTGATGTTTCAGGCATTGGAAAATGGCGGCAGCGACAGTGAATATGATGAATTTATCACTTTGCCATACAAACAGCGCAAAGACAGCAGCAGGATATTGAAAAAAATCACGTTTGCCCCGGACACCGCGGCTTTTGCCGCATTGAAAGCACGGCGCGCTGAATTGGATAAAGAGTTTTGGAATTAGGATAATCACCTTGACAATAAAGAAGAAAGGATGGAAAAATGGAAAAAAAATTCCGCATGGTTCACAACAATTTCAACGTCTATGACCTCTCTAAAAGCCTGCAGTTTTATGAAGATGCTTTTGATATGAAAATGGTCAAAAAAATTGCAGCAGATGATTACAGCTACATCATCGTGTATTTGTCTGACGGCAACAGTGATCATCTGTTGGAACTGACCTGGATCAAAGGCATGGAACGTCCCTACGATCTGGGCGACAATGAATTTCATCTGGCGTTTGAAGTAAATGATTTCGCCGCCGCTAAAGTCCGCCATCGCCAAATGGGGTGCATCTGTCATGAAAATGAAGAAATGGGCATCTATTTTGTCAACGATCCTGACGGTTACTGGATCGAAGTCATGCCAGCAAAAAAAGAAAACTGATACTGCAAGTGCCCAAGTCAGCAGCGTACCGCCGCAGAAAATCAGTCGGCGTTAATACACTGCCAAATATAAAAAGGCTGTTGCTTACCTTTTCAGAGGTCTTGCAACAGCCTTTTCTGCAATGCAATAACAAAGTTAATTTGCCGGTTTTGCCAGATCACCGGCAGCTTCAATAGCTTCAACTATCCGTTGATTAAGCTCAAATTCCACACATTCAGCAGAAACCCTGATCGCATTGCGAACCGCAACCGGATTGGAACCGCCATGACCGATAATACATATTCCGTTGATCCCCAGCAACGGCGCACCGCCGATGACATCTGACGAACCATAGGCTTTCAATTCAGTAAAAGCATTTTTTGCCAATACCGCACCGGCGACCCGGGCAGCACTTTTGGTCAATACCTGTTTAAGCCAGAAACCAGTGGCTCGCGCTAAACCTTCAGCACATTTAAGCATCACATTTCCGGAAAATCCATCACTGACGATCACATCGGCGACACCTTCAAATGCAGTATTCGCCTCCACATTGCCGATAAAATTGATCGGCAGCTGCTCCAGACGTTTGAAAGTTTCTTTGGTCAATTCACAGCCTTTGATATCTTCACCACCCACGCTGAGCAAACCCACCCGCGGCCGTTCCCGGTGATAAAGATAACGGGCATAAACCTCACCCATCAGCGCAAACTGCACCATATTATGCACCTGACAATCTGTATTCGCTCCGGCATCCATCAGCAAAAAACGTCCCTCTCTGGCGGGCATACTTGCGCCCAACGCCGGACGGTCGACTCCGGGCAGAGTGCGAACCAGCACTTTGGTGGCAGCGACCGTAGCACCGGTATGACCGGGGGTCGCCATAGCATCGATCTCTTTAGTTTTGAGCATTTTTGCCAGAACGGTGATCGATGAATCCCGTTTGGCACGCAGAGAAATCGCAGACGGCTCCGACATCTCACACACAGAAGGTGCATGAACCACCTCCAAATGCGGATGTCCGGCAATACCGTATTTTTCCAGATAAAAATTGACCCGGTCGCGATGTCCTGCCAGCACTATATCAAGTGCCGGAAAATCGACCAGAGCCTGAGCGACTCCCTCCACGACTACACCGGGGGCGAAATCGCCTCCCATTGCGTCTACACCGATTCTCATGATTCGCGTCCGGGTATTACATGTTTTTCCCCAGTTCCCATCCTGTCGACAGAACAATCGGGAAACCGGGGAAATTCAGAGGCTTATGCCTCGACCGTGATGACCTGTTTGCCATCATACTGTCCGCAAGCAGAGCAAACACGATGGGGCATTACCGGGGCACCGCAGCTGACGCAGTAAGTTGCGGCAACACCTTCATAGCGGTTGGCGGCCTTGCGCTGACGACGCTGCATACGGGAAGTTTTTCTTTTCGGAACGGCCATTTTTCAATACTCCTATATTGTTAAATAAAATCTGTTTTTCTACTCAAAAATCCTCTGATCGAGTCCCGGCATCCGGCACAAAATCATTTTTCAATTTGTATAATATATCCCCAATTACAGTTTTTTCAAGTATAAAAAACATTTTTCATGGCAAGAGCTGTAAAATATTTGCAAAAACAGCATTGCGATATTACATTATACGCTTTCACGACAGGCGGTCAACCAAACTTACGGCAATTATAATGATCAAAAGCAAAACCCTGAAAGCAGCATTCATTGCATCTTTACCGGTACTCATGGGGTATCTCGCCATGGGGATCGCTGCCGGAATATTACTGGCGGGAAAAATCGACCGCCCGGATATTTCATTCTGGGCATTTATAACCAGTGCGACCACCATCTCCGGAGCGTTGCAGTTTGCCATAGTTGACTGGATTGCCCAGCAGACTCCGATCCTGGATGTGATTTTGCTGACCTTGTTTTTGAATATCCGCTATGCCATGTACGGTTTATCTCTGTTGGAACGTTTCCGGGGCATCGGATTTCTGAAAAAATCTTATCTGATCTGGAGTTTGACCGATGAAACCTATGCACTGGAAGTCGAATGTAAAGTCCCGGCGGGAGGCAATCCGCTGAATTACTGTCTGGCAGTGGCAGCTTTTGATCATCTGTACTGGATAACCGGTGTCACCCTGGGAGCATTGACCGGACGGCTGCTGCCTTTTGACAATAAAGGGATAGATTTCGCCATGACAGCTCTGTTTCTGGTCGTACTGACCGACCAGTGCCGGGAACGCAAGAACCGCACACCGGCTCTCATCGGAGCGGCGGCAGCGGTCATTGGCAGAATATTTTTCAGTGTGGACAATATGCTTATTCCAGCGATGATATTGATGACCGTAACTTTTATAATTCTGCGACGCAGACTGGAGAAAGGCATTTGCAATGAGTGAACAAACCATCTACATCATCATAATGGCGGTCGCCACTTGTGCAGTTACTGTCGGTTTGCGGGCATTCCCGTTTTTACTTTTCGGCAGCGGCAAAAAATGTCCTCCGGTAATAGATTATATCGGCAAAGTCCTCTCTCCGGCGGCGATCGCCATGCTGGTAATATACTGTTGGTGTTCAACATACCGCAACAGTGACTTTTTAAGTTCCGGAGCCGGGATACCGGAACTTGCCGCCTCGCTGGTCACGGTCGGATTGCACTTGTATAAACGTAATCCGCTGCTCTCGATCATCTGCGGCACAGCCGTGTATATGATATTGGTACAAAAAATATTCTGAGTTGTGCTGAACCTGCTTGATTTATCGCCCCTGAAGTTGTAAATTATAACAGAATAAGTGTTGCAGGTAAAAAAGAGGTTGCTCCCTATATGAAAGTATTTTCTGCCGTATTGAAGCCGGCGGCGGTGATAATGATGTTCGCTATGCTTTACGGAGTATCGTTGCCGTTCCGTCCGCTGTTTGCTCCGGATGAATACGATTTTGCCGTCAGAATGATGCATTTCTTTCCGGAAATATCCGGGCTCGTATCTCCCAAACTGCCGGCACTGGCAGCTACCATGCTGTGTGCAGGTGTGATTTGGACAACTGCGGCAAAGATGAAGATATTCCGGCCGTGGAGTGCGGCGGTGATCTATTTACTGCTGCCGCCGGTCTGGTTCTACGGGACAGCGGCATTGCCGGTACAAATCGTGGTCTTGAGTATTTCCTTGACGGTCATGCTGCTGTATTTTGCCCGTAAAAGCAATCACAAAGCAAGCCGGGCGTGTTACTCCATCCTGGCAATTGCGGCGGCATTGGGAACCGCATTGCTGGGCAAATCTGATTTTTTCAGTTGGGCGGCGGTACCGATGGCACTGCTGCCGATATTATCTTTGCATGCAGCAGCCAGACTGGAACGCCTTGATGACCGCAACCGGGCGGAAAAAGTGCTTGACCGGATCGGAGGTTTTCTGGCATTTTTACTGTTATTTGCACTGGCACTGCTGCTCGCTGCGCCGCTGTGCCGCTGTTTCAACTGCCCCTGTCCGGAATTTTTGATCTTTTATCCGCCCGGGAAACGTTTGTTTATTCCGGCAATGGCGTTGATCGTACCGCTGTTGTGGTTTTTCATGAGCAGTAAAGCTGCCAAATCAACTGAAAAATTGTTGTGTATCGCCGCAGGGGTCGCTTTTGTTTTGCTTGCCCTGCCGCCATCATTGCCGTGGCACCGCTTCCTGCACGATCTGCCGGGCCGGGCAACGGCAGACCTTGCCAAAGAACTCGGACGTTCCAATGCGGAATATTTTGCTGACCGCAATTATGATGCGGTGATCGCCTATGAATGGCGCGTTCCGGTAACTGTATTCGGACGGCGCGACGGCGAACTGCATCCGGAAAAATTAAAAGATGTCATCACCCGGGCATTGAAAAAAAGTGATGTGATAATCGCTTTGAGCAGTAACAACTATGATACTTTTCTGCCCCGGGAGAACCGTATCGTTTACACCTCCGGCAGCAACCGCCGGATCATCCGTTATTCAGGAGGAAAAAAATGAAGTATTTCGGCTGGATCTTTTTATTTTTCATCATGGTCTACATCGTGCCGCTGGGCAGTCACCCTTTGCGTCTGCCGGAATACCGCAATGCGGAGATCACCCGGGAAATGCTGGTCAGCAGCGATCTGACCACTCCCCGCATGCTGGGAATAAATGATTTCAAAAATCCTCCGATGAATTACTGGCTGACAGCAGGAAGTTTCCGGCTGTTCGGGCACAACACCTTTGCCAACCGTTTGCCAGCAGCTCTGGCAGCGGGACTGACCGCACTGCTGACGGCACTGCTTATCCATCAAGCTTTGCGAGATGAAAAACTGGGGGCTCTGGCGGCGATCCTCTGTATGACCGGGGCACTGCCATTTTTTGCCGGAACCTCAGCCACACCGGACAGCGTATTTGCCATGTTTGTGATAAGTTCTCAGGGATTGCTCTTTCTGGCGGCGCAGGAACCGGGATTCAACCGCCGTAAACAGCTCCTGATCTTTCTGGCGGGGTTATCTATCGGTGCCGCATTCCTGACTAAAGGTTTTCCGGCACTGATCATCCCGGCTCTCACCATGTGCGCCTATTTACTGTGGCAGCGGAAATGGAAAGAATTTCTGTTGCTGCCGATTCCGGTTTTGATCGTAACAGCATTGGTCATTCTGCCATGGGCATGGAAAATCAATCATTCGGTAAATGGGTTTTGGCAAATCTTTATTTTTGCAGAACAACTGCCGCTGCTGACAACCTCAGGATGTGCTGCCAGTCCCTGGTGGTTTTATATGCCGGTACTGGTGCTGGGCATACTGCCCGGGGGACTTTTGCTGCCGGCGGCACTGGCTACCGGGAAAAATGCCTGGAAAAATATTTTTTCGCAGGATTTGTTCTGTTATTCTCTCTGCGCCATAATAATGCCGCTGATATTTTTAAGTATTATCCCCGTAAAATCTCCGGCATGGCTGCTGGTCTGCACGCCCCCTGCCGCAATACTTATCGCCGCAGGAGTCAGAGCGTATTTCAATGCCGGAGGACACCACCGTGCCTATAACTGGGTAATGAGCTTATGGGGGATTTTGATGCTTGTGACCGGTGCTGCCGGAGTGACCGGCTGGTTTTTCCGGCATTGCATACCCGCATGTGTGACCAATAACATACCTTTGTCCTTCACGGTGCTTATCACCGGCGGTGCCGCAGCGATCCTCTGCGGAGTTTTGATGCTTTATTCCCTGCGCGGCAACTGGCGCGGACGGCTTTATCTGTTCTTTTTCGGAGCGGCACTGCTCCCGTTGGGCGCAGCATGGTGCATAACACCGGCGAAGTGGATGCCGGAACCGGCATTGAGGATTTTTATTGAAAATTTCCAGCTTACTCCGTCTAAAACAGAATTTATCACTGTAAAAGAACTTGCACCGGCATTGGCATGGAGTACGAAAAAAACTGATATCAAAATCGTAAATTGCGCTTTCCCGCTTTGCCGTGAAACCGGCAATACCGGACACATTACCGATCTGTCCGGATATATTACCAGATCCAAACGGCAATATCCGGCTGCACTTATTCTGCCGCAGGATCACGCGCTTTTGAAAACAGTGCCGCAGCCGGCTCAAAAATCTTCAGCATGGGGATTGGTCTGTCTGATTTATGATACGGTGAAATAAATGATGTATGAATTATTTTTGGCATTGCGCTATTTGAAACCGCGCCGCAATGCCGTTTCGATCATAACTTTGACCAGCATTCTCGGAGTCACACTCGGAGTGGCGGTATTGATCATCGTCATGGCAGTAATGACCGGATTCACAGCAAAATTCAAAAGCAAACTGATCGAAACCCAATCCCATTTTCAAATCCGTAAACCCGGTTCTGCGATGCGTTCCGGTGAATGCCGTGCAGTGCTTGAAACCATGCGGCTGCACAATGCCGCCGGAACTCCGGTGATTCAAGGTCCGGTACTGGTTCAGTACGGTATCAACAACCGCTCGCTGGACACTCAGGTAATGCTCTTTGCCGCACCGGTAAAAGATCTGCAGACCCGCTTAAATCTGGATAAGCACCTCAAATACGGCGAATTGAAATTGGGAATTGATCAAAACAATTGGCGTGACAAATCGCATTATGCCGTTATCAGCACTGATATGGCCCGCCGGTGGCATCTGAGCGTCGGAGATAAATTTCTCGTCCACTCCTCGACTCATTTGACCGGATTGGTCAAATTCAATGCGGCCGGAGGTATTGAGATCAACAAAAACAGTTCAGCTCACCTGCCGTCTGAATTCACGGTATCCGGCATATATTCATTGGGAAAATCCGATTTTGACCGGGCGGTTTTTTTCGCCGCACCGATCGATGCGGCTGACCTGTTTGATCTGCCATGGGGAGCTGCAACCGGCATATACGGCTGGGGCAGAGATGCCTTTGACCAGCAGCATCTGCTCGACGCCCTGGCATTTGATCTGCCCGGTTTTGCAGTAACCGGTTGGGAAGAAGCCAACCGCAGTTTTCTGGAAGTGCTGAAAGTTGAAAAAATGATGATGTTTTTTCTGTTGATATTCATTGTATTGGTAGCGGCATTCAGCATAACCAATACGCTTATAACCTCCATATACCAGAAAACCAGAGAAATCGGCTTGCTCAAAGCACTGGGCAGCAGCGATGCCGGGATCATGCGGATATTTGTGCTGCAGGGGTTTCTGGTCGGGTTGATCGGCAGTGCTGCCGGAACTGCCGCCGGAGTATTGATAATCTGTTTCCGGCAGCAGATCATTGATTTTGCATCCTATATTTCCGGGCAGGATCTTTTCCCGAAAAACTTTTACTTTTTCGATTCACTGCCGGCGGAAATCGTTCCGCTGGATGTGGCGATCATCGTGATCTGCAGTATTCTGCTCTGCACCGCCGGGGCATTGATACCGGCACTGCGGGCAGCCCGACTGCAGCCATCGGAGGCATTGCGTTATGAGTGAGTATATTCTTTCTTTGGAAAATATCTGCCGCACTTACCGTACCGGCAGTAAAGATCTGCCGGTGCTCAAAGGAGTTGATTTGCAACTGTCCGCCGGAGAATGGTGCTGCATCTACGGTGCTTCCGGCAGCGGCAAGACCACATTATTGAATATTATCGGTCTGCTGGAGTCTCCTGACCGGGGTGAATTACGGCTTTGCGGTCAGAATCCGGGCAATTTTTCCAGAAGCAAAATTGCCGGATTCCGGGCGAAAAAAATCGGTTTTGTTTTTCAATCCTACCACCTGCTTCCGGAACTTAACATGTTGGAAAATGTTGCTTTGGCAGGTATGATTGCCGGACATCCCCGCCGCAAATGCCTCGAAAAAGCCAATGAACTTATTGCCAAAGTGGGACTTGATGACCGTAAATATCACCGTCCGGCAGAGTTATCCGGCGGAGAACAGCAGCGTGCCGCAATCGCCAGGGCACTGATAAATGATCCGCCGCTGCTGCTGGCGGATGAACCGACCGGAAACCTTGATCCGGATACCGGAACTGAAATACTCAGTTTATTTCAGGATTTACAGCAGAACTCACCGGAGCTGACGATTTTGATGATAACCCATAACCGGGAAATTTCGGCATTGGCGACCCGGGTGACTGAATTACGGGACGGGTTTTTGAATTGATTTCCATGGATAAGATCTTCCCGCGCGGCAAAGGCGGCGTCGGAGAAGCATTGAAAATAGCCTTCCCGCTGGTCATAGCCTCTCTCGGACATGCGTTGAATCTTTTTACTGACCGGGTCATGCTGGCAGCATATTCGCATCAGGCAATGGCAGCCGCATTTCCATCCGGTTTGACCGCATTTACTCTGTCATGTATTTTTCTGGGAGCCGTCGGCTATGCGGGCGTATTCGTCGCTCAATACACCGGGGCCAAACAAATGCACCAGGTCTCGGAATCGGTATGGCAGGCCATCTTTCTGGCATTGCTGGGCGGCACATTCATGGCAGTCACCTGTTTTTGGGCGGAAGAAATTTTCGCTTTTTTCGGGCACGCTCAGGAATTGCAGCCTTTGGAGACCAGTTACTTCCGGATCCTGGTCTGTTTCGGTTATGTACCTCTGCTCTCTGCCGCACTGTCCGTTTTCTGGAGCGGACAGGCAAAGACCAATATGATCATGGTCGTAAATTTGATCATTACCCTGGTCAATATCCCATTGAATTATCTGTTGATATTCGGCGCATCATACCGGGTGATGAACTGGAACATCTCAATTCCGGAAATGGGTATCAACGGTGCGGCATGGGGAACTATCGGAGCAGGTGCGGTGGGATTACTGATCTATTTTCTCGCATTCATCTCTCCGGAAAACCGGAAAACTTTCGGCACATTGCGCTATGTATGGAATGGTGAACTTTTTGTCAAACTGCTCCGCTTCGGTGCTCCCAATGGAATACAGTTGGTGCTGGATCTGGCAACTTTCAATATTTTTATTGTCCTGCTGGGCAAAATAAGTGAACCGGTACTGACTGCCAGCGGAGTGGTTTTTTCCGCATATTCACTGGCATTCAATCCGATGATCGGCTGCGGACAGGCGGCGGCGATCATGGTCGGGCAAAATGTGGGAGCCAAAGATATTCCGGCAGCTGAACGGTCGATCCGCAGTGTCCGTTTTCTGCTTTATATTTACTCTCTGGTAATGCTGGTGATCTGTATCTTTTTCCCGGAACTGGTCTATAAAACGTTCAGCCTTGCCGACGGTGAAGTCAAATATCTGACCCGGATAATGCTGATGTTCACAGCGGCATATCTCTTTTTTGATGCCATGAATGTGTTATTCAGCAATGCAGTCAAAGGAGCAGGCGATACCTGGTTTGTCATGATCTCCGGGCTGTTGCTCGGCTGGTTGGCATTTGCCCTGCCCTGCGCCGGAGCATACTGGTTTTTCTCCGGCGAATATGCTATCGAAAAATGGGGAGAAGCCCGGGCGCAGAGCTGGAACATCTGGACATTGTGGACGATTCTGGATATCTATATTTTCCTGTTGGGTATAACATTTTATTACCGCTACAAATGCGGTAAATGGAAAAAAATGAGTGTTATTTGACCCAGCCGAAAATATGATCGATCACCTTGCGTGCCACACTGCCTGGAGCCGGCAGCTGCGGATGAGATTCAGCGGTAAACCACCCCAGATCACTTAATTCAACGCCATCCGGATGCGCTTCACCACCGGCGTATTCCGCAGTAAATGCCAGCATCAATGAATTCGGGAACGGCCACACCTGGCTGGTAAAATAACGGATATTGCCGACGGTAATGCCACACTCTTCCATGACTTCACGCTCCACCGCGGCTTCCAGAGTTTCTCCGGCTTCCACAAAGCCGGCGATCAAACTGTAAAAACCCCCGGTAAAATTCCGGTTATGAGCCAAAAGCAGTTCTTTACCGTTATTACGGGTAATTGCCACGATCACCGCCGGAGATAATTGCGGATAATAATGTTCTCCGCACTCCGGACAAATCAATGCCAAATCAGTATCTGACGGATCCAACGCACTCCGGCACACTCCGCAAAACCGGTGACTGGCTGCCCATAATGCCAATTTACGTCCCCTGCAAAATGCACTGCCGGCATCATCCGGAAGTTCTGCCAGCATGCGGCGGCAAACTTTTTTTTCAATGTCTCCGGATATATTCTCCGGCAAAGTTGTAAACGCCGCAAAACAACGCTGACCATTTAATTTTCCCAGATAGAAAAACTGTTCATTGTCAACATGGGTGCCGACTTCACTGCGGGTCGGGAATTCCGGTCTGCCGTCTTTATATTTCACCAGTGCATCCTGACGGCTGAAAAAAATGACCGGATCATCTGATTCCGGAACTCCGGAAAAAATTTCTTTCAATATCTGTACTGCTTCAAACATCACATCACCTGCTCTATTTCTCCGCCGCCAAGCATTACCTCATCCTGGTAAAAAACAGCCGCCTGCCCGGATGTGACCGCACGCAATGGCACTTCTGGAAACACCTGCAATTTTCCATCCGGCAATTCCACGATCCGGCACTGCACTCCGGGTGAGCGGTAGCGCACCTTAACCGTAAATTCCCCGTCAGGAGCGTGACCGGATATCCAGTTTACTCTGCTGACTGTAAAACTTTCCGCAAGCAACTCCTGAGCATCTGTGGTCAAAATAATATCTCCGGTTCCGGCATCTATCGCAGAAATATATGCCGGAACACCCAATGCAACATTCAATCCCTGCCGCTGACCGATGGTATACCGATGGATACCCTGATGAGTGCCGACTTTTTTGCCACGATATATAAAACGCCCAGGCGGAACAGTTATACCGCTGCGGCGGCGCAAAGTTTCACCGCAACACTCTCCGGGGATTTGGAAACAGGCATCCTGACTGTCTGGCCGGGATGCACAGGGCAGACCGGCTGCGGTGGCGATCTGACGGACTTCTGCTTTGCTTAAAGAACCCAGTGGAAATCCGACCCGGCTCAATTCCGCTTGAGTCAGACGATACAAAAAATAACTCTGATCCTTGCAATTATCACTGCCGCGACGCAACATATATCTGCCGTCAGTATCCTGAACGCACGTCACATAATGCCCCGTCCAGACCTTATCCATACCATGATCTCCGGCGGCTCGAAACAGTTCGGCAAACTTCAAAATTTTATTACATTCGCAGCATGGATTGGGCGTGCGCCCGGAAACATAAACCTCCGCCGCCGGAATAATCACTTTTTCATGAAATGCACGCCGGCAATCACATTCGATCAACTTGATCCCCAATGCTTCACAACTCTGCTGCAATGCTTCATCTGCCGGAGAATCATCCAGCCGCAGATGTATTCCGGTAACATCATACCCCTGCTGCAAAGCCAGATACGCCGCCACGGTGGAATCAACGCCACCGGACATGGCAAGAGCAATCCGTTCTTTACTCATCGCTGCCGAACTCCCTCAGCACCGGCACACCTTCCCATAATGAAACTTCAGTTCCCCGGCAAGTGTACCCTTCGGGGAGCAGCGGCCGCCATGAATGAGACGGCAAATCAGGAGGACGGGGAGATATTAAATAAACTTTTTCCGGTCCATCCGGCAGACGGTCATGATGACGGAGTTTATAGATCGGCTTACCGGTATAAAACAAGCCATTGAACATTCCCAATATTTCATATTTGTAAATGCGATTTGCCTCCGGCGGCAGCACCCGGATCACATCCTCTCCGAATCGACGCCATTCCCGTGCCGTCAAACGGTACGGCAGCAACACACCGATACCAATGCCGCTGATGCCGAAACAAAGCAGCAGCAGATTTATCCATATAGGGAACCGATTTATGCAAACATAAAAAGCCATCGCCAATACTGCCAAAAATCCCAATACCACCAACATTCCCCAAGTGTATCGGTCACTGGTACGGTAAACTATTTTTTCCGGTTCCATCCAATACGCCAATATCCAGTCCGGCATGAAACGCAATATCAGCAAATAACCGCCGGTCACAGGAAACAGTAAACTTCCGACAGTAATAATTCTGCGAAGCACCACGCCATAACGGCGCACTCCCAGATCATAATAAATACCGGTCAATACAGCCAATGGTCCGATCATCAAAAACAACCTGGCTGCCGATGTTCCCGGCAGCAGCCATACCAGAAAAAACATGGAAATAGTCAGTGTCCGCAAATACAAACTGTATACCGGCAATGGTGAAACCGCCTGCAGTGCCACACAAAACGGCATCCACATAACTACAGACCAGGGCAAAAAACGGATCGCCAGTGTCAGAGGGAAATCCAATATCCCGTAAAAATATTCACTCAATTTTTCCGGCTCGACCACAGTGTCCGCGCCATACTGCCGCAATAAAAATTCCTGCGGCAATATCCAGCTCGCCGCTACAACTGTCAGTAAAGCTGTTCCGGCAACGAATCCGGCAGTTCTGAATTTACCGGATGATGACAGCGGACGGCGCAAAAACAACAGCGGAACCGCAAAAAACAATATCACCACCGGACCGGCCGCTAAAAATCCGAATGACAGCAATATCGCAGCCGCTATCCATGCGGAATTCCAATCTGCCAGACGGCTGCCATAATGAAAAAATAAAAGCTGTGCCGCAAACAGAAAACAGCCCGCCATGGTTTCCGCTCCGCCGACCGGAGCTTTGTCAAATGCAAACAGCGTTCCGAAACAACAGCACGCTGCCACCAATCCGGCCCGTCCGTTACTGCGCGATGCAGCCGCAATACCCGCCAGCAAAGAGAGTATTCCCAGCATCGTCACCGAAACCACCCGCAACGCCGTTTCCATCGGCACCCCCAACCGGTAAATCATGGAGACCACCAGCGGATACAACGGATAAGTATCATCCATGACCACATGATGAGCTGTTGCGGGGATGCCGTCCTGCCATGCCCTGCCGCTTTCTGCCAATTCAACTGCGACCGCCGCAAAAAAACCCTCCTGCCGGAAAAGTTCTCTTTCGGCAGTGAGCCACGGTAAAAACATCACCATGAACAGTGCCGCGATCAGCAATATTCCCAATGGCCAACCGACCCGGTTTTCCGCGATAAGTGAACGCGGCAACATTTCACAATCTTTCATCTTGCAATCCGGATATTACATCTTTTTACAACTTCAATATAAAATACCGCTTCAACGGAATTTTTCAAGCTCTTCAATAACTCTTTGCCGTTCAAATCCGGCGATATGTTCCAAAGATATGTTCAGTTTTTCTCCGGCACGCCATAATACATGATCCGGAACCGCCGCCCGGATGATTCCGGATGCCCCCGGCGCAGTATCGGTAAAGCAATATACTTTTTTCTTACGCATCCTTCCGGCAAGCCGTTTGAAATCGGACAATGATATTTTCACTATCCAGACCCGGTTGCGGTAAGGCAGCAGTTGAAATAATTTCTCCCGGTTCAGCGTACCGCAAATATCTTGTCTGCCCAATACCATGATCGCCGCATCAACATTATATGCCCGCCTCAGTAATCGTACCGTTTGAATCCCGAATTGAGCTGTGGAGGTAAAATTTCCCGATACAACGCTCTTTTCGGCTTGCAATTGCTTATCTGTACGCTCTTTGACCGCCATTATTTCGCGGTCACATCCATTCCCGGGATACAGCAGGTTTCCGCAGACATACTGCAAGCGGCGGTCAGATGAAAAATGCAGTTTCAACAATGCCGCAGATTTTCCTTTTGCTCCCGGCTGGATCACCATCCGGTCGGCAATGACCATGCCCGGAAGCTCCTGATGTGAATGAGCGCAAACCACCGCGCTTATCTCCGGAAATTGCCGCAATATACGGAAAATCCTGCCGCCGGGACCATCCGGAGAGACATGACATATCAATATTATTGCATCACATTTTTCCGGACGCAACGCAGCTATTGAACTTTGCAATGCCGGTAAATATTCCCGGTAATGCAGTCCCGGATAAAATTTCTGCCGCTCATAAAGTTTTAATTCCCCCAGACCGATCACGCCGATACGGTATATCCCGCTTTGCAAAACAGTGTGCCGTACCGGAGAATATTTCCCGTAATCCCACTGCACACCCAAAATTCTGCCGTTAAAAATCCTGCTCCAGCGAATAAAATGTTCCGGAGCAAATTCAAACTCATGATTTCCCGGCACAAAAATATCATATCCCAGAGAATTCAATGCCTCAAACATCGGAACACCGGCATATCTTTCGGCATTATATCCGCCTTGAATAAGATCACCTGCATCCGCTTTCAATGCTCCGGGATAACGTCTGATCACCGGAGATAAACGGGCAAATGCCTCAATATCACCATGCAGATCTGCCGTGGCAATAAACAAAACCTCTCCAGCATACGCCCCGAAAACAAGTAATATGCCGGAGAGAAATATTATTATTTTATGCTGTGCGCTCACGCCTGAGCCAGTGCCTGATCAAAATCAGCTTTGATATCGGCAATATTTTCTATGCCGACAGATACCCGGATCAGATCTGGAGATACTCCCGCAGCAACCAGTTCCGCTTCAGAAAGCTGCCGGTGCGTCATGCTGGCAGGATGCAGCACTCCGGTACGCACATCTGCCACATGGACTACGATCGCCGCCAGTTTCAGGGCATTCATCACCCTCTCACCGGCATCCCGTCCGCCTTTCACACCGAAACAGAGAACTCCGGATGCCATGCCGTTCTTAAAATATTTCTGAACTTTGCCGTATTCCGGATTGTCAGCCAACCCCGGATAATTCACCCAGCTGACTTTCGGATGATTGCGGAGAAATTCCGCCAGAGCCAAAGCATTTTCGCTGTGACGCTCCATCCGCAGATGCAATGTTTCCGTACCGAGATTGGACAAAAATGCATTGAACGGCATCATCGGAATACCGTAATCGCGAACCAGCTGCACCCGCAGTTTTACTGAATACGGTGATGCCGCAAAATCCCGGGTATAGATCAGTCCATGATAACTGGCATCCGGTTCCGTGAATTCCGGAAAATTCCCATTGCTCCAGTTGAATCCGCCTTTTTCCACCACGATACCGCCGACACTGGTGGCATGACCGTCAATGTATTTGGTCGTGGAGTGAGTCACAATATCTGCACCGAATTCAAACGGACGGCACAACACCGGAGTCGGGAACGTATTGTCGACAATCAGCGGCAAACCATGCTTGTGCGCCACCCGGGCATACATCTCAAAATCGGCGACTTTCAGTGCCGGATTGGCAAGCGATTCAATAAATACCGCTTTGGTATTGGGTTTGATCGCCGCATCAACTTCATTTTCGCCCATTTCCGGAGTTACAAATGAAATTTCCAAACCGCATTTTTTCAATGTATTGGTAAAAAGTGACACCGTGCCGCCGTACAAACTCGACAGTGCCACCACGTTGTCTCCGCATTTGGCAATATTAAGCAAACTGTAGGCATTTGCCGCCTGACCGCTGCTCAATGCCACGGCTGCCACGCCGCCTTCCATCGCTGCGATTTTTTTCTCAAACGCATCCACGGTCGGATTGGCAAGACGGGTATAGAAAAATCCTTCCCGTTTCAAATCAAACAAATCGGCAACGCTCTGCACATCATCATATTTATAGGTCGTGCTTTGAGCAATCGGTACGATACGCGGTGCACCATCCTCAGGCTCATATCCCGCCTGAACTGCCAAAGTTTCCAACTGCCATTTCTTATCCATTTCTCATATTTCCTCTGGTTATTTACCGGTTTTCCACACGATAACTTCTGATTTTTCAGGAATAAAACCATGATCACTGCCCTGCACCCATGAGATGCTTTTATTCGGAGTGGCAAGGTTGTTATAACTGATCGCCAAACCGGACGGCGGACAAGTGTAATCCCCCAATCCTGCACGACGGATGTACACCCGGGCTTTTTTAATCCGTTTCGCCATAAATACCGGATCGTAATAATCCAATGCCGGAGTATACGCAATGCGCCACGGTCCATGGATACGTCCGGCCTTATCCATACCTGCCAGATCACAACACCAGGTGATCGAGGGATATGCCACATTTACATCCTGATCCAATGCCGCCGCCCACATGGTCTGCAAACCGCCCTGACTGCCGCCGGAAGCACGCAGTGATCTGCCGTCCCATTCCGGACGGGATTTCAGATATTCCAATGCCCGCATCAAACGCAGACACATGCCATTGAAAAATGCCGTTTCCGGGTCTTTGTTTTCTTCCGGATTGAATCCGTATGAGTATTTTTTGGTACGGATACTTTTGAAAAACTCCTTGTAATACGCATCATCACGTCCCATTTCCTGACCGTGAGCATTGAGATACAGCTGAATTTTATATTTATTGACCTTTCCCGGCAGCGGCTGTTTATACGCTCCATAACCGTAAAAAACGATTTCCGCCGGCAAACTTTTGGCAGCTGCGCCATCCGGCACACACAAATATCCGGTCGCAGGACGGCCGACACATGGAATGGTAACGGCATAAATGGTACCGTTGGCAACTTTTTTGACCATCTCTTCTTTGACCAGACCCTTGAAAGGAACTGCATCCAAACGTTTGCGCTGTTTCGCCCAAAATTCATCAAAATCAGCCGGTTCACCGCAATCTTTAAGCGTTTCCGCCTTTACTGCGGTTCCCGCATAAAAGCCGATATGACGCCGCCGGTGACCACCCAGTTTCACCACCACCGGTTCATCTTTGGCATCAACAAGTTTTACTGCCACACTGACAAATCCCGGACGGTCAAGCGAAGTTTTTACCGTCAATGTCTCTGATGCGGGAACTTTGGTATTAAAACTTTTACCGTCATCTCCCCGCCGGACACAGGACAGAAAATAACCATCCAGCGGCAAACTGCCGGATTCAACTTTGAACGTAAATATCATCGGTTCATTTTCCAGATAAGAAAGTGCCGATTTATTGGTCGAACCATTGATACGGATGCTTTTCAGCTGTTCATCAGTCAATTTTGCCGGTTCTCCGGCAGATAATATTGCCGTCATCACTCCGATCGCCATCAATGCAATAATACAAATGCGCTTCATAATCAAATATCCTTTTTTAAGCTTGATAAATATTGACATTGCCGGAACTTTTTTCCAACATATCTTCCATCTCTCTGAAAATCCGGTCAAATCTGGCAAATTCAGCCGATTCATTGTCACCGCTGCCATTGACTTTCCGGATAAAATCCAATACGGTGCATTTATCCGGAGGCAAACCGGGCAAAAATCCGATTCCGCCTCCGGCGACTACCGAACGGCATAACATTTTGAGTTCCAGAAGTTCATTGATCTCATCACGCAAAACAAGTTCCGGCAATTTCAACCTCTGGGCAATGTCGTTTTCTGCCAATGCACCGTTGCCATTTTCAAATTCACTGAATATCAAACGCAAAATCGCCAGCTGATGTTCCCGCCGGAGTTTCAGCGACAACTGCACCTCTTCTTTTTCTCCGAACACTCCGGTATCAATATATTGCCAGACACAACTGAGTTCAGCTCCAAAAAGCACCACCTGCCACGACCAGTTCAACCACACCAGAAATAACGGCAGAGCCGCAAAACTGCCGTAGATCTGATTGTAGGTAAATACCGATTTCTGTAAAAACAAAAATCCATTCTGCAACAATTGGAAACATATCCCGGTAAAAATCCCCGCCGCCAGCGCACCGTACCAATCGACTTTGGTATTGGGTACAAATTTGTATATCAGCATAAATAAAATACACGCCGCCAGTACCGGAGCGACCCCCGCCCCGAAATCTGCCAGATGCGCTCCCCATCCGGCACCCAAGGCATCCCCCAACTGCAATAATTTACTGCGGAGTATCATTCCCAGAGTACTTATGGCCACCAACAGCAGCGGAGTCAGCAAAAGCAATGATATATAATCACTGAATTTACGCCACAAATTACGGCGCGGCGGTAATCCCCAGACGGCGTTGAAGGATTTTTCGATATGTGATATCAACCAGATCACCGTCCACAGCAATGCGATCACACCGACTCCGGCAACTACACTTCCGGATGATCTCTGCAAGGTCGTATCCGCGAAACGGTATGTCCAGTCCAGAAATTCATGATGTCCGGTAAAACGTGAATATAACGCATCTTTCAAAGGTTCTTCCAAAGAAAAACCTTTTGCCACCCCAAAAAACAATGCCGCCAACGGAACTATCGAAAACAACGTATAATAAGTCAATGCCACCGACCGCTGTCCCAATTGATCGGACGCATAGCGTTTTCCGCTGAGCAGCAATATCCTGCCGAATGAACAAATTTTATTAATCACTTCATCACCTCATTTATATTTACTGTTCCGACATGACCGGGAATGCAGCGATCCCCGGTTGACCGGTCGGTTTATCCAACGGAGCATTGCGGTCGATCAAACCGACTCTGCGGCTGAATGGGTAAAAAACAAACCACGCCCTGCCGATCAGATTCCGGCGCGGCACGACTCCGAAAAAGCGGCTGTCCATGCTGAATTTGGAATTATCCCCCAGCATCAGATAACAATCTTCCGGAATCGTATATTCTTTGCCGTAAGCGAACTCATATTCCCCCATATTCGATAAATGCCCGTGATAACCGCCGCGCATTGAATAAACTTTGTCAAATCGTCCGTCCAATTCCTGGATCCGGACAAATTTTTCCGCTCCGGCAGTTCGCACCCACAACTGATTGTCAACTATTTTTACCGTATCGCCCGGCAAAGCCGCCAAACGTTTGATATAATAATAACCGCCGGTCTGCTCCAGTAGTACCACCCGGTCAGAATAACTGTCTCGAACTTGTAAACCTTCAGTATTGAATACGATAATATCCCCTCTTGCCGGTTCTTTCAAATATATGGAAAATCTCTCCACAAACAGATGATCGCCCAGTGTCATATAGCCATTGCCGATACTCTCTCCTCCGGAATAAAATTCTTTTTTTTCCAATCCGGAATAATCTGCCACCTGACGGCTGTTTCCCGGTAATTCGTAAATTCGGTTGCCAATACGGAACTGCGTCCGGTCAAACAACACTCCGGAAACTTCCTGAAATGAACTCCAATCCACCGCTCCACCGGGAGATTTGACCACTGTTGAAGCATCAGCGGTACCATAGACCAAGTGATGCAAGGTGCCGGATATTTTGTCAAATATACGATCAGAACCGGTTTCACTGCTCCGGTGGTGTATCCCGTACAAAGTCGGCTGCATTGAACCGGTGGGGATGCGGAACGGTTGAAAAAACAACCCGCGCAATCCGAATGCTATCGCTCCGACTACAAATATCAAATCCAGCAGCGAATACATAAATTTGCGTTCCGGAAATTTTCCATACTGTTTGTTTTTCCCGGAACATAACGCATTATAAGAATCCTGCGCCCGCTTTACCGCTCCAGCGATATCAGCTCCGGCAGCATTTTCCAATGCAGAAATAATTTCATCAAAATGAACACGCAACGCCGGGGAAAGCAAATCATCCTCGGCGCAGCGGCGTACTTTTAATTCAGCAAGCAATTTTTTCTGCTTGCGGCGATCAAGAAAAATCATCCTTTTCAACACCCTCACATATCAGCGGTGGTGACGCGGCGGCGCAGGACGGTGGTGACGCGGCGGTGGCGCAGGACGATAATGACGCGGCGGCGGCGCAGGACGATAATGACGCGGCGGAGGAGCAACCACTACCGGTGCCGGCGTAACCACTACCGGTGCAGGCGGAGGAGCAACCACTACCGGTGCAGGCGTAACCACTACCGGTGCAGGCGGAGGAGCAACCACTACCGGTGCAGGTGCAACGACTACCGGCGCAGGCGGAGGCGGAGGCGCAACGACTACCGGTGCAGGCGGAGGAGCGACTACCACAGGCGCAGGTGCAGGCGCAACGACTACCGGCGCAGGTGCAATAACTCTCATTACCAAATCAACAATTCCGTTTGCCAAATCAAGACCATCCCGCTTGTGATGGCGGTGATGCGGTCCTGCCATAACAGTATATCCGCAACACACAATTGCGGCTGCCAACACAAATTTCACATTGATTTTCATTTCTTTTTCCTTTCTGCAATAATGTGTTTTCCACACTCCATCTTTGAGTGCTTCCAACCAATTAACGTTAAGGATTGCCAAATTATTTTATTGTTAAAAATATTTTTTATTTTTTTATCAGTACTCTTTCGGTACAGAGCTTTTAATTTTTTTGCAGCATTATATTGCTTATTACTCCAACTCCTCTTTTTTGCGTTGAATTGTGTAATACATACTGAGAGAAAAATCTGTTGCTACCATGGCAAAATCCAATATATAAAGCCAAAACACCCAGTTTGCAACACAATTTCCCCCTTGAGATGCCACTTTGCCCATGATACCGCAAAAATACCCGAACATCACCAAAGACATAAAAATAAAACTTTTACCTTTGGGATTTTTCACTTTCAAAGTTTTCAATATTGCCGGAGGCCAACTTACCCCGAAACAGATCAGCATGATCCCTTCCCACATTTTTTACTGCTCCTTTATTTACCCAAATCCAATGCCACACCATGCCGTTTAAATGCCGGAACATCCAAATCAATTCCATCAATTACCACCGGCAATGTATTTTCCATGATCCCTTTGGCTTCGGTAAGCAAATTCGGCAACGCCAATTGTTCTCCGCCACTCTCATGCGCAGAACCGGATATCGAATGCCGGGATTTCCGTTTACTTTTTTCAGGTTCAACTTCCAAATCGCGATCCAAATACCGCACTGTCAACGCCGTTAATTGCAATTTACCGGTCAATGCCGGAGTCGTTGCTGCGCCCAGCAAAATATTTTTATCGTTTTGTGCATACACCTGATGCACCGCCAGATCCAATGCAGCTCTGGCATTTCCCAATGACAACTCCGCACCGCCAAGCAATGAAAACATCACTGCATCTGCAGTTTCAAAACTTTCCCTGCCGCCCAAAAACGGTGATTCCAATAACTGTTCCACGACTTTTTCCGGCGCGGATTCTCCGTTTTCAACTCTGCCGACGCCCAAAGAACACAAACCGTGACGCCTCTTCAACACGCCGGTAAATGCTGCAATATCAGCACTGAAAAGATTGCCGCCACCAAGAATTGACGCCAATGCCAGCAAACTGTCCGCCATTTGTATGTCAGAATAACGGAACGCATCCAATATCGGTGTTTCCGCATCCAGTTTATTAAAAAGCAAATCATTGGGCAGCGCGACCACCGCATCTGCCACCGGCATAATATCTTCAGAGATTCGGCGATCTGCCATGCTGCGCCGCTGGTAACCTTCCATGGCAAACGGCAGCGTACAAAGCAATACCGAAGTAATACGCATTTTTGCCGCCACGCTGAATATGACCGGCAAACCTCCGGTCGCCAATCCGCCTCCCAAACCGGCAACCACCAACAGAACTTCGGTCCCGGCAAGTATGGAACTCAGAACTTTGCGCTCGTTGGCAACCGCCATCTGCCCATCCATAACCATTCCGCCGCAACCCCGTCCGGCACGCCACAACTTGCCGACCTGAATCAGTGATTCTTCAGGTAAACCACTGGCTTGCAGAGAGCTGATATCACTGTCCAATGCCAGCAAACGGAATCCGGCATCCGGATTCCGGGCTGCAAACTCCGCAATGATCCGGCATCCGGCTCCGCCTGCAGCTAAAACTGTAATTGCTTTACTCATTTCCTGCCCGCTCCGAATTTACCGGCAAGTTTGCCGATGATCCGATCGACCAGAGTTTCCGGTTCCGGACCATAATTTTCCTGAAAGAATGCCGCTATTTTCAATGCTCCCCAGACGGCACTGTAACGTGGTGTCCGCAAACCGCCGATAACTCCGGCATCAGCCGGTTCACCGATCCGGCATGCCAGATCAAAAACATCGGTAAACAACTCTTTGGCACGGAAATATTCTGCACCGCCACCGGTAAGTATACCACCGGATCCCAAAGCCCGCGGCATGTTCTTCTCCAAAAGTTTTTTCCGGATCAATTCAAAAATTTCCCGCAATCTGGTATCGACTATCAGTTCCAGTGTGGATACCGGAACCTTACGGCTCCTGCCTCCGGAAGATGCAAATTCAAGCGTATTTTGCTTATCTTTGACTGCTTGAGCGAGTACTCCGCTCTCAAGCAGTTTCCGGCAGGTGTCTATGTGGACATCCAATGCAATCGCCAAATCATTGGCAACATGTTCCATTCCGACCTGCAGCACCCCGGATGCAGCGACCCCCCGGTCAAAAAACACCAGATATTCTGTAACGCCTGCACCCAAATCTATCAACAGAGTGCCATTTTGTTTCTCCTGCTCATCGACAATCCCGAATCCGGCTGCCAGCGGAGAAAAAATCGACTCAATACGGACATTTTCAATACCGGCATCAATTACCGTGTCCCGGAAGTTGGCGATCCGGCTGCTCAACGCATGGATGATATGCACACATGCTTCCAGATGACGTCCGGTCAAACGCAGCGGATTCACCACCCGTCTGCCGTCCAAAAGGAAATATGAAGTGGAGGCATTGATGATCTCACGTTCAATACCGATATCAATGATTTTCGCATTGGATTCCGCTTCGATGCGGTCTTCTTCACTGACATTGCCGCCAACCCCTTTGACTGTGGCAATGCCGTTGCTCTGAAACGAATCCACTCCGCCGCCGGTCACCAATACTGTCAACAACCGGCAGTTGGACAACTCACCGCCGGAACTGCGATCCGCAGCTTCCAGTGCCTTACCCAGCAGACCGGCGCACCGTTCCATATCCACGATCTCGCCTTTGACCACACAACCGGCACTTGCCGCGATTCCCTGCCCCAATACGGAAGCAATACCGCCCCGGACATCAACTTCTCCGATCAGAACACAGATTTTTGAGGTCCCGATCTCCACGGCACATACTACGTTACGCTTCTGAAACATCTTTCCAACTCTGAATTCATTTTCCGGCAAATTCCACTCAGGAAAAATATAACTCCTGCTGCCGGATTATGCAAGTTTTTTTCTTAAAATATTGGCTTTGTATTCAAAAAGGAGTGATTTTTCATCAATGGTGCAATGCTGTTTCCTGCGCATGTTTCAACTTCATCGCACCGCCCCCAGACTCACTATCCGTACCGGGAGCATCAACACATGAAAAACCATTTCAAACGGCGCCGTGATCCCCCGGACACAATTATCGATCCCGTCGGTGCCGAAACCGAATGGATATCCTAAAGTACACTGAACCAATCCCAATGGCAAACGCAATATATTTATGGCTGAATTTCCCACATTCACAAATCCCAGCCCCATTGACTGCATCGCATTTATAGCATGAGGACTCCACAAGGATGCCAATTCCAACGCCTGCGGAGCCGCCGCCGTCATCGTTGCCGGTTCCAATGCCGCCAGACGACCGGAATATCCCATCAGCAACACCAGCAACATCACCAATATGCCACGCCGGAATTTATTCATTATATCAGGCACCTGCAGTTAAAATTTAACTTCCCGCGCTCTGATCCGGGCTTCAGCATCTGCGGCAAACACCTGTTCCAGTGATTGTTGCGGTTCCACGACGCTTTTGCTCATCACCTTTTCCACAATGCGCCAAATACCGCCGAATCCGATCTCTCCGGCACAAAAACGTTCCACTGCGACTTCATTGGCAGCATTCATCACGGCCGGCATCGTGCCGCCGGCACGCAATGCTTCATCCGCAAAACGCAATGATGGAAACTTTTCCTTATCAGGAGCAAACAACTCCAATTTTGCAACGTCTGCCAGATTCAAATGACTGCCGGGACGCTCCGGACGCTCCGGATAAGTCAGCGCATAACCGATTGCCAGACGCATATCGGGGACAGACATCTGGGCTATCATCGAACCATCGGTCAATTCTGCCAGTGCATGAATGATCGATTGAGGATTGATGATCACATCCAACTGATCCGCACCGACTCCGAAAAGGTGTTTCGCTTCGATCAGTTCCAGAGCCTTATTCATCATGGATGCAGAATCAATCGTGATTTTGCGCCCCATATTCCATGTCGGATGAGCAAGTGCATCCTTCAGAGAGGCGTTTTCGATCCGTTTGGCATCCCAGGTGCGAAATGGTCCGCCGCTGGCAGTCAGCCAGATTTTGGCGATCTCATCACTGCGCCGGTTGGAAATGCATTGAAACACTCCCGAATGTTCGCTGTCCACCGGAATGATTTTCCCTCCGGGAGATTCTGCAGCAGCTTTCATCACCAATTCTCCCGCCAGCACCAGCACTTCCTTACTTGCCAATGCCACGGTTTTCCCGGCACGCAATGCCGCCAGTACCGGCAATATCCCCTCGGTACCGACAATGGCACACAATACAATATCCACATCCGGATGTTCTGCCGCCGCGATCATCGCATCCATGCCGCAGCCGCAAGCAACTCCCGGCGGCAGCATCTCCCGCAATGCCGCAAATTTTTCCGGGGCAGCAGTAATGACCTGTTGCGGTGCCAATTCCCGCGTCTGCAACGCCAATTCCTCAATATTATTCTTTGCTGCCAATGCAAAAACGGCAAAACGGTCACGATTGACTTTCAATACATCTGCTGTACTTCTGCCGATCGAACCGCTGGCACCTAAAACCACCACATTTTTAACTTTCATGCCGTTTATCCCCCCCCTGTCAAAGGATCTGTTTATAGAAATGCAGCACCAAATATGTCAACAACCCGGTTATCAAAAGCAATACAAATATGATCACTGCGTAAATATTCCGCCGGACAAACAGTAATGCATTACGCATCGCAGAAGCATTTTCGGCTTTGGCAGCGTAACCGGACAACGTTTCCTGGATCTCCCGGCGCAATTCAACCGCATTGGCATACCGATCCTCGGGACGCAGTGCCATAGCTTTCAGACAAATCGCCTCCAATCCGGAAGAAACATTCTGCCCGACCAGAGACGGCGGTTCGATTTTACCTGCAGCAGTGCGGCGTAATATTTCCTGCTGAGGCAGTCCCGCGCACGGAGAATCCAAAGTCAAAATCGCATATAATATCGCCCCCAGCGCATAAATATCACTGGATTTTCCGGCTTTGCCGCCGGTAACAAGCAACTCGGGAGCCATGTAGCCAGGAGTACCTTTCATCCGTCCGGATTCACAGGCATCTGATTCCGGTCCCGCCAATCCCCAGTCGATAACCTGCACTTCGCCGAAATCTCCGCAATAAATATTTCCGGGCTTGAGGTCAAAGTGACAAATATTACGGGAATGAGCAAATGCCACCGCATTACACACCCGCAAAAATACCTGCATCAGGCGGTTCTGGCTGTAATCCTGTATCGTTTCCGGATCACCGCTGCGCAGACGGTGCAAAATCATCGCCAATGTGCAGCCATGCAAATACTTCATGGTAAAAAACGGCGATCCCAATGCATCAATACCGATATCGTAGACCGGTACGATATTCGGATGCTCCAAACTGGCTGTAATTCTGGCTTCACGGACAAAACGGTTGAGATCACGTATCGGACGATCCCGGAAATCCGGCATGATCGCCATGGCAATATCCCTGCCGGTATCACGGTCGTGTACCAGCAACACCCCTTTCATACCGCCGAATCCGATACTGCGGATGAATTTATAACGATCTTGAGGTTTTAACGGCAATGTCGCTAAAAGATCATCCCCGTCAAATTCCCGGTTCTCATCCGAAATAACCACTGTATTTTCAGTATTCGGATCAGACATGTTCCAATTCCGGTTCGGTGTCTCCATTGGTTGCCTCACCATCTGCGGCACACTGCGGTTTGCATTTTGCCGCTTTGGTCAATTTGGCTTGAGCTTCTCCACGCACCACATCGGCAGTGACCACGCATGCCGCCCGCCCATGATGTGAAGGAGCAGTAAACATCAGATCCAACATCAGTGTTTCCATCAACGCCCGCAATCCGCGCGCACCGGTTCCGCGTTTCACAGCCCGTTCTGCCAACTCTTCCAACGCATCCGCAGTAAACTGCAGATCCACATCCTCCATCGCCATCAACCGGCGATATTGTTTGACTAATGCGTTTTTCGGCTCCTGCAGCACCCGCACCAAAGCGGCTTTGTCCAACGGTTCCAATGCAGCGAATACCGGCAGACGTCCGATCAATTCCGGAATCAAACCGAAATGTACCAAATCCTCAGGTTCACATTCATGAAGCAACTTGGCAGTATTCTGCTCTTCAGGTTCTTCAGCGACCGGCTTGACTTCTTCACCTCCGGTGAAACCCAGCACACGGCGGCCGCGGCGGCGTTTGATAAGTTTATCCAATCCGACAAATGCTCCGCCGCAGATAAACAGGATATTCGTGGTGTCGATGTGCAAAAATTCCTGATTCGGATGCTTGCGTCCACCCTGCGGAGGCACATTGGCTACCGTACCTTCCAGAATTTTCAGCAATGCCTGCTGCACACCTTCCCCGGATACATCGCGGGTAATGGACGCATTTTCACCTTTGCGGGAAATCTTGTCCAATTCATCAATGTAGATAATGCCGATTTGAGTACGTTCGATATCGTTACCGGATGCCTGATACAGCCGCAGCAGAATATTCTCGACATCTTCACCGACATAACCGGCTTCAGTCAAGGTCGTGGCATCGGTGATGGCAAACGGCACATCCAGCATTTTTGCCAATGTCTGTGCCAGCAGAGTTTTGCCGCTGCCGGTGGGACCGAGCAAAAGCACGTTGCTTTTGTCCAATTCGACATCAGCAAGTTCAGCAGGCAAAGCAGCATCTTTACCGCTGAATTTGGCTTTCAAACGGGAATAGTGGTTGTGAACCGCCACTGCCAATACTTTTTTAGCCTGTTCCTGTCCGATGACAAAACGGTCAAGTTCAGCTTTGATATCCTGCGGTGAAGGTACATTCAAACGGGATACCGGCGAATTTTTCGCCGTTTTTCCGGCGCGTTCATGCTTGACTTCGCCGACGATCTCATTGCCTTTGATCAGACATTCAGAACAAATATACAGCCCCTCGTACATGCTGGGGATGAAAAATGTGTCAGAAGACTCTCCGACTTTCATCCCGCAAAACGCACAACTTTGCTGTTTGTTACGGGAATTTGCCATATTTTCTTACTTCGCGTTATTGCGTACCGGCACAACTTTATCGATCAGGTGATATTCCACCGCTTCGGCGGCACTCATAAAAAAGTCACGCTCGGTATCTTTGTAAATCTTTTTGATCGGTTGACCGCAATGATCTGCCAGAATGGTATTCAACATCTCTTTCAGGCGCAATATCTCTTTGGCTTGAATGTCAATATCAGCAGCAGTCCCCTCGGCACCGCCCCACGGCTGGTGGATCATGATCCGGCTGTGCGGCAGAGCAAAACGTTTTCCCGGGGCTCCGGCAGCAAGCAAAACCGCCCCCATGCTGGCACACTGACCGACACAGTAAGTGCGCACATCACAGGAAAGTATCTGCATGGTATCGTAGATCGCCAATCCGGCAGTCACAGATCCACCGGGACTGTTGATATACAAATCGATATCTTTTTTCGGATCTTCAGCCTGCAGAAACAGCAACTGAGCCACAATCAGTCCGGCGACCTGATCATCAATAGGTGTTCCGAGCAGAATGATCCGGTCTTTGAGCAAGCGGCTGTAAATGTCAAATGCCCGTTCTCCCTGACCACTCTGTTCAATAACAGTCGGCACCAGATAAGATTTGGTTTTATCCATGATCAATTACCTTTCTCCCCTGTCGCACCCGAAATTCATTTGCAGAAATTCCAATTGCTTCAGCTTATGCCAAAGCAGCTTCCGTCAGTTTGTCCAGCACTTTGCCGCTGATGATATCCACACGCAATTCATCAATGGCACCGGATTTTTCCAACATGTCACGCAATTCGCGGGGTTTGCAGCCATAGTAACGGCTCATCATCTGCATCTGGGCATCCAACTCCTCATCGCTGACAGTGATATTTTCCAATTTGGCAGCCTGACGGAGGATCAGAGTGCGGCGGACAGATTTTTTGGCATCATCAGCCAGAGCGGCACGGTAATCGGCAACCGCAGCTTTGAATTTCTCAGCATCTTCCTCGCTTTTGACCTCTTCCCGGGCTTTCTGCTGGAGCAGTTTCTGGGTTTCACTTTCCAGCAGAGCTTCGGGCAGAGCAAATTCGCCAGCCATTTCATCCAATTTGGCATAGACAGCTTCAGCGGCATTGCGGCGCTGCTGATTTTTAGCATCCATTTCCAGACCTTTGCGGATATTTTCACGCAGTGCATCAATGGATTCACTGGCGGTACGTTCGACCAATTCCGCATCAGTAAGCTGTTTACGACGCTGAACGGCGGAAACTTTCACCGTATAATTGACACTTTTGCCGGCGAGAGCAGCTTCCCGGTAATCAGCCGGATATTCAGCGGTAAAATTGTACTCTTTACCGACTTCGGCACCGGTCATGGCTTTGATGCAGCCCGGAATGTTTTCCGGTTCGTTGAGCCACATGAAAGCATCGGTCGCTTCGATCTGACGTTTCAGGGATGCAGAGGCATCTTCGGGGAGTTCAAAATCGCCTTTGTAATCGACTTTGAGCATATCTTCCGCCTGGGCGGCACCTTCGACATCAGCGTAGGAACCGTACATGGAACGGTACATATCCAGACGTTCTTCCACAGCTTTGTCCTCTACCGCATCGACCGGAACTTCGACTTTGATATTTTTGTAATCAGCAATATTGACTTCCGGAGCGATGATACCTTCCATGGAGAACGCAAACTGTTCACCGGCTTTGAATTCACCCATTTCTTTAAAACGGAGAGAAAGCAGATCCAGCGCGCCGTCGGCTTCAATTTTTTCAACGGCGGCACCGACAAAACGGTTACGCAATTCTTCATTGATCTCTCCGGCATATTTTTTGCTGACCAGAGCCTGCGGAGCTTTGCCGGGACGGAAACCGGGCAGCTGAGCCACACCGGCGATATAATTGAGAACTTTGCCGGATTCATTTTTGGCAATATCGGCAGGAACGCTGAATTCAAAAACTTTGACGCATGCGCCGTTGTCTTTCACTTCCATAACGATGGATTCACTGAGTTTTTTCGCCATTTTGTCAGAGACCTTTCATTTTTATACTATAAACACCATGACAGAAAACATTTAAACGTTAGTTTTTATAAGATAACGCCATTTTTCATTTTTTACAACCCTATATTACACATTTCCCGGCGAAAAATAGTGTTCTTTATCAAAAAAACGCATTCCCGGTTTGGAATCCGGGCTTTTGTATGATATATTGTGTAGCAAACAAATTCATCTGTCAAAAGGAGGATCCGTCATGAGAGCAGTGTTGTATTTATTGCCTTTATTGCTGATGACCGGTTGTATGAACGTAGATTATGTCGGCAAAAAATTTCCTGCCACCGATCATGTTTCGGTATTCAAAAACCGGGAGGAAATGCCGCAGGACAAATACACCATCATCGGGCGTTTTACAGTCAGAGCCGAGCAGAAAAAATCACCATATATCGTTGAGGAAGAAATACTTGAGCGTGCAGCAAAATACGGTGGAGATGCAATTTGCCTCACTGCAGTAAAAGTTGAAAGATATGGGAATTATAACTCTGAAGATCAGGAATTCGGTTCATTTCCGACCCACAAACGAGTTCAACCTGAAAACGAAAAACAATTCGGCACAGGCAAACCACTTGCCAGTACACTGAAATTTGCCGAACGCAACGTTTATCAGTATTTGCTGTTGAAAGAAAACAGTAAACTCAAGCTTGAGGACGCTCGCTGAAACTGCTGCATTCCCCCATTGGATCGGTGTCTTTGTCGCTCAATGCACAAAAATTGCGGAACGGGTGAACAATAAAATGTTTACAGTTGCGGCAAAATCTGCGGTCGGTTTCTCCGGCAAGTTTGATTTTACCGGGCTCCTCTCCGCCCAGCAATGCGGAAAGACGGCGGCGGCGTTCATCCTCTGCGGAGTTTTCCGGGGTTCCACTTTTCTTACCGTGTTTTTCGTGCCAGATTTTGCCGCAAAGCGCGCAGACTTCCACCTCACCGGTGATATTCCAACCGTCCCGCTGCAATTTCTTTTTGGCAAAACTCTCCTCATGGCAATGCGGACAAAGCATTTTTGACCTCACTTTTTTTCCGGAAAAATCAGAATTTTCTGCTGATCCAGCTCCACACGCACTCCCGACGCATCGCTGAATACGCCTTTGAGCAGTTCTTCCGCCAACGGGTCTTCAATATAATGTTCCACCGCCCGGCGCAACGGACGGGCTCCGTATTCCGGGTCAAAATCATGTTCCAGCAGATATTTTTTAACCTCTTCGCTCACGGTCAGGGTCAAACCGCGTTCCGTCAGCAATGCCCGGAGTTTATCCAGCTCCAGATCAATGATCCGGATCAAAGATTCCTCTCCGAGTTTCCGGAATACTACCACCTCATCAACCCGGTTGATAAATTCCGGCTTGAAATATTTTTTTGCTACCGCCAGCTGCCGCTCCTCATGTTTCCGCAAATCTGCGGTACTGCCGGCTGAAAATCCCAATGCTCCGGTATTGCTCAATTCCCCAGCTCCGACATTGCTGGTCATGATGACAATGGTGTTGCGGAAATCAATACGTCTACCGAGAGTATCGGTGATACGGCCTTCCTCCAATATCTGCAGCAGCATGTTGATCACATCAGGATGAGCTTTTTCGATCTCGTCAAACAATACTACTGAATAGGGATGACGACGGACTTTTTCGGTCAATTCACCGCCATCGCCATGCCCGACATATCCCGGAGGTGAACCGACCAGACGGGAAACATTGAATTTCTCCATATATTCAGACATGTCGATCGCGATCAGAGCATCGGGATCTCCGAACATAAATTCAGCCAGAGCTTTCGCCAGCAATGTTTTACCGACCCCGGTGGGCCCGAGAAAAATAAATGAGCCGATGGGGCGGCGGGGGTCTTTCAATTCCGCACGGGAACGACGCAACGCCCTGGAGATCGCGGAAACCGCAGACTCCTGACCAATGACGCTCTGCTGTAAGACCTCTTCCATCCGGAGCAATTTGGCACTTTCGCCCTCTTCCAACTGCTGAACCGGCACGCCGGTCAATACGGCAACGACTGCCGCAATATCCTGTGCCGTGATCGGAGAAACCTGATTTTCCTGATCATGATGCCATTTTTCCAAAAGCTGTTCGCGCTGCTGTTTCAACGCACGTTCTTTATCCCGCAGCGCAGCGGCACCCTCAAAATCCTGTTCTGCAACTGCCCGGACTTTCCGGCTGGCGATCCCGGCAAGCTCTTCATCCAAACCGGAGACATCCGGCTGCGGTGCCGCCTGTCTGATCCGGGTGCGCGCACCGGCTTCATCCATGACATCTATGGCTTTATCCGGCAGAAAACGTCCGGAAATATAACGGTCAGACAGCCGCACGGCACTTTCCAACGCACCGGGTTCATAACGGACATGATGATGTTTTTCATAAGTTTTTTTCAATCCTTCCAGTATCTTTACGGAATCTTCCAAAGATGGAGGATTGACTACCACCGGCTGAAAGCGGCGTTCCAAAGCGGAATCTTTTTCAATACCTTTACGGTATTCATCCAGAGTAGTTGCTCCGACACACTGCAATTCACCGCGGGAGAGTGCCGGCTTGATAATATTGGCGGCATCCATCGCCCCTTCTGCTCCGCCGGCTCCGACAATGGTGTGCAATTCATCAATGAACAATATCACCCGTCCGGAATTACGCACCTCATCGATCACACTTTTGATGCGTTCTTCAAATTGTCCGCGATATTTCGTTCCCGCCACCATCAGCGGCAGATCCAATGAATAAATCAATTTATCCGCCAGTAATTCCGGCACCCGGTGATCGGTGATCGCCTGAGCCAGTCCCTCGATGATCGCCGTTTTGCCGACCCCGGCTTCTCCGATAAGTACCGGATTGTTTTTGGTACGCCGGCAGAGGATTTGAATGACCCGGTCGATCTCATCACTGCGGCCGATGACCGGATCAAGTTTACCGTCCGCTGCCAGCGCAGTCAGATTACGGCCGAATGCTTCCAGGGCGGCAAAATCGCCTTTATAAGCATTTTCCGGTTCACCGCCGTCATTGTCTCCATCATCACCGGCACCGGATTCCGGCAGATATTCCGGATCAAGAGACTGCAGGATCGCACTGCGGATATCATCCACATTCACTCCGAAATTTTTCAACACCCGCGCCGCCGGACTGCCGCCCTCGCTGAGAATCCCCAAAAGCAAATGCTCGGTTCCAACGAAATTATAATTCATCTGGGCAGCTTCATCTGCCGCAAGCTTCAATGCTTTCATCGCGCCGGGAGTAAAAGGCAGATCGCCTTTAAGCTGGGTGGCATCACCCTGTCCACAGCATTTTTCGACCTCCAGACGGACAGATTGCAGATTGAGACCTTTATCTTTGAGTACCTCGACCGCCACACCTTCACCCAGCGCAAACAACCCCAGCAGTAAATGTTCCGTACCGATATAACCGTGATTGAAACGCAATGACTCCCGGCGTGCCAGCATCAACACCTGCCGGGCACGGGGGGTGAACAAATTTGGATTGCCGAAATCATTATCATTGCTCATATTTCCGAATTCTCCTCATAAATACTCTGTACTGCTCAATTTATAATATAGTGCGGTGTACTAAACATCAACTGATTTTTTCTGCGGCGGAACGACACTGCCTTCAACTTCACCCGGTGACGGATTTTATCTTTTTTATCAGTTCTTTTCAGTACAAAGTTTAATATAATGCTTTCCCGGTCAACTTTCAACACCGGCAGAACAGGGTTTTCCATACTTCAGCGGTATGGTTCGTAATAATCGTGATGTTTCGGCACCACCGACGGCAGAGTCGGGATCAGCAGCATCACCACTGCGGCAATCACTCCGGAGAAAAGAAATATGCTCTGATAACGGGACACTTCCATACCGCAGAATTGCCATACCGGCTCCAATAAAGTCGCTCCCAGCAGCAAAGTCACACTGCCGCGTCCGATAAATCCGCCGAATGAAAAATAGGTTTGAACAAATGCCGTCGCCATCGTTTTATTGCCCGGCCGTGCCAATGCCAGCATTTCCCCGGAATTATTGCAGCCGAAAACACTGCCGGTAAAACAGATAACGCATAAAATAATTGACACCATCACGCCATACCCCGGCAGACGGTTGTCCAAAATAAACATCAGCAATGCCGTTATCATATAACTGAGATGCACCGCTATTTCCAGCTTTTTCATCCCGAAAAATTTGAGCAGTTTGTTGTAAAGCAGAAATCCGCAAATATGCCCTGCCATGCCGATCGCCGATATTTTCTGCACTGTACCGGGATCCATTTTTACATATTCCCGCAGATAAATGTAGGTCACCGGCCCCAGCGAAGTAGATGCGACCATCAGCAAACACCCATAAACCGAATACGCCGTCAGCGGCCCATTACAAATCGAAATCCGCAACGCTTTGCGGATTTCGGGGGTTTCCCGTTTAGTCTCCCGGTCTTCCGGAAAGCGCGAAATACAGAAGTTCCGTCCCAAAAGACAAAGTCCGGTCAAACCGATAACCACCTGCATCAGCCATTCCGGAGGATTTTTGCCCATTGCAATACCGATCAGGTAAAAAAGGATCCCGGTAAAAGAATAGTAGAGAAAACGCAATGTTCCGAAAAATTTGCCCCGATCCTCCGGACGCAGAAATGCATCCAGCAGCGGATACCAGCACGCCCCGTACAACGCCCGCTGCAAACAGTAAATAAAACATCCGGCAACTGCCGCATGGCACTTGTACGCTCCGAAAAACGGAGCAAATGCCATCAGCAAATATCCGGCAGTACCGGTAAAACAGGCGATCCGCACCGACGGTTTCAAACCGATCCGGGCAATAACAGCTACACAGGGAATAAACAAAAACATATTGACCAAACCGGTAAAACTGTTGATCGACATCATCACCATATCATTGCCGCCCAACATCTGGATATACAAAATGATTATTGCACTGATATCCAGCATCACCTCGGAAATACATCCGCACAGACACGCCCCGTAAGCGTAAAGACGTCCTCTTTTCCTGCCTGCTTCTCCAAGTGAATCAGCAAAAGACATTTTTCTCACTCCTGCAATTTGAATCCGAGTTTCAATAAATTTTCACGAGCTTCATCCGGAGCATCGTACACAGTATAAGCTGAAAATTCCCGCCGTTTCCAATAACTTCCCCTCAACATCTCAAATTCGCCGGGAGCATTACGGAGCATCGCCGCATCTTTGCTGACATCATAGGTGTGCAAAACTGCCAGACGCACCGCTTCATAAGCATCTGTTCCCGGCGGAATGAATATAGCAGATGCAAAAACCGGTAACGGCAGCTCTTTCACTTTAAAATCACACAACGGTTCGATACCGAGCTGTGCCGCCACAAAACGCACCGCAGCCGCAGTTCCGTTGGCTTTGCCGTCCACCGAATATCCGGCGATATGCGGCGTACCGGTTTCAACCGCATTCAGCAGTGACGGAGCGATATCCGGTTCTCCCGGCCACACATCCATCAACGCCCTGCCGATCCTCCCGCTGTGTTTTGCATCCAGAAATGCGTTGGCATCAACGGCTTCTCCCCGGCAACTGTTATAAAACCATGCCCCCGGTTTCATCGCAGCAAAAAATTCCCGATCAGCCAGATTGACAGTCGGATATTTCCCGCCGCGTTCCAACGGAACGTGCAATGTCACGATATCAGAATCCGCCAGCAATTCAGACAATTCGACAAATCCGTCCCTCCCCTCTTTTTCGGCACGGGGCGGATCATTGAGCAAAAGTTTCATGCCGAAAGCTTCACCGGCTTCTGCCACCAGTTTGCCCACATGCCCGACACCGATGATACCCAGTGTCCTGCCGCGCAGACCGGCTCCGGAAGATGCGAATTCACTGGCAATATAATTTTTGACACTTGCGGCATTGCACCCCGGAGCATTGCTCCAGGCAATACCGAGTTTATCCAATGCCGCACTGTCAACATGATCAAATCCGATCGTGGCAGTTGCAACACAGCGCACCCGGGAATTTTTCAATAACTTTTCATCGCACCGGGTACGGGTACGCACGATCAAAGCATCTGCATCCCGCAGATCATCCGGTGAGATTTTTGCTCCCGGCAGATAAACCACCTCGGCATAATTTTCAAAAACACCCCGCAGAAACGGTATCCGGTCATCGGCAACGATTTTCATATAAACACTCAATCTTTCAGTAAAACGGCGTTCCGCATCATGATCGCTGCTCCGAGAGCGGTATCAAAAGTATCCAATTCTGACAACGATATTTTCAATCTCCGCACTGCTTCAGGAAAACAACGCAGTTCCAATTCCCGCCGTAAAGAATCCAACAAAAAATCTCCGAGGCGGATAAATTCACCGGAAATAACGATCCGTTCCGGGTTCAGCATCATCACCACCGCACTCAAAGCCTGCCCCAGATCACGGCATAACTCATCTGCAATGATCCTGACACCTTTGTTTTTCATGGAGTGATCGGCAAATGATTTCATAGAAAATTTCTCCGGCAATCCTCCCAAATCAACTCCGGCACGGCGTGCTTCCGCAACTTTTTCCGCTAAAGCCGCACTGCCGGCAACGGCCTCCAGACAGCCGCAATTACCACAGCGGCAACGGGGACCGGAAGGATCAACGGTCAGATGACCGATCTCCATTGCCCGGCTGGAATTACCGATAAAAAGTTCACCGTTTTTGATAAAACCGCCGCCGATACCGCCATCAGTGGCAAGATGAAAAATGCTTTCCGGTTTCTCATCTATGGTTTTCAAATATTCCAAAAAGGTTTTGACCATCGCTTCCGGCCACACTCCGGAGGCAAGTCCGGAAACGCCTTCCAGATAACGCCCGGTTTCCAGTTCCCGCCAGCCCGGCACATTGACCGCCCGGATGGAAAAACGTTTGTGAACATCCACCAATCCAGGGTCGGCAAAACCCAATCCTTTGACCAGATGCCACTGATCAGAGGATTTTTCCCGGAGTTTTTGAAGCAAAAATAATATCTCCTGTTTCACCTCATCCAGAGTATTGCGGCTTTCGGCTGAGGTGCGATATTTGTGCAGAATATTTCCGGCGGCATCGACAATAACTCCGATACACCCGTCCGGACGCAATTCAACACCCAGTACATGACAGCAATCCGGATCAATATTCAATTCCGGTGCGCGTCTGCCGGTACGCTTGCCGCGACGTTCCGGTTCACAGATCAATCCTTCATCTTTGAGTTCACCGATCGCCTCAAAAACGGTCGCCGCCCGGGTGCCGGTCAATGCCACCAGCTCCGGACGGGTCGCTCTGCCGTGAAACAGCAGATGTTTCAATATTTGATTTTTAAGTTCGTTACGGCGGCTCATTTTAAATCCAGCACATCCTGCATATCATACAAACCGGGGCCACTGTGCATCAGATATTCCACTGCCAGCAGCGCCCCCCGGGCAAACATATCCCGGCTGCCGGCCCGATGGGAAAGTTCCAAACGTTCACCCTCCACCGCAAATATGACGGTATGATCTCCCACCACATCTCCGCCGCGCAAAGCATGCATACCGATCTCATTGACCGGACGGCGGCCGGGTTTGCCGGTACGGCCATCCGTAACGACTTCATTATAATCCCAATTCCTGGCCTCGCAAACCACTTCCCCCAGACGCACCGCAGTACCGCTGGGAGAATCGATTTTCTGATTGTGGTGCATTTCCACGATCTCGACATTGTATTCATTACCGAGTTTGGCGGCAGCTTCTTTGACCAGCTTGAACAGTAAATTAACTCCGACGCTCATATTGTTTGCCGCCACGATCCTGCCGCCGTTATCAGCAAGGCGTTTCAATTCAGATCGGTCATCCGCAGTCAATGCTGTCGTACCGATCACCATGGCGGCATTGGCAGAAACGATCTTGCGGGCGGCATCAATTACGCCCTCGGTGGCAAAATCAATTACCGCATCGATTTTGTTTTCAAGCACTTCATCCAGCGAAGTGACGATTTTCACCCCGGCTTCACCTTTACCGGCAATACTTCCGGCATCCTGTCCGGCAAATGGGGACCCGGCGATTTCCACCGCACCGGCAAGTTCCAACGTTTGACTTGCCATAATGTTGGCAACCAGATGCCTCCCCATGCGACCGGCAGCACCGATAACTGCGACTTTATACATAATCAGCCTCTTTTCTGTTTAGATTTTATAGTACGGAAACGTCCTTTATTATAAAGTAACCGCAATCCGCCGTATATTCAAGCTCGAATGCTTGAAAAAAACCATTTCCGATGCTATGGTATGTGAAAAGAAAAATATTTTATTGTTATTTCCGGGAATTATACAAATCTATGCGTATTCTCAACTGGTATGTTACAAAATCATTTCTGATCACCTTTTTCATGGCGATACTGGTGCTGACATTTGCCATGACCGGTGCCAATCTGGTAAAAGTGCTTGATTTTATCTCCCAGGGCATTCCGTTTTATGTGTTTGCCAAATACATGCTTTACATTCTGCCGCGGGTACTGACATTCACCGTGCCGTGGGCGGTCATGGTAGCTATCGTGCTGGTTTTCGGCAGACTTTCGGCAGATTCAGAAATCACCGCGATGCGTGCCTGCGGGGTATCTATCATGCAAATCGTCAGTCCGATATTGCTGATCACATTTATGCTGACTGCATTGTGTGTGTATCTGCAAGTTGAAATCGGCCCTCCGCTGCTGGGAAAATCACGCGAAATGCTCTCGCTCGAAGCCGCCAACCGCCCGTTGGCATTGTTTGAACCGGGCAGTCCATTCAGTATTGATGACGGCAGCAGCAGAGTGGTAATATGTATCGACAACAAAAGCGGCGAAAATAAATTATACGGCGTGGTTTTCTATAAAACCGCCCCCGACGGCAGAGTCATACAGGAGATCAATGCCGAATATGGAAATGTTTCGGCGAATGAAGAAGAACAGATATTATCCATCGACCTTTACAATTGTGTCTTCGGAGATTTCACTTCCGGTGACAAATCCAGTGTAAAACGGGCATACACTGAATATCTCAATTTCAAATTCAATTACGGCAAACAAGCCAATGCCAAAAATATCAGTATCCGTGCCAAGTATATGCCGCTGCGCGAATTGCTCGCAGAGATCAGCCGTTTCAAAATGGCAAAACAGGATACTACAAAACTGGAAGTCGAACTCAATAAACGGATCGCATTCGCGCTTTCCCCCATTGCGTTTTTGCTGCTGGGAATGCCGCTGGCGATCCGTACCAACCGCAGAGAGACCTCCATCGGATTATTCATCAGCGTGATTCTGGCAGGGACATTTTTCTTCTCCATCATCGCCTTTGAGACCATGGAAGATTTCCCGCATCTCTATCCGCAATATCTGTTGTGGATACCCAACATCATATTCCAGTTGCTCGGCGCGATCATGACCTACAAGATATCACAGAGGTAATATGCGCTTTGCCCGGTTCCTCAAAACAGTCAATACGATTTTGCTGATCGCGGCAATATATCTGCTGTTCACCCTCATCCAGGCGGTTGACCGCCGCCGGGAAAGCGATAGTAAAAAAATCCCGGCAAATGAAACTGCCGCCATACCGCAAATGATGGTACTCCCGCTGGGATTCCGTGCTGCCGGAGATTTTGCCAATGCAGAATATTTCCCCAAAGATCCGAATTGGGACACCGTGCTTACCCGGGTGCTGTCCAGTGATCCTCCCGGCTTGAACCCGCTGATCTCCAATGAGGCATCCGCCAGTACTGTTTTTTCATTGTGTACTATGACTCTGGCGGAAAGGGATTGGCAGCATCCGGAAAAATTCCGTCCGTTTCTGGCGGAAAAATGGAGTATTTCTCCCGATAAAAAAGTTTTCCGGGTCACCCTCCGCAAAAAAGTGCTGTGGCAAAGTTTCACTGACCCGGAAACCGGTAAATTTGTCCCTCCGCGGGAAGTCACTGCTCATGATGTCAAATTTGCCGTCGATGTCATTCTTGATCCGGATGTCAATTGTGCCGCACTGCGCAGTTATTATGCCGATTTGCATTCGGTGCGGGTAATAAACGATCATGAATTGGAATTTCACTGGAAAAAACAGTACTATGGAGCATTGAGTTCCACTTTGGAATTGTTTCCGCTGCCACGCCACTTTTACTGTCCGGACGGTCGGAAATTTGAGGGCAAAAAATTCAATGATGATCATCAACGCAACCGGATGATCGTCGGTTGCGGGCCGTATAAATTTGCCGGTTGGGAAAAATCCCGCCGCATCACCCTTGTCCGTAATGAATACTATATCGGCGCAGCCTGGAACGCTGCCCCGCCTGCCGCAATCAATATTTTTGAGATCATCAAACTGCCCAGCACTCAGTTTCAATCCCTGCTCGCCGGTCAAATCGGGATGATGACGCTGACACCGGAGCAATGGACTTTGCGGACCAATATCCCGGAATTCACCTCCGGAACTATCCGCAAACTGAAATATCCAGGCAACGGTTACAGTTACATCGGTTACAATCATGATAAACCTTGCTTTGCCGATGCCCTCACCCGCAGAGCGTTGACCATGCTGATCGACCGCCGTGAGATTCTGAATAAACTGCTCTTTGACTGCGGTACTATTGCCAAAGGTCCTTTCGCCCCGGCATCAGTTTATTCTGATCCGGCTCTTGCGCCCTGGCCTTATGACCCGGAAACAGCCAAAAAGCTGCTGGCTCAAGCCGGATGGCGCGATAACGACGGAGACGGGATCCTGGAGCGCAACGGAGAAAAATTCACCTTTACCATGCTGCAAATTTCCGGAAGTTCCCTGCAAATGAAAACTTTGCCGATGATAAAAAACTTTTTTGCCGCCGCCGGGATCGATATGAAATTGCAAGTCGTCGAATGGAGCGTACTGCTGGAACGGTTGAAATCCCGGAACTTTGAAGCATGCAATCTGGGCTGGACCGGCAGTATCGACCCCGATCCGTACCAGATATTCCACTCCAGCCAGACCGGAGAAAGCGGCAGTAATTTCGTGGGCTTCAAAAATCCGGAACTTGACCGCAAAATAATTGCTCTGCGCAGTGAATTCGATCTTGACAAACGCATTACCATCTGCCGGGAAATCGAAAAAATCATCCACAATGAACAGCCGTATACATTCATGTTTTACAGTGATGCGCTGCTGGCTCTTGACAGTAATATCCTCAATGTCAGACTATTCCCCCACGGAGTCCAGCCATTGAGTTTTTACCGGAAAGCGGCAAGACCATGAGCGCACAGCTTCCGGAAACATGGCAAAACTTTCTCACCGGAGCCGGAGTATCTCCGGAAATATGGCAAAAACCGTTGACGGCATCTGTCGAAAGAAGAAAAACTCATACTGTATATCCTCCGGCAGATAAAGTTTTTACTGCATTCGCCCTTACTCCACCGGAAAGTGTCCGGGTGGTACTGCTTGGGCAAGACCCTTACCACGATGAAAATCAAGCCGAAGGATTGGCTTTTTCGGTATCAGAAAATGTACCATTGCCGCCGTCTTTGAAAAATATTTTCACCGAATACTCCCGCGACCTCGACAGAAACTATCCCGATTCCGGCACTCTCCGGGCATGGGCATCCGGCGGAGTTTTACTGCTGAATACCATTCTGACAGTGGATGCTCACCAGCCGGGCAGTCATAAAAATTTCGGCTGGGAAAAGTTTACCGATGCGGTGATCTCTGCACTGAACCGGCAAAAAAATGCCATTGTTTTTATTCTCTGGGGCAATTTCGCCATAAAAAAATCCCGGCTTATCACATCTGACAAACATACTGTCATCAGCGGCGCGCACCCATCTCCGCTGTCTGCATACCGGGGATTTTTCGGAAGTGCACCGTTTTCCAATGCGGAAAAAGCATTGGGCAGCTGGAGCTGGCCGGAGTTATGATCCATACTGCCTTTTCTGTCATGCAAATAATTGCTTAACTCAGCAGTGTATTCATGCCCCGGCAGCATGATCATAAAAAACGACCCCCGACTGCCGGAAAGGCACGTTCGGGAGCCGCTGAATTCCGCAGGCAGTATTACTGCAGCTGGCGTTTGCCGGAAGAAGTCCACGGAGTGTTGGGCTGAACAAGCTTTTTCCCTTTTCTGGCCTTAAATGAAACGGTAACTTTTTTGCCCGGTTCCACATGCAGAACCTGCCGGGCAAGGATTTTTGATGAACAAGTCATATAATTTTTGCCTTCTGCAGCATCATTTTGGCCGATGCGGGCAGTATCGCGCAGATAATAACGCCAGCCGTCAATTTCATTCGCCCGGTTTACTGCTTCAAATGACGGATTGTAGAGAGTGCCGTTTTCGACTTTGAAATCATCATAATCGGCAAATCTCTCGGCGCGCAGAACAAGGATCACCCCGGCGGTTTGCGGAACAAACGAGAAAGAATATTCCTGCCATTTATCGTCCAGAGCACGGCTTCCCCGGTATTGAAAATCCATATTCTTTTTCCGCATGGAAATAGTTCCGGAAGTTCCGGCAGTTACTTCGGAAAGGACGTTTTTGAATTTTTCTCCCTGAACATCAATCACCACCAGGCAGCGTTTCTTTCTTTTGTGCAGATATTTATCAAACAGCTCTTCCTCAGCCGGAGTGAGTTCCGGCGGCGTGGGAGCTTTGTTGATGATGTGCCGGAGAAACGAATTGCTGCTGGCGAGAGCGTTATTATTCAATCCGGTCATAATGTCTCTTTCAGTCAACCGGGAAATCAGGATCTCTTTGAAATCTCCGCGGGAAAAATCGTGAACGATGAAAAGTTCACCGTCGGCACCTTCAATCGCATCCGGATAAGTGCAGCGGCGCGGGTCAAGCAGCAGTTTGTACCGCCATGTTTCGCCGTCATCGGTGGAGATCGCCGCCGTGAGGTCGTAACGGTCACGCGAATTCCAGTTGTTGATCATCAGTATATTTCCGGAACGCAGCCGCTTTATAAAAAATCTGCTGGCAGGATTGGGAATATCGGTCAAAACGCCGTCGCTCCAGGTTTTGCCGCCGTCATCAGAACGGGATTCCACCAGAAATCCGACTCCCTTGCAGGGACGTGCCAGCAGCCGGAGTGTGCCTTTTCCGGTTTCAAACATCATCGTTTCATCAAACGCAAAAGCATGTCCGCTGTACTTTTTTCCGGCACGGCGGCGATACCAGGTTTTGCCCTGATCGAAAGATTCACTGTAACGGTAATAATCGTCCACCCAATCATAAGCGCAGAGGATCCAGCGGCCGTCTTTCAGGATCGTCGGCTGAGAACGCAGAAATCCGGGAGAAATAAAACGCGGTTCGCTCCACTTCAATTCCGGAGCATCCGGATCGTCGCAGATCATCGCCCATACCGAGAGATGCCGCGGGTCCCGGTGATTGTAGTTGTAATCGCGTTGAGTCCAGAAATACCAGAACCGGCCTTGCGGATCAAGCCAATATTGAATATCAAGTGATTGGATCTTTTTCCCGGTGAGAGAATCAATGACCAGCAGCGGTTCCCGGCTCCAGGAGAGACCGCCGTCGGTGCTTTTGACCATAAGACTGTAATTGAGCAGACCTTCACCGGGGCCTCCGGAATACCATCCGGCGTAGAGCGTGCCTTTGGGGGTACGCAAAATGGTGGGACATCCCTGCCATTGCCGTTTACGGGTATGATATTTTTCCCCTGGAGAAAAATCAACTCTGCAGGGCGTGAAACTGTTCTGTACGACAGGTCCGGGGGCAAGAAGATCAACTTCCGCAGAAACCGGCAGAGTTATGCTGAAAACAACAGCAGCGGCAATTGTGGTACAGATGATTTTGAAATTCATATCCATATGTTGTCCTTTGCAAAAAATCCTATTTTTTATTACCTCAAAGTTGAATCTCTCTGCCGGCTCTGCCGGAGTCACTCCTGCAGCATTTATCCACGCGCGATCTTTTTCATGCGCTCTGTGGCAAACAGCAGACAGCGCGGCACATGGAAAAATGTTTTCCACTTACCGCCTTTGAGAGTGTGGGTACATTCACCGCGCCGGTTGAGATAGGCAAACCATTCGCCGAATTCCGGATCCGGATAACGTTCCCAGCTCCACTGATCGAGTTTTTTGAACCACTGCAAATACTCATCTTTACGGGAAATATCATAAGCATACAGACAGGCAAGGATCGCTTCATTATGCACCCACCAGAGCTTCATATCATGCTGCAGTTCCAAATGGGGTTTACCGAGCGCATCCATGAAATAGAAAATCCCGCCGAACTCCTTGTCCCAACCGAATTCAAGTGTATTGGAAATGATCTTGCAAATCGCATCGATCTTGTCCTCTGATCCGGGCACATTCTCCAGATAGCTGAGCAAAAACCACATCGCTTCCAGCACATGACCGGGATTCATCTGTCTGCCGATGCTGCTGTCCAGATCGGGTTTATCGCCATTGACCGGCATATTTTCAAAAACCAGACCGAAATCCGGAGAATAAAATTTATTCAGCACCATATCTACGGCGGTATCCATCGCACTGGCAAATTCATTGCTGCCCAGACAATCGTTCATGATCAAGCCGAGATTCGCCATCATCATGTAATGACCGAGTGAAAGGTACGGTGTTTTACCTGCCAGAGATTTATTCCACTGCAATGCACTGTTGCCGCTTTTGGCACGGGTGATGTAGTTATTCATCGCTTCGCGGGCGGCGTCAGCATAGAGTTCTTTGCCGGTGATCTTGTAAAGTTTGGCAGCACCCATTGCCGCAAAGCAGTCGGAAAATAAACTGTAAGGCGCCATCGCCGGCACCCCTTCGCGGTTCAAAGCAAAATAGTACATCCCATTTTTGTCCCTGCCGTGCTTGTAGAGAAAATCAAAACCTTTTTCCGCAATGGCAATATATTCGTCTTTTTTATAACCTGCCAGATAGATCTCGGCAAACATATAGACTATGCGCCACTGCATCCACATGTATTTGGTCGTGTCATAAACCGAACCATCCCGGTCAAGACTGGTGAAATAACCGCCGAATTCTTTGTCAACACAATGATTTTCCCAAAAGGGGATCACTGATTCAAGCAGTTCTTTTTCGTACTTTTCAATATAAGGTTTCCACATCATACACACTCCTTTATATATCTTTGCAAACCTCGATTGCAGTATTTACATTTCCAAACGGCGCACTGGTGGCAACACCGCGAACCGCCGGACGGATAGATTTCAATATTTCCCGGGCGATCCGGATGCCCTCCGCACGCTGAGCATCTTTATCTCCGGCATTTTTCATCGCTTCCATGATCCAATCCGGCACAACTACCCCCGGCACTTCCGTTTTCATAAAAATCGCATTGCGGTAACTGGCAAACGGCCACACTCCGGCAATCACCGGGACCCGGAAATGAGCGATCCTGTCAACGAATTTCAACAGCACTTCCGGATCAAATACCGGCTGGGTGATAATAAATTCAGCTCCGGCAGCGATTTTTTCTGCCAAACGGCGGTATTCCCGTTCCGGGTCGATCGCATTTGGATCTGCCCCCACGCCGGAAACAATAGCAGTTTTCACGCCGTTGCCCAGCGGAAATCCTCCCGCGTCAACTCCGCAGTTGAGACGGCTTTGCAATTTGACCATTCCGATTGAATCCACATCAAAAACCCCGCTGCTGAATGGATAATCGCCAAGCTTCGGCGGGTCTCCGGTAATAAAAAGGATGTTACGGAGATTTTTTGCCATACAGCCCAGAGAAAGCGATTGCAGGCTGATCAGATTGCGATCCCGGGAACAACAGTGGATGATCGTTTCGATCCCGGCTTTTTCCTGAATTTCAATAGCAGTGACCACCTGCGATATCCGGCAGCTGGCACGCGGCCCGTCCGGAATATTTATGGCATCAAAACCGGCAGCGGCACACAACCGGGCCTTTTCCACCGTACTGCTCAAATCAAAACCGCGCGGCGGCGTCATCTCCACCAGTTTGAGAAATTTATCCCCGGCAAGTTTCGCTCCAAAAGGACTTTTCCCGGCAACCGGAACCGGCTCCAGCAGGAGATCTTCTTTGACTTCCACACTGAATGTAGCACTTTTTTCCGCCTTGGCAAGCGGACGCAGTGAACGCACCATGTCAGCAATATGAGCCGGGGTAATGCCGCAGCAGCCGCCGACACCGCGCGCTCCCAGAGAAACATAACGCATGCAGTAGGTAGTGAAATATTCCGGAGTGGTCATCGCCATAAAACGGTTGTCCACACTTTTCGGGAGCCCGGCTCCGGGCTGAACGACCAGCGGCAAATCACTCTGTTTGGCAACCTTTTCCAATGCAGACAATGTTGTTTCCGGGCCATTTCCACAATTCAATCCCAATGCAGCTGGAGTTCTGCCGGTCAACTCAGCGGTGATCTCCGGCATGCCGGAACCGTCACTGAGCAAACCCTCCGCATCAAAAGTAAAACTCGGCATCCAGACACAGTCGATCCCGGTCAATGCCTCCAATACACAATGGAGCGCGGCGCGCGAAGCAAGTGATTCAAAAATAAGAAAATCCGCCCCTCCGGCATTAAGCGCAGTTATCTGCTCTCTGATCGCAGCAGTATCACCTTTTTCCGCTGCCGCCGGTCCGACACTGCCGGCAACCAGAATATCCGGATTTCCGGCAGCGGCCTTGCGTGCTAAAGCAACTGCGGCACAATTGATCTCATTGACCCGGTCGGCAAATCCAAATTGCGCCAGACAACAGCGGTTGGCGTTGTAAGTATTGGTCGTCAGGATTTCAGAACCGGCTTCTACATAAGAGTTGTGAATGGCACTGACGGCGGCCGGATTGCTGATATTCAATTCATCATAGCTGGTATTGACAAAAAAGTTTTTCCGGTAAAGTTCCGTACCGAACCCTCCGTCAAAAATCACGACCTGTTCCGCAAGTTTTTCCTGAAACGATATTTTTTTCATTTATCCCCCGTTGCAAGTTTTACCGGGTCAAGCATGTACCATTGGGCAATAAACGCCGCCAAAGCCACCACCGCCGCAAAAACAAATGCCGCTTCGGTATAGCCGCAGATATCTGCCAGCATTCCGCCCAGCAGCGGCGCAACAATACTTGTCACCCCGACAATGATCTCATTACCGGTGACAAAAAATCCACTGCGGGTCGGGTGTGCCAATGAATGATAGACCAGATAAAAATAAAAACATCCGCTGTATACACCGTACGCGCCGGCAATCAGATAAAAGACCGCCACATGACGGCTGATCAACGCCGCAAATGCGAATGCAAGCAGTGTAACAATACCGCATCCCCCCATCAGTACCGCAGGCAGACGCCGCCACATCCAGCTTTTGCTCCGGCACAGCATTACCGCTACTATCGCCTGCACATAACTGACCACCGCCAGAATATAAGCGTTATGATGCTGAGGAATATCCAAATCCAGACCGAGTTTCGGCCACAATGCCCGGATCTGACAGACCGTCACCGTTCCCAAACCGCCGACGATCCAGCCCAGAATTGCAAGCTTATCATAAGTTTTTTCCGGGAAAATCACCTCATGAACACTTTTTCCGGTTTCCGCATTCGCACTCCCGCCCCGGGGACGGAGCAATGCAATCAGCACGACGCTGAGTGTCACCGCCAGCGACAGGATCAGGGTGATAACAAATCCCTGCCGCAGAGAAAAACGGGCAAATGCCAACGGTCCGGATGCCAGTCCGGCACTCCAGGTCAATGTGTAAAATGCAGTGGCACTGACCACGCCTTTTTTACTGCCGGATTCAATATCTTTGGCAAGCAGCTGAAACGGGGTGCAGAAAAGTGCCGCTCCGAACCCCGCCAGTATCAGCCATAGAAATTGCATGTAAAGAGCATCAAAAACGATAAATCCCACCGATGTCAGCGACAGCGTCACCCCTCCGGCAAGAATAAACGGTAACGCATTTTTTACCGATGCCAATTTGCCGACCAGCGCAGTAAGCAGACAATAAGCCACTCCCCATGCCACGATCGAACTGCTGATCACAGTACGGGAGCACCCGGCTTCGGAAAAACGGTACGCCGTAATAAAGAAGAAACCGCCACTCAGAAAATTAATAGCAAACGGCACAAAATAAGCAAGTATACGAACCAGCATCTATAAACCTCAAAAAACAATGTGACTGCAGCCGTTTTCCGGTGCAGTCAAATCGTCCCCTTTCCCTGTCAATTCAGTCTCATTGCGCCACGATGCCGCATTTTTTCAATGTTTCTAAAAGCGCATTGTGATGAGCTGCACTCAATTCACACAACGGCAGCCGGTATTCCGGAGTGATATCACCGGTAATACCCATGGCAGCTTTGACGGGGATCGGATTGCTTTCAATGAAAAGATCCCGGAAAAGCGGATAATATTTCCGGTGCAGGACCATGGCAGCTTTGAAATTGCCTTCAAGAGCCAGCTCAACCATTTCCGAAAGTTCTCCCGGAATGATGTTGGATGCCACACTGATCACCCCTGCCGCTCCGACCGAGAGCATCGGCAATGTCAGATAATCATCACCGCTGAGAACCGTGATATCACAGCAATCTTTGATCGCAGAAACCCGGTCAACACTGCCTCCGGCTTCTTTGACTGCCGCCATCAGCGGATTGCTTGCCAGACGGGCGATCGTTTCCACAGCGATCGGAACTCCGGCTCTGCCGGGTACATTGTAAAGAACCACCGGAAGCGCACTTTTTTCTGCGATCACGGAAAAGTGCCGGTAAATACCTTCCTGAGTGGGTTTATTGTAGTACGGAGTCACCTGCAATGAGGCATCTGCTCCGGCAGCTTTGGCTTCCAAAGTCAGATAGATAGCTTCTTCCGTTGAATTGGCTCCGCTGCCGGCAATGACCTGACATCTGCCGTTGACGATTTCGGCAGTGCGGGCAATGACTTCAATATGTTCACTGGTGGAAAGAGTCGGAGATTCACCGGTAGTCCCGACCGGAACAACTCCGGCAACTTTACCAGCGATCTGTTTTTCCAACAACACTTCCAATGCAGTATAATCGACTTTTCCGTTACGGAACGGTGTGACCAGTGCTGTATAAACGCCTTGCATAATCATAACTGATACCTCAATAGTTGATTGATTAATTACGTTTTTTTACATTTCTTCTTTTAAAATACTACCGGAGTTCCTTAAAATCAATATCAGATAACAGCAAATCACTTGAAAAACTGCATCCGGAGAATTATTTTATGTTATCAGACAGGTTTTCAGCAATATAATTTTCAGGAAATGATCATGAAAAAACATTTTTTTGCACTAATCGCACTCATTACTTTCATCGGCTCAGGTTGTATTTCCATGGAATATACCGGCGAAAAAATGCCGGTCAAAAATCCGGATGGTAAAATCGCCGTTTTTACCGATTCTGCCAAAATCGCCGCACCGTACAAGGTACTCGGCACCGCCACCGTGTCCGGAAATTATCAGGATGTCAGCCGTGACCGCATGATCAACAAACTGCGCGATGAAGCCAAATCCTGCGGTGCAGATGCTATTTTGATCGTGGAACAGCAAGTAGAAGCGGACGGAGACCGGGTCTCTGACAATCCGGTATTCATGACTGCATTTGATTACGATGATACTGACCGGAGCTGGAGCCAGCTCTATAAAGATGTTGACCGGAATTTTGTCAATACCAAACGTAACCGTTCCCGGACAACTGCCGGCAATGCCAACAATTTCAAACGGATCATCCGCGCTGAATTCATCCGTTATAAGGATGCTGCACCTCAACCGGAGAAAGACAAGCCGGAACTGAAAAAATAACCCCGTTCTCCGTTGAGAAGCGGGTAGCGGGAAAAGATTTTCCCGTAAAAAATACGGTTTTTATTTTATTCTGCGGTATCCGGTCCCAGCCATTGCAAAAGCGCGTCTTCATCCATGATCCCGATTTGACGGCGCAATTCGACACCATCGCGAAAAAGCATCAACGTGGGTATCGCTTCCACCACCAGCTTTTCTGCAATCAGAGGAGAATTTTCCACATCGATTCGCGCCACCTTTACTACGGACGGGAAATGACTCGACACTGCCATCCGGTCGATGACATTGTCCATTTTGCGGCAATGGGCGCATTGACAGGCGGAAAATTCCACCAGCACCACCCCTTTTTTTACGGCAGCCGGAAATCCGGCTGCGGTCAGCATCTCGATTTTCTGCATAGCAACTGTTCTCCTCTGCCATTCACCATAAACGGTTGACAGAAAAAAACAAGTTTTTTTGCAGAATTACTCAGAGTTTTACTGCTTTTACAGTCTGGGACAAGAGTGATTTTTGACCGGGCAGCAGCAGACGCCGATCCCCGATCGACGGGACATTGGCTGATTCAACACACAGCATCCGGAGATATTCATCATCTCCGAAGTCTGCCATCCGCCGGGATTTGTCGATCCACGGATTCCAGATAACGGTACTGCCGCTGCCGTTTTTGGATATTACGATTTTTCTTCCGCAAGATGGGTCAACGATGGTATTGCCGCCGCAGCTCCGGAATACGACATCGGTCTCCCGGTCAATTTTCAATACCCCGCTGTGAATATCTCCCGCTCCGGTCAGAGAATTGAAATATCCGGTCTGATCCACGCCTTCAACCGTTACCTGCATGATGTCTCCGACTTTAAAATAAGTATGCAATGCTCCACTGTAATATGCCGCATTGCCGGAAACATTGGTTATTTCCAAACACATATCCAGAGATTCTGCGGCAGTAACTGTATAACGCAACGCAAACTCATCCGCTTTGAGTGCGAAACATGCCTGACAGTCATCAGCTCCGAGCAGCTCCCATCCGGAGATCCGGGCAATACCGTGATTACCGGACTTTCTTTCCGGAGGCGCACCGAACCACGGCAAACACACCGGAACTCCGCCCCGGATGGCTTTGCCGGGAACAAATTCAGACTTTTCGCTGACAAAAAGCAGATCATCCATACCCGCCGGAATGTATTCCACCACATGCGCGCCATAAAGGGTGATGATGCTCCGCGCCACCTCATTCTCCAATAATACAGCAGGAAGCCCCCGGTATTCTATCATTTTTGCAGACATAAAAATCCTTACAGTTTTTTCAATTCCCATGCTCCGCCCGGAATGTCTTTGACCGCATAACCGAATTTTGCCAATTCATCCCGGAGACGATCGCTTTCGGCAAAGTTTTTGGCTTTGCGGGCAGCCGCACGCTCCTCTGCCAACGCAGTGACCTCCGCCGGGATCGCTGCGCTTTCCCGAACTGCATCGACCTCAAAACAACCGATCACCCGGTCAAAATCCCGGAAACATGCCAGAATTTTTTCAGCACCGGTTTTGGAGAGTTTGTTTTCGTCCGCAAGACGGTTTGCGCTGCGGGTCAGATCAAATGCCGCCGCCAATGCCGGAGCAATATTGAGATCATCCGCAAGTGAAGAAGCAAAAGCATTTTTTGCCGTTTCAGTCAATTCCTGCACCTCGCTGCCGTCTCCGTCAGCACTTACCGCACGCAGACGGTCAAAAAGAGCATCAAATTTACCGAGAGTGTCTCTTGCCTGCGCCAGCGCATCAAGTGTAAAATTCAATTTTTTCCGGTAATGCGCTCCCACCAGTACCCAGCGGATCTCCCGGCCTGTCCATCCTTTAGCGGCAAGATCCCGGAGCGTATAAAAATTACCGAGCGATTTGGACATTTTGGTGCCGTCGACCATCAGGTGTTCACAATGCAGCCAGTAATTGACCCATTTCTTACCGGTGGCACTTTCGCTTTGAGCGATCTCATCTTCGTGATGGGGAAACATATTATCCACTCCGCCGGTATGGATATCAAAAGATTCACCGAGGTATTTCATGGACATCGCACTGCATTCGATGTGCCATCCCGGACGTCCTTTGCCCCACGGGCTTTCCCACGCCACATCGCCGTCCGCCTCATCCCATGCTTTCCACAGCGCGAAATCGCCAACGGCATCTTTGGCATACTCATCAGTGCTGATCCGGACTCCGTCACGCTGATTATCCCGGTCGATGCGGGCAAGTTTGCCGTAATCTTTGAATTTGTCGATCGAAAAATAAATACATTTATCGGCAGCCTGATATGCGAAACCTTTATCCATCAGTATCCGGATCAGATCGATCATCTCTTTCACATGATCTGTTGCCGCAGGATAGATCTCCGCCGGTTCGATTTTAAGTGTTTTGATATCTTCAAAAAACGCTTCTTTGTACTTGGCGGTGAAGTCACGCAGAGGCAGCCCTGCCGCTTTGGAATCACGGATAGTCTTGTCATCCACATCGGTCAGATTCATCACCTGAGTGACCGTATAACCGAAATATTCCAGTGTCCGGCGCAGAATATCCTCAAAAATATAAGCCCGGAAATTGCCGATATGGGCAAAATTATACACCGTCGGGCCGCAAGTATACATTTTGGCACAGCCGCTCTGCAAAGGTTCAAACGGCATCAGCCGCCGTTCCATGGTATTGAAAAAACGTACTTCCATAATAGCACTCCCAATTATTTTGTTGCACAGTCATATTATAATGTAATTCCACGCAGCATTTTTTTCAACTTGCAAACTCAACGGAAACAATTTATATTATATCAAAATCAACACAGGAGCAATGATGAATGGTATTTTGAGCCGGTTGCGGTGGATTTTTTCGCCGCGGGACAAAAAAATGTTTCTGCTGCTGGCAGTGCTGATGGCATTCTCGGCACTGCTGGAAATGGCAGGTCTGGGTATGCTGGTCGGGGCGGCGGCACTGTTTCTCTCTCCGGAAAATCCGGCGGCACAGCAACTCAACGATATTTCGAGGAACTGTCTGCCCGGAATTCCGGAAAACTGGTGCATTGCCGCGGCAATAAGTGCGGTCGCCCTGCTGCTGATCGGAAAAAATATTTTTGCATTCGCCATCATCCGGCTGCAGATAAAATTCACCACCGGCATACAGCAAAATCTGGCAGAACGGCTGTTCAATGTATATCTGCACGCCCGCAATGAAGAATTCAGCAAACTGGCTCCCGCCGAGTGTATCAACCATATCTCCCGGGTCTACAATTTGTGCAACCAGATACTGATGCCTGCCATGCAAATGCTGGCGGATATTCTGGTCGTGATCACCGTGACACTTGCGGCACTGATACTTTTTCCGGGGGTAACTTTATTGAGTACTCTATTCATGGCTGCCACTGCCGGAACTCTGTCAAAACTTACTAAAAAAGCCAATATGCGTGCCGGGAAAAATTTTCTGGAGGCGGAACTTAAAGAAAACAAGATCCGGCACATCGGCATTTATGGAAAAAAGAATATCAATATCACCAATTCAGAAACTTTTTTTGCCGGACAATTCAGCAAAGCCTACCGGACAGCTGCCGTACTTTTCGGCAGACTTTATGCGCTTGGGCAAATTCCCAGACTCGCCCTGGAATCAGCATCCATTCTCACTGCGGCAGGGGTTTTCTGCATTCTTCTGCTCTGCGGGATGCCGAAATCGGAGATCATGATGATTTTTGCCGTGCTGACCGCTGCAGTTGCCCGGATGCTCCCGGCATTGAGCCGCTGTCATTACAACCTGATTTTGCTGCGGCAATATGACACCATTATCGACTCGTTCACCGACTGTCTGCAAAACATTCCGCAGGAAGAACTTAACGCCAGCGGCGAAACTGCAGATGCCTCAGGAGAGATCGTTTTTGATCATATCACATTTGCCTACCGGGACGGAGCAAAAGTATTCAGGGATTTTTCGCTGACCATTGCACCAGGCTCAGTCACCGCGATCGCCGGAAAATCCGGCAGAGGCAAAACAACTTTGGCAGAACTGCTGTTGACCCTGCTGAAACCTCAACAGGGCAGAATCACTGCCGGAGGAGTGGATATATTCAACAATCCCGAAACATGGCGGCGGCAGACCGGCTACGTGCCGCAGGATATTTTTCTGCCGGAGAACAGCATCCGGGAAAATGTGGCTTTTGGTGTCGCTCCCGAAAATATTGATGACCGCAAAGTTATTGAAGCTCTGAAAATCGCCCAGCTTGACGATTTCACGCCTCAAACTCAGGTTTCCGCGAAAACCGTTTCCGGAGGCCAGCGGCAGCGCATCGGCATCGCCAGAGCATTGTATCACGATGCCAAACTGCTGATCTTGGATGAACCGACCAGCGCACTGGACTGCGAAACCGAAGAAAAATTCTGTCAGGCATTGAAAGAGCTGCACGGCAAGATGACCATCATCGTGATCTCTCACCGTGAATCAACTCTGCAATACTGCGACCGGACAGTAACGATCTGATGCTCACTCCCAATAGTTGAACGAACAGACCTCTTCAAGCGGTTTGCGGACTTTGTTGACCGGTGCATCCGGATTGGCAGCATGACCGACTGCCAACACCACCCGGGCGATACAATCAGCGGGAATACCGAAATATTTTTCCATTTTTGCCTGATCATTCATACCGATCATGCAGGTATCCAACCCCAGACAGAACGCCTCGTGACACATATTCATGCAGGCTGCGCCGATATCACCGGGAGCAAAACGCTGGGTATCTTTGTAATACTCCACTACCATCGGCATGACTTTGGCCTTTTTTTCAATAAGAATGATAAAAGCAGGTACCTGATGCCGCCACGGTGCACCGGTAACTCCATCGCCGACCACGATGGCATCGCAAAGTTTTTCTTTGGCTTCCGGAGAATCCACAACAATAAATTTCCACGGCTGGGAATTGCATCCGCTGGGGGACAAACGTCCGGCTTCAACGATTTTGAGCAATTCTTCGCGGGAAACCCCCTGGGCGGGATCGTAAGCACGGCAGCTGTGCCGCCGGTTCATCATATCAAGAAAATCCATGATTCTTTCTCCTTAATGTCAGCTGTTTATCTGAAATATATTATAACATTTATTGTACAAATTGCAAATATTTATTCCGTAAATAGTCTCATTTAAACTTGAAATATTTTCTTTAATGATGTATTTTTCCGGCAGCACATAACTCAAACAGGAAATTTGATCATGATAAATCTGAAAGATAAAGTTGCCGTTTTGACCGGCGGCGGTGGAGGTATCGGACGTGCCGCCGCAGAAAAACTTGCCCGGCAGGGCATGTATGTAGTTCTGCTTGGCGGCAACAACCATGACAAGCTGGAGCAGACCCGGCAGCTGGTGGAAAAATATTCCCGCTGTCTGGTTTTGCCGGGAGATTTGACAGATTTGGATTTTATCGCTGCAGGGGTGGCTGAAATCATCCGGATATGCGGCAGAAGTGATGTCCTGATAAACAATGCCGGAGTCGCTCAAAACACTCCTTTTGAAAAAGTTTCTGCCGCAGAATATGACCGGATCATGGCGATCAACACCCGGACACCATTTTTTCTCACCCAGCAATTGCTGCCGTTCCTGAAAAAATCCGATGCTGCCACCGTCATAAATATCGCCTCCGTTGTCGGACATGCCGGATATCCGCTGCAAAGTGTTTATACCGCCAGCAAACATGCCCTGTTGGGCTGGACCAAAAGTCTGGCAAGAGAATGTTACCGGGACAATATCCGTGTCCATGCCATCTGTCCCGGCGGAGTATATACCGATATGGTAAAGCTCTCCCGTCCTGATCTGACCGGTGAAGGCATGATCATGCCGGAGGAGATCGCTGAAATAATCATGTTCTTTCTTGCCAACCGGGGCAACGCGGTCATTGACGAGATCCTCGTTCACCGGGTCAATAAAGAACCGTTTCTGGTATAACAAAACCTGCAATATTGAGAAAGAAATATCAAAATGTTCAAAAAATCACTTTTCATTCTGCTGATCTCATCGTTTGTGCTGACGATCACTGCCGCCGTTCCGGCTCAAATGGCACCGGAAAAGGAAACTCCCGAAATAAAAGAAACATTTCAACTCCCGGCACTGGAAAATCCCGATTCATGGAGCATAGTGGTCGTTCCGGATATTCAAACCTATGTCAAACAAATCGAAAACCATGGCATCCTTGACCTTATGCTGGCATGGATCGTCCGGCGTCGGGCGGAACTGAATATCCAGCAGGTGCTTTTCACCGGCGATCTGGTATTTCAGAACGACTTCGGCATGATCTGCCAGAAACCGGGGGTCCGTTTTGAAAAGGGCGGAAGTTTGCGTGATTTGATTTCTGATGAGCAGTGGCAGGCAACTTCGCGCCTGCTTGAACGTCTGGACGGCAATGTCCCGTATGTGCTTTGTACCGGCAATCATGATTACGGGATGAAAAGTGCCGAAAACCGCAATTCGTTTTTTCCCAAATATTTCCCGGTGGACCGCAATCCGCTGACCCGCAGTCAACTGGTCGGATGTGCGTCCAATACATTCGGCATCAAAACGTTGGAAACTTCCGCCTATGAATTCACTGCGCCTCATCCTGACGGCAGAAAATTTTTGATCATCACCCTGCCTTTTGCGCCGACTGACAATGATCTGGAATGGGCAAAAACCATTGCCGGTCTGGAACGTTTTGCCGATCACTTCGGGATCGTGCTGACCCATTCTTATTTGCGCGCCAACGGAGAACGCATCCAGAAAGAAAAATATCCGCTGTCCAAAGCCGGCGGCAATGCCGGTGAAGCTATTTTTCAGAAATTGGTGTTCCCGGCAAAAAATATCCGTCTGGTCGTATGCGGGCATGTCTGCCGTGCGGACAGCTGGGAACACTCGGCCGGATTTTCCATGGCGCAGAACAGTTCCGGTAAAAACGTCGCACAAATGGTATTCAACACTCAAGCTATCGGCGGCGGATTCAGCGGCAATGGCGGCGACGGATGGCTGCGGCGTCTGGAATTCATGCCGGATCGCAAAACCATCAAAGCGACCACGTTTTCACCGTTTTTTGCAGCATCTCCAAGTACCGTTCATCTGGCATGGAAAACCGATAACCGCAACTGCTTTACTTTTGAATTGGAATAAACGCTTTATTTTTCCCAAACCGAAGCCATATATTCCCAAACCCGATTGCCGTACAATGCCAGCACTTTTGCGGCATCAGACCCATTTCCGGAGAGTTCCCGGCGCATTGCCTCCCCCTCGTCGCGGCACAATTCATCGTGACGCGGGTAAAATTCCCGGAGCAGGAAATAGGTGAATTTTACCAACCGGTATTCACCTGCCGCAATGGGGAAACACCCCGGCTGCTGATGCACCGCCACACATCTGCCGTTGCGGATGGCGGCGGCAATGGATTTGAAATCCGGTTTTTCGGCAAAAACGATCGTATAATACCAGCCGGCAAGATCGGCGTCACAATCGTGGCAATCGCTCACTCCCACCGGATTGAGCATCTGACTGCCGGCAAGGTTCTCCTGCTGCCAGCGGGACAAAGAAAGCATATTTGATTCGGTCTGTTCCAGATAAAAACCTCCGAAAACCTCCACCGCATCAAAATTGCGCCGCTGCAGCATGATATCATTCACTTTTGCACCGACATAGTAGTGATGACGCGGTGCCCAGAAGGGATGACTGTATATCGCCAGACCTCCGGTGATGCGGATCTGATCGTAGACCCATTCTGAAGCGGCAATTTGAAATTTGGTCAATTCATCATAACTTTCCGGCAGAAACTTCATATATTCTGCAATGCCGTCACGGTAGATTTTTTCATCTTTTTTGATAAGTTCGTTGACCGAAGCTGAACCGCCGAAATTGACAATATGTACCGGATTATCCGGTGCGTGTACCTCTTCGCCGGAAAACACCAGCATGGTACAACCGAAATCTGCCATCGCTTTTTGCGCGGTCAGAGACGGAGCATATTGAAAATGATCGGTCAATGCCATGAAATCAAACCCATTCCGGCGGCAGGTGGCAGCAACGTAAGCTGGAGGCTGTCTGCCGTCAGAACAACTGCTGTGCATGTGAAAATCACCTTTATAAGGATTGAGCACAAACAGATCATCTTTCAACGCATAAAATTGCAAAGTAAACAATTCTGTGAATGTGCCGTCGGCATTGGCCTTGTCCAGCAAAATCGTATATTCACCCTCTTCCGGAGTCTGCACACTTAAAATCAGATCCCCGTTTTCCGCCCGCCGGAACGAAGCTGCCGGAGTTTCATCGTGCAGAATGACCACTGTCGGCACCACACTGTCCATAGGATAGACCAATATCCGGGCAGTATCATCCAGAAATTTCTGCACATAAGGCGTTCCGGCATGCAAAGTGATCTCTTTGGCATGGGTATCTGCACGCAAAAGCAGAGGAGAAACCGTAATATATTTCTGCGGAGAAGTCAAATTCATAATATCAACCTTTTATGAGAGTTTTCAACAATGATACTGCATACTGTTCTACAGCCTAATATATACCCTGCCGGCAGAAAAAACAATCCGGTCCAAAATGGAATTTGCTTTTTTCGTACTGCGGGTGTATATTCTCACCGGAACAGAAAATCAACCCGATGTTTCTTCAGGGCAAGGTGACACGGAAAATCATCCGTGAATTCCTGACCGGCGGTAAAGTCCGCGACTCCGGCTCTGCCGGACAGATATGGTGAGATTCCATAACCGACAGTAAAGTCTGGATGAAAGAAGAACGGTTGTGCATTCTCAAAATGCAATGTACCAGAGAGCTTCTCTCCTGCCCGCCGGAAATGTCTGTATTTGCAAGGAGAATTGTGTTATGGAATTCCGTTTTGACACGGTTGAAGCGGCTCTGGAAGATATCCGCAACGGTAAAATGATCATCGTCACCGATGATGAAAACCGGGAAAATGAAGGTGATCTGGTTTGCGCCGCCGAATTGATCACTCCCGGACATATCAATTTTATGATCACCCATGCCCGGGGGCTGGTATGCGCCCCCATCACCGAGGAACGTGCCCGGGAACTGGGCATCTGGCGCGCGCCGTCCACTGATCACTTCAAAACCGCATTCACAGAAAGCGTCGATGCGCTCAGCGGTACCACCGGCATCAGTGCCGCCGACCGTGCCAATACGGTCAAATCCCTGATCGATCCGGCATGCAAACGGGAAGATTTCGGAATACCCGGACATATTTTCCCCATTGCGGCACGTCCCGGCGGAGTCTTGCAGCGTACCGGTCATACTGAAGCGGCGGTCGATCTGACCCGGCTGGCAGGTCTGACTCCTGCCGGAGTGATCTGCGAGATCACCAAAGACAACGGAGAAATGGCACGCATGCCCGATTTGATGGCTTTCAAAGAAAAACACGGTTTGAAAATCATCACGATTGCCGATCTGGTCGCCTACCGCCGGAAAACTGAGCATCTGGTCGTCTGTGAAGAATCGGTCAAACTGCCGACTGCTTACGGCGATTTTCAAATGTATTTGTACCGGTCAAAAACCGACAATGCCTCCCATCTGGCACTGGTCTGCGGCGACGTAAAAGGCAAAACCGATTGTCTGGTACGGGTCCACAGCGAATGTCTGACCGGAGATGTATTCGGTTCCGCCCGTTGTGATTGCGGTGACCAGCTTCACACTGCTATGAAACAAATCGCCGCCGAAGGGTGCGGTGTTCTGGTCTACATGCGGCAGGAAGGCCGGGGCATCGGTCTGGAAAACAAACTTCATGCCTACAAACTTCAGGAACAGGGTTGCGATACCATCGAAGCCAACGAAAGACTCGGATTCCCCGCAGATATGCGTGAATACGGCATCGGAGCGCAAATTTTGCTGGATCTCGGCATCAAAGGCATCCGGCTGCTGACCAACAATCCCGCCAAACTGGTGGGAATCGACGGCTACGGCTTGAATATTGTGGAACGCGTTCCCATTGTCATCGACCCGGTCGAAGCAAATGAATTTTACTTGCGTACCAAAAAAGAACGCATGGGGCATTTGCTGTGAAACTGCTTCTGCCGGAAAACCTTGCCGTTTCAGTGATCGCACCCGCCGGAAAATGCGACAGCAGGGTGGTCACTGACGGCGTTGCCGCATTGTGCAATTCCGGGGCAAAAGTACAAGTCATGCCGCATGTATTTTCCGGAACATCCCTGCCTTATCTGGCAGCTGATGATGCCGCACGGTGTGCGGATATTATGAATGCGGCAACTGACGGTGCTCTGCTCTGGGCGGTTCGCGGCGGTTACGGATGCGCCCGGATATTGCCGCTGCTGGATTGGGAATTTCTGCAAAAACATCCTGTTACGGTGGCGGGATTCAGCGATATTACTGCTTTGCACTGGGCATTGACGGCGAAAAATGCCGGAACTGCGATCAGCGCACCGATGCTCAAATATCTGGCTGAGATCAATGATGATTTATCGGTCAATACCCTGTTCAATGCCCTTGCCGCACAAAATGTGACCGTAAAACTGCCCGCTCTGCGCGGTACGACTGCATCCGGCACTCCCCTGCCCGGAAATCTCACCGTTGCCGCCTCGCTCGCCGGAACCGATTTTTTCCCGGATACTGCCGGAAAAATATTGATTCTGGAAGATGTCGGCGAAGCTCCGTACCGGATCGACCGGGCGTTGACTCAATTGATCCTTGCCGGGGCGTTTGACAACTGCGCTGCGGTGGTATTCGGAAATTTCACCGGCTGCGGCACTCCGGATGAAATCAAAGCGGTGCTGGATGATTTTGCCATGCGGGTGACATGTCCGGTTTTTTCGGGATTCCCATTCGGCCATGAATTGCCGTTTTTTTCGCTGAGTACAGCTCAAAAAATGGTCATAAACGACTGAAACAATTATTTTGCATTATTTTGCATTAAGTTTTTTCCGGGTTACGGTTGATTTTCAGAAGCTGATGTGGTAAATTTTACCCTGTTGAGAAAGGAAATCAGATTATGTTAAAACTTGAAAACCGATTTTTCCGTGTTGAACTTGCCGAAGATGCCTCTTTTCTGCAAATAACTGATATTGCCACCGGCTGTGCGTTAAACAGCAACGCTCCGTTGACCTTGACCTATGGAAATTTTTATACCTGGCAGCTCCATAACCGCCAGGGCAAAATCACCGTTTCCCAGGACGCGGAAAGTTTGCAAATCGATTTTTCCAAACCGGTTCTGTGGGCGCGCTATCCGGAAAATCCATTCCGCAAACCCATTACTCTGGATGCACTGCATATCGTCTGCCGGATAAAACTTGCCGGAGAAGAACTTTACTTTGAAGTCGATCCCATTGAAGGTATGGATGGAGAAGTTTTTGATGTGGTATTCCCCAATAACCTCTATAAACTGCCTTCCACTGAGGCCGCCAGAGCATTTATTCCCTACAGTTACGGCATGGAATACCGGTTCCCGGTTCCGCCGGAGCAATTCATGGAAACCGCCAATCCGGAAAATGCCATTGCCATTTTCGGCGCGACCCGTCCCGACAAAGCCGGATTTGTATTCTGGCTGGAAAACTGGCACGACATGCAATATTCGTTTGCCATCAACGGCAAAACTCCGGGACAATTCGGAGCAAGAGTCGTTCAGCATTTCACCCCTCTTGCCAATTACACTCACCGTCAGCATTTCCGTTTTCTTGCCCCGGGAGCAGATATTCACGATCTTGCCAATTACTACCGGAGCAAAATGGAGTACCTCGGAGTTGCCAAAACGCTCCGGGAAAAAATCGCAGATTCTCCGGCAGCGGAAAAACTGGTCGGTTCGGTGATCTGGAAACATGATGTCTATTCCCAGAAAGTGTCTCCGAAACCGCATGCAGACAGCTATTGGACATTAAAACCGGGCCGCGCTCAGGTGGAAGGTAAACAGGCGAATTGGTCAGCATGTGAACTGTTTGACGCCGCAAAAGCAGCAGGATGCGACAAGATCTGCGTTTTGAATATGGGCTGGAACCATTACGGTTTTGACAACGGTTTTCCCACCCGTTTCCCGGTCAACCCGGAACGTGGAACAGCAGAAGAATTTGCCGCCTCCGCCGCATACGGCAGAAACATTTCGGAGAACTACATCTATTCCGTTCACGACAACTATATCGACTGTTACCCCAATTCACCGGAATTCGACAAAGCCGAAATGGTCACCGATGCCAACGGCGGCACTCATATCGGCGGAGTCTGGGTCGGCGGCAGATGCAGTTACATGTGTACGCTCAACAGTGAACGCTACATGCACCGGGATATTCCGAAAATCAAAGAACTGCTCGATTGCGACAGTATCTATATCGACGTTATCGCCCGGGGCGGTATCAAAGAGTGCTACCATCCTGACCATATCCAAAGCCGCCGTGAAGATGCTGAAACCCGCCGCCGCATGCTGAAATTTGTCCGCAAAACCATCGGCTCTCTGGTCAGTGAAGCTCTCAGCGCACCGTATTGTCTGGATGTAGTGGATCTGGGAGCATTTGCATTCCCGTACCGTTCTGAATTTGCGGCGCATGAACCGCTGCCCGTTCCGGTACCGTTCTGGCAGCTGGCTCTGCATGACTGTATACTCAACTGCACCCCGGAAGGTTTCTTCCCCGGCACTCCCGGAGATTACCGGGCATTCATGGCCCTCTACGGTCTGCTGCCCATGGCTCTGGATGCCCGTGAATTAGATACATCCAGGCAGATGCGCAACACTTATCTGGAAAAAATGACCATTTTTGAAATTCTCGGCGACGGCGGCAAAATGTACCGTACTGCCGACGGTTCGGTCACTTTCTCCGGCGTAATGCGTTCAACATTTGCCGACGGAGTTTCGGTCACTGCCAACTTCTCTGATACAGAATTTGACGGCATTGCCCCCCATGATTTCCGAATCGATCACCCTTAATCATCTAACAAACGAGGTTTTATTATGGTTGAAGCACTTCCGATTACCGGTACATTTATCGGTGAAATTCAAGCTGATTATGAAATTCCCGACCAGAATTGGAGCGATGAAGTCTGGGATGCAGATTTTGCCGCGATGAAAGCAGTAGGGATAGATACTGCCATTATCATCCGCTGCGGTGTCCGGAAAAAATTGCTCTATCCCTCCGAATGGCTGATGAAAAATGCCGGTTGTGAGCGTCCCCGCCGCGATAAACTCCAGCTCTTTTTCAAATTAGCGGAAAAACACGGTATCAAACTCTGGATCGGAGGATACTACTCCGGCAACGACTGGATGCTTGCCACCTATGATGTGCAAAAAGAAATGGAACACATGAAACGTTCTTTTGCGGAAATCTGGGAAAATTATGCCAAAAACAGTCCGGCATTCGGCGGCTGGTATCTCTCTCAGGAAACCGGCGCCCGGACGGCGTACAATGTTTTTGAGTGCTACAAGCAGGTCGGCGCATTCTGCCACGATTTGTCCGGTCACCAGACCTTGATCTCTCCGGGAATCAGCGGCTGCAATAATGGTTCATTGACCTCCAAATATCCCCCTGCCGCCTGCCGCCGTATCGCCGTCACCCCCGATGAACACCGCGAAATGTGGGGCAATGTGCTGGATTATGTCAAAGGTTCAGTGGATATCGTGGCGTTCCAGAATTCCCAGGTCAACCGCGATACCCAGATGCGGGATTTCCTCAAAGTCAACTACGATGTCATCACTGCCAACGGAATGACTCCGTGGACAAACATCGAAACGTTTGAGTTGGAAACCTCTCTGCGTACTTTCCCGCCCATCTCATTTGAGTGCCTGCTGGATAAACTGGAATGGGCGCATCAAGCCGGTTTCCAGAAAGCCATCACTTATGAATTCGCCCACTTCATGAGTCCGAATTCCTGTGCAATGGCGGCCCGGAATCTCTACGGTCTTTACAAGGATTATTTCAAAAAATAATTCCGGTTCCCTGAAACCGAAAAAGGGGTGCTGCTTGCTTTTTTGAGGCTTTGCAGCACTCCTTTTTTATGCTTCAGAAGTCAGGAGCCGGACGATTTTTTCAGTCCGGCAAGCCGGGCGGCAAGATTGGAATAACGGGGACGCACCCGGGCATCACGCACCGCCATTTCCACTGCTTTGCGGCTGCCGATAAGGATAAGCAGTTTTTTAGCACGGGTCATCCCGGTATAAAGCAGATTGCGCCGGAGCATGACAAAATGCTGATTGAGTATCGGCATCACCACGGCGGGAAATTCACTGCCCTGTGACTTGTGGATAGTTACAGCATACGCCAGATTCAGCTGATTCGCCTCATCAAAGTTATAATCAACCAACCGTTCTCCGTCAAAACACACCGTAAAAGTTTTGCTCTGATCATTGATTTTAATTATTTGTCCGAGGTCGCCGTTGAACACATTTTTATCATAGTTGTTGGAATTCTGCATTACCCGGTCGCCCTGCTTGAATACGGTATTGCCAAATTGAAAACTCTCATCGCATCCGGCACGCAATCCGGCAGATAATTGGGCATTGAGTGCCGCAGTACCGCATTCCCCCCGGTTCATGGGAGTAAGTACCTGTATTTCCGACATGGGATCAAAATGGAAACGTTCCGGGATGCGTTCAGTTACCAGTGTATTTATCAATGCCGCCGCTTTTTCCGGATCATCCTGTTCGATCCAGTAAAAATCGGTCAATTCCCCCGCCGCCGGGCGGACAGATTGCGGCAATCTCCCGGAATTGACCAAATGGGCATTGCTGATGATCGCACTGTTGCCAGATTGACGGAATATCCGGGTCAATCTCGTCACTCCGAAAAAACCGCTGTTCATAAAATCACTCAGCACTTTTCCCGGTCCTACCGACGGCAGCTGATCGGCATCTCCGACCAGCACCACCGATGTGCCGGGACGGACAGCTTGAAATAACTGATACGCCAGAATAATATCCAGCATACTTATTTCATCTACGATCAGCAAGTCGCAATCCAGCGGATTATCTGCGCAATAATTAAACTTGAGCGTTGCCGGATCAAACATCAGCAGCCGGTGCAAAGTTTTGGCTTCACAACCGCTGCTTTCACTCATCCGTTTGGCAGCCCGTCCGGTGGGTGCGGCAAGAGCAAATTTGATCCGGGCGGCTTTGGCGCGCCGGACGATCTCACCGATCACAGTGGTTTTTCCCACCCCGGGACCGCCGGTAATGATATTCAGCGGCCGGACAAAAAGGGATTCGACCGCCTGCTGCTGTAAAACATCCAATGTCAAACCGGCTTGGGGAGCGATTTTCTGTAATTTTGCGCCCGGAAAATTTTTTGCTTCTGCCAATGCCGAAATAAAATACGGCAGTTTCACCTCCGCTGATGCGGTACGCGGAGTATAAATGTATTCATCGATCAGATAAAGCAAATGTTTTTCCAACGCATGAGAAATACCAACTGAAACGGTTGCTGAATCCTGACCGGTAAGTTTGACACATTCCCCGGTCAAAACCTGTACCGGAGCGCAAACATGACCATCTCCGATCATGGTATTGAGGGCAAAAACTGCTGCTGCAGTCATCCGTTCCGGAGAATTTTCGGCGAAACCCAAACTGCGGGCGATGGCATCGGCTTTCAAAAAACCGATCCCATCAACATCTTCCGCCAGCTGATAAGGATTTTTACGCACAGCTTCCACGGCATTTTCTCCATAGCGTTTAAAAAGCCGCGCACAGTATGCCGGAGTTATGCCTAAACCTTCCAAAAAAATCATATCGTTCCGCCGATGATGGGTCTCTTTCCAGACTTTGGCGATCGTGTCAGCCTTGTTTTTTCCGATTTTCGGAACTTCCATCAGCCGCTTGGGGTAAAGATCCAGAACTTTGACCGTTTCTTTGCCGAATTTTGCCACGATCGCCGCCGCAGTTTTCGGTCCGATACCGGGAATGGCATGCTGCAAAAAACGGGTGATACCCTCCACTGTTGACGGCGGTACCGGTCGGCAGGATTCGATGCGGAACTGCAGACCGAATTCCGGATGTTTTTCAAAATATCCGTCGGCTTCAATATTCTGTCCGGGCCGGGGAGACGGCAAAGAACCTTTCCCGGCGATTCTGGTGCCGTCGTCACACAGAAGCGTGACCACGGCAAAACCGTTTTCCGGATTTTCATACCGGACATTGACTATTTCAGCATTAAGCCGCGTCCGGGTCAATTTCTGAATTTCTGGCATAAAGCTCTCCTTCTCACAGAATATATAACAAAAATGCCGTTCCGTCAAGTTGAAAAAAATCTTATCCGGTGATACTGTATGAAAAAAGAGGAACTTTACAATGCTGACCATCAAAAAACTGACTTGGGAAGAACAGCCGCAGATCCTGCCGCTGCTGGGCAGATGTTTTCCGGATCACTGGGAGCAACTGGCTCAAAAAGAGCAGAAAATGCCTTTCGATGAAATATCTTTTGCCGCATTTGAACACGGAGAAATTGCCGGACATTGCGGCGTGATGATTTATGAAGTCTGCGGCCGGGACGGAATCCCCCGGACAATGGGCGGTATCGCTTCCGTTGCCGTTGATCCCCGTTGCCGCAACCGGGGGATCGCCGCCGCACTGTGCAGGCATGTAGCCGATTGGGCGGAAAATGAACCGGAAATAATTTCTCTGCCGTTGTATACCGGATTATTCAGAGTATATGAAAGCGTTTCGTGGCATAAAATCGAAATTCCTGAAGCGCAATTTGCCCGTTCCCGCCGGGAAACTGCTCCTTTGAATTGGCGCAAAGGCGGAGAATTAAGTGATACAGAAAAATCCCGGATCGCGGAAATTTACGCTGCCATGCCCGCATTTCCCGGTAAAGTCATCCGCAAATCCGGAACCGGATTCCACGGTTGGAACCGGATTTTCGGCGAGCCGGATTTCACCTTTGCTGTCACCGGCGGACAATATGCGGTAAAAGTCAGCGGCACATTGGCAGAAACCGGTTTCCGGTCACTCAACGGAGCAGCCGGATTTGTGGAAGCAGCCGTCGGACCAAACGGCTGCGATATGCTGCTGGAAAAAAGTATGACCGCCGGAGCCGCTCTGGAATATTCTCCGTCTGTCAACGACCCCATGCATGGTGAAAGAGTTCTGGTGCGCGATCTGAAAAAACGGGAATTTCACCGGAAAAATCCGGATATGTTTTTCTCTCTGGTCGATAAATTCTAAGGTGATATCATGAAAAAAATATTTGCAATACTGCTCGCATTTACGGCAGCCGCTGCCGCAGTCGCAGCTCCGCATCTGCCGGAAAAAAATGGTACAACGACCTACCGCGACAGCTCCGGCAGGGTCACCGGTACAGCATACCGGTATGGAAATCAGGTGACGCTCCGGGATGCTTCCGGAAGGATCACCGGCACCATCCGGATATCCGGAGACAGCGCGACTTACCGCGATGCTTCCGGAAGAATTCAGGGAACATCTTACCAGCATGGAAATACAACCACTTACCGCGATTCTTCAGGACGGATCAAAGGCACATCATATCAGTACGGAAACAGTACGACCTACCGTGACGGTTCAGGACGGATCAAAGGTTCCGCCCGCTGAATTACTATCTGCAGCATAAAATATAAAGATGCCGGATTTTTGCAGTTGTAAATTTCCGGCGTCGGTGCTATATTATTTAAATGTTTAAATTTCAGGTCATTTCCCGAATTTATGAAGAAAGGGTCTCTGTCGTGAAAGAGTATAAAGTAGGTATTATCGGATTCGGTACCGTCGGTGCCGGAGTCGCTGAAAATCTGTTGTTGAACCATGATTGCATTGCCAAACGCACCGGAGTCCGTCCGGTTCTGCATAAAATTGCCGATCTGGATATAAAAACCGACCGCGGCATCGCCATTCCGGAAGGAGTATTGACCACCGACGCACAGCAGGTCATCGACGAGTGCGATATCGTAGTGGAACTGGTCGGCGGCACGACCATTGCCAAAAAATTTATCCTGACCGCACTCAATGCCGGAAAATCCGTCGTCACCGCCAACAAAGCTCTGCTGGCTCTCCACGGGGAAGAACTTTTTGCCGCTGCTGAAAAAAACAATGTGAATATTTACTATGAAGCCAGCGTTGCAGGCGGTATTCCCATTATCAAAGCTCTGCGCGAAGGTCTGGTATCCAACCGTATCGAACGCATTTACGGCATTATGAACGGCACCTGCAACTATATTCTCACCCGCATGGAACGTGAAGGTGCCGATTTTGCCCCCGTTCTTGCCGATGCTCAGAAACTCGGTTATGCCGAAGCCAATCCCTCGCTGGATATCGACGGATTTGATACCGCCCACAAAACCGCCATTCTCGCTTCACTGGCTTACGGCAAATGGTTCGGATTGGATTCTGTTTATGTTGAAGGCATCCGCGATCTGGAACTTGCCGACATTGCCTGTGCCGATGAATTGGGCTACCGGATCAAACTGCTGGGGATCATCAAATGTGATAACGGAGCAGTGCAGATGCGTGTCCATCCGACTTTGATCCCCGGCAAATCCCTGCTCGCCGGCATCAATGATGTTTTCAACGGCGTTCAGGTCGAGGGTGATACCGTCGGGCAGACTCTTTTCTACGGTCGCGGAGCCGGTCGCAAAGCCACCGCAAGTGCAGTCGTGGCGGATATCAGCGATGTCGCATTGAATATGGCGAATAATTGCACCCGCCGTCTGCCCGGATTCGTTCCCGGTGAACAATTCACTGCCCAGTTGAGCATTGATGACATCACCAGCCGTTACTATCTGCGGCTGCAGGTCAAAGATTGCGCCGGAGTGATCGCTTCAATCACCCAGATACTGGCATCCAGATCTATTAATATTTCCAGCTTGATCCAGCATGAACACCGTGCCGAGGACGGTTCCGTATCGCTGGTGGTGCTGACCCACCCGGCTAAAGAAAAAGAGATCCGTTCTGCACTGGCTGAAATCGCCGTGCTTTCAGTAAACAACTCTCCGGTGAGACTGATCAGAATTGAGGATTTTTAATCATGAACAGAAATTTGCATACCGTTGAAAAAATCGGCGGCACCAGTATGACCCGCTTCGGAGAACTGATGAAAAATATTCTGATCGGTTCCCGCAAAGGCAGTGAATTATATAACCGTATTTTTGTCGTTTCCGCTTACGGCGGCGTGACCAACTGGCTGTTGGAGGATAAAAAAACCGGCGAACCCGGTATCTACGGCAGCTTTGCCGCCGGAGACAACCGGGCGTGGCAGGAAAAATTGGAAGCCACCCGTGTCAAAATGATCGAATTGAATCACTCTTTTGCCAATCTTAAACTCGATCTTGCCAGTGCCGATGCGTTTGTCAATGAACGTATGAGCGGTATAAAAAATTGTCTGCTGCATTTGATGCAGCTGCGCAGTTTCGGTCACTTCCAGCCGGGGAATTATCTCCCCGCCGCCCGGGAATTGCTCAGTTCCGTCGGTGAGGCCCACAGTGCATTCAACTCCGCATGTATTCTCAAAGAACACGGTGTCAATGCTGTTTTCGTCGATCTTTCCGGTTGGAAAGATCAGGAGACCGGCTCAATGGAAGAAACCATCGCCCATCACTTGACGGGATTGGATTTCAGCAGCTGCATGCCGATCGTCACCGGTTATGCCAAATGCGCCGAAGGAGTAATGGCGAAATTCGACCGCGGTTACAGTGAAATAACCTTCAGCAAAATTGCAGTTGTCACCAAAGCCCGGGAAGGAATTATTCATAAAGAATTCCACCTCTCCACCGGAGACCCGAAACTTATCGGCGTAGACAAAGTCCGTACGATCGGACATACCAATTTTGATATTGCCGACCAGCTTGCGGATATGGCAATGGAAGCTATCCACCCCAAAGCCTCCAAAGAAATGGAACGCAACGGTATCGCCATTCGCGTAGACAATGCTTTTGACCCCGGTCATCCCGGCACACTGATCAGTCAGGATTTTGTCTCTCCTGAACCTAAAGTCGATATGATTTGCGGACGCAAAGATATTGTTGCCATTGAAATTTTTGACACCGAAATGGTCGGTGCCAGCGGATACGATTACCGGGTACTGGAAAGTTTTGCGGCAAATAAAGTCAGTTATATTGCCAAAAATACCAATGCCAACACCATTACTCACTACGTTTCCGAAAGATGTAAAGGTCTGAGCAAGTGTCTGGCAGAACTGCAGGAAGCATTCCCGAATGCAAAAATCACGACCCGGGATGTGGCGATCATTGCCGTTATCGGCAGCAATATGAAAATCCCCGGATTCCTTTCCCGTGCCGCCAGTGCACTTGCCGCCGCCGGAATCAATATTCTGGCCCTCGACCAGTGCATGCGTCAGGTCAATATGCAATTCATTATCGACCGGGATCATTTTGCCGATGCTCAAAAAGCTCTGCATGCTGAATTAGTGGAAAAATAATCCGTCAGGATTGAATTTCAAAGGCTGTTGCCCAAATGATTCTGCGGGAAAGACACCTTTTTGAAACGCTCTATTCCCGATAAGGGGAGATGTTCAGGAGAAGGGGAGACTTCTTTTCACGAGAAAAGAGGTTTTCCCTTCTCCCGAACTTTCGTCCTTTTTCAAGAAAAGCGAAGCTTCTTTGCAAAATCAAGGTCTGAGCCGTCGCGAACAAACCGGACCGGACGGCAGATATAAAAAATTATTGTGACGGAACGCTCCATGATTATTTGAGCATTTTTCCGGCGCGTTCCAATTCTGCAGCAGAAGCATCGGGCAGATCTATTCCGTCGGCAAAAGCTTTGGCTTCAGAAATAAACTCCAGCTCACCGGGATAATAGATCTTATTCACCCCGTCTGCCTTGGGGGCGGAGGTCAACTCTTCAATGACCGCCTCCATCCGGGCATTGAAATTGTCCAAACCACCGAAAAATGCCGGATTGATGGTCAAAAAGAAATGCCCCGTATCTGCATCTCGTCCGGGAACAGTATTCCAGGAATTCACCCCGGAAAGCGTACCTGCTCCCGCCAACACCCCGGAAAGCATTTCCACCATCATCGCCAGACCATAACCTTTATGTCCTCCAAAAGGCAGCATGATCGCACCATTGTAGATCTCTTTGGGATCAGTGGTCGGTCTGCCGTCTTTATCCAGTATCCACCCCTCCGGTATCGGTTTGTTATCCGCCGCCGCAATAATAAGTTTGCCGCTGGCAACTACGCTCATACAGATATCAAACAATACCGCACGGTATCTGCCTGCCGGAGCCGCGTATGCAAAAGGATTATTACCGATGCCTGCCGCCGCCGCGCCGGTCACTGCGATCAATGGACAGGTGTTGCTCATGGAAAAACCGATCAACCCGGCATCAGCACACTTCATGGCATAATATCCTGCCGCACCGTAATGGTCACTGTGATTGATCGACGCCGCAGCCAGCGGCATGGATGCGGATTTGGCAATAAGCCGTTCCACGACCTCGCATGATGCGGGGATCCCCAAACCGCCGGCGGCACTGGCCCGGATAAAAGCCGGCCCTTCATCAATGATCTTTATTTCTGCATCCGGAATGATCCCGCCGCTTTTCATGCAGTCTATATAACGTGCCAGCCGGATAACCCCGTGAGAACTGATCCCCCGGGCATCAGCACTGACCAGCGTTTCCGCTGCCCGCAATGCAGATTTTTCCGGAACTCCTGCACGCATCAGCAGATCCTGACATATTCGGGTAAGTTCCGCTACAGAAATAATCATTTGTTCACCTCTTTTCTTATTCGTTCTCTGCCGTCCAACAATACCGGAGGAGCATTATGCCCCATCGCAGGGAAAAATGTTACATGTTTTTCAGCCCGGATATTTTTGTATACCAGATACACCGAAACCGGAGGACAGATCGTGTCGATCATGCCAATGCTCAAAAGCGTTTCGCACCGGATCCGGGCGGCAAGATTCGCCACATCCACATAATCGGATGCCGCTGCGATTGCCGCATTTTTCTCCGGATTGATCCCGGGCCATCCAGGTTTGCGCCCGGCAAATACGCCGCCATGATCAGCAAGTGCCGGCACATTGGCAGCACACAACGTCACTTCCGGAACCAATGCGGCAGCCGCGATCGCCTGTGCCCCGCCCTGACTGCGCCCGTGTACGATCAGAGTTTTACCATCCCATTCCGGCAGGGATTTGATAAAATCCAACGCCCGGACAGTCCGGAGAAACATATTTTTGAAATAACTGTTTCCGGCATTATCCCGACTGGAAAAAATATCCAGTTCTGCCGGAGGATTTTCGTTTAATTGACGGTAATACTCTTTGGGCATGTGATTATTCAAACCATGAGCATTGACATCAAATACGATCACATTGTTTCCGTAATCACTGCGGAATGAAGCCCGCTTGAATCCGGCTCCATGAAAACTGACCACTGCCGGAAGTGTCCCCGGACGGGCATTTACCGGGATCCGCAAACATCCGGTGACCGGAATACCGGCAATAGAAGTGATCTCCACCTCATCTCCGTACCATGTTTCACAATTCCGCTTGCGTTCCCGTTTGACATCCATCGGAACAGCCGCCAGCAATTTCAGCTGTTCAGCCCAGAAACGGTCGAAATCTGCCGGTTCATGACGCGCAAAAGATAATTTTTCAGGTTCAATGAATACCCCGTTGCCGTACGCACAACTGTCCGGCGGCGGCACCAGTACTTTCCCGGTGGCATCAACATAAACCCCGTGAACCGAAAGATGCCCCGGCCGGTCCAGACTCATAACGATGGTGAATTTTTTTACCGGGAAATCCTCGTACCCCTGAATAACACTGTCAATACGGCGGGAGATCCGGATTTTTTCCGCACCGGCAGGGATATCCACCGGATCAACAGTAAAAACGATATTTTCCCCGCATTTACCGATCCCGTTACCGGTTGACACCCCTATTTTTAATGGAGCCGGAAGTTCTTTGCCCAATCCGGCACCTTCGGCGGCGTAAAAACTGTGCCCGGAAGCAGCTGCGGAAATCGCAGCTCCGGTACACAACGCTGCACAAACTACTTTTTTCATGATCGACTGCCTTTACAAGTATTTCAAGTTACGACTTATAAAATATACGCCAATGCGGCAAAATGCAAATTATTTTACAAAAATACAAATCAATTTTATATAATAAAACAACAAGCAGTTTTTACGGAAAAAATGAACTGCTGTACATATAAAAACAACTTGAAAAAAAAGCAATGATGCAGTATCTTAGTAGAAACACACGCCGTGTTGTAAAAAACACTTGTAAAATAAGGATTTTTAATGATGAGCAATTTTGAATTCGGTTTTGCCAGAGAAGATATCACTCCCGGTTACGGAGTGCCTCTGTGCGGGTATTTCAATCCCCGTCCCAATAAAGGTGCTTATGACCGGCTGGCTCTGAAAGCTGCAGTATTCCGTACCGGCAGTGAATGTGCAGCAATTGTCTCTTTTGACCTCTGTATGGTGGATTCCGGATGGGTAAATGAAGTCGATTCCGCGCTTGCCGCCGCCGGTTCTCCGCTGGCAGGCAAAGTGCTGTTCTGCGCGACCCACACCCACACCGGCCCGTATGCTTACGCATTGTTTGGTTATGAACCCGATCCGCAGTATATGAAAGATCTGGCTAAAAAAACCGTCTTTGCCCTGGATCAGGCATTTGCCTCTCTGGCTCCGGCAGAACTTTTTGCCTCTGAAACGGAGTACTCAACTCTGGCATTCAACCGCCGTTATATTATGAAAAACGGCAAAACTCTGACCAATCCCGGCAAACTCAATGCCGATATCGATCACCCGGAAGGCGGCATTGATCCGCTGATTCCCATGCTGGAGATCCGTCAACACGGACGTCCGGCATTGCTGATCGCCAATATCAGCAATCACACCGATACCATCGGCGGAGATTATGTTTCTGCAGACTGGCCGGGGATCATGGAAAAAGAGATCCAGCATGAACTCGGTTTTGAATTACCGGTCATCACGATCATTGCTCCTCAGGGCAATATCAATCACTTTGATGTCAACACCCCCGGCAATCAGACCGGTTATGACGAAGCAAAACGTATCGGTAAAGGCTATGCCGGATGCATTCTCGCATCATTGTATCAGATGAAAAAAGTGGAAAACACCGCGATTGCCAGTGCAACTTGTGAATTCGAAGCTCCTTATCTGCAATTGACCGATGAAGAGTACGCCGAAGCCAAACGCATTTATGAAGAAAACAAAGATGCAGTCATGGCAGACGGTAGAGATTTCACCAGCGAAGATATCGCCAAAGGTGTGCCTTTTGTAAAAAAATTGTTTGCTGAAATGGCAATCGGATGCCGGGAAAACCCCATCCCCGGACGCCGGGTGGAAAAACAGATCATGATCTCTTTCGGAGAGACTGCCGCGATCGTTTCACTGCCGGCAGAACCTTTTGTGGAAATCGGTTTTGCCATCCGCGAAGCATCCCGTTTCCCGTATACCATGATCGCAGCCCTCGGTATGGGTGAAATCGGTTATGTCGGTCTGCCGCAACATTACGGCAACGGCGGTTATGAAACCAGTCCGTCCCGGACCCTGGCTGACCGTACCGTGGGCGAAAATATGATTGAAGGTGCAATCAAACTTTTGAAGTAAAGGAATATATATCATGTCCAGTCAATGCAGCGGCTCCTGCGGGAGTTGTTCATCGTGTTCTTCCTGCGGGGAGGACAAACTCGGTAAAAAAATGGCCCTCATCAAACGCAAGATCTTTGTTCTTTCCGGCAAAGGCGGTGTAGGCAAAAGCAGCGTTGCCGCGGCAATCGCATTGAAACTTGCCGCCTCAGGCCGGAAAGTCGGTCTGCTCGATGCCGATTTCCACGGTCCGAGCCAGCCGACTATTTTCGGCGCACAAAGTCAGAAAATGGGTTACTCTGAAGAAAACGGTATCATCCCGCTGCCGGTCAGCGGAGTGGCACTGGTGTCCGTCGGGTTGCTGCTGGATGACCCGGATCAGGCGGTCGTCTGGCGCGGACCGGCAAAAATGGGAGTACTGAAACAACTGCTGGAAGACACCAGCTGGGGCGAATTGGATGATCTGGTGCTGGATTTCCCGCCGGGAACCGGTGATGAAATTCTTTCGGCATGCCAGTTGATCCCCGGAGAAAAGCAGGCAGTGGTGGTAACTACTCCGCAGGAAGTTTCTCTGGCGGATTGCCGCAAATGTCTGGATTTCTGCAGCAAAGTCGAAGTAAAAGTTTCCGGTATCGTAGAAAATATGAGTTGTTTCATTTGCCCGGATTGCGGCAAATCCCATGCCCTTTTTTCCGCAGACGGCGGTAAAAAAATGGCCGAAAACTACCATCTGCCGCTGCTGGCACAACTTCCGTTGGATCCGGCATTCATGACTGCGTGCGACTCTGGAGAACTCCCGTCTGAAATAGACAGTTTCGCCGCTTTTGACAAAATCATTGAAAATCTTTGAGCGAAGGATGTGAGCGAAAAGATTTCAGACGCTTTCAATACAGTTCAAAACATAAAACCGGACTGCTGCAAAAAATTTCCGAAAGTCTGCAGCAGTCCGGTCTTTTTGATTTTGAGCAATCACTTTTTGCGGTTGCGGGCAATAATGATACCGGTAATGATCCCCCAGATCATCAACATTCCCAGACAAATGAGCCAGACCGGGAACCAGCCGATGGAAAAAACCAGTACCAACGCAAATGCCGTCCACAAACCACCACCCATGACCGGTTCATGAATCAGCTGTTTGTAACCGAATGATGCCGCTGCCACGGTTTTGCTTTCCGGGTCAACGGTGCGCAGCAGCATCAACCCGGTCGCCGTAACTCCCAATCCCTGACCGAATTCAGCGATAGCACATTCAAACCAGGCAGATTTGAAAAGTCTGGGAGCTACAACCATCAGCAAAAATACGCTCCACAACAAGCCGACACTCATCATAATGACCAGCGGCAGCCAGTTGGCTTTGACAACTTCCAGCCGGATCGTCGCCACCGCAGCCACGACCAGAAAGTCCAGAGACGCTCCGGAAAGACGCTGCATCTGACCGTGATCGATCAGGTAATTAACTTTCATTTTCTGAAAAATTATCTGCACCAGCACCCCACCGATCATACACAGCGGGAAAAGCGGGAATCCGGAAAACAACCGGGATTCATTATCCGGGAAAAGCGTGACTTCCAGAAATTGCAATCCTTTGAGCATTCCATAACCGATAAGAATGGAAATTCCCAGCAATGCGATGTGCCATGCCAGAGAGTCGATCGAATCGCAAAATACCGTCTGCTTACCGGCAGAAGGACGTGCATCAGCCTGATAAATACCGATACGCTCGGAACGGTCACGCTCATCAAAGGTGCGGACACTGCGGATATGCCCCTTATTCAAAGCCCAATTTATCAGAGCCATGCCGACCAATATTCCCAATATCATACCGCCGGTCGCGACAGTATATCCCAATGCAATACCTTCTTCCCAGCCACCGTCACGGAAACTCTGAGTCATACCGCCGACAGTACCATGACCGCCTTCAAAACCTATTTCCAGCAAGTTACCCATTGCCGCATTGACACCGAAAAGCGGCAGAAAAAGAAATCCTGCCAAGCCCAGACCGATCACATACTGTCCCCATGCCAGCATTTGTCCCATACACAACTGCGGCATAGCCATTTTGAAAACATCTTTGAGTTTGGGAGCTACAGTACCGAGGAATATGGCGGCAAAAATAACATTGATGAGAAATCCGGGCAATTTTCCCATCGCTTTGACTGTTTCCGCCGGAAAATATTGACCAAAACAACTGAATACCAGTAATCCGATCAAACCGCCGATCACCGAACTTGGCAAATACAGCCGCTGCAAAACCGGCACTCCCAGACGCACCAGTTTCCCCAAAACCAAAAGCACCGACAAAAGACAAAAAATCACAACCGCATTCATAAAACCCCACGCCAGATATTATTTATTATTGACAAAGGCAATATCAAAAGTTTTCAAAAAGCTCTTGAAAATTGCCCGACAGTTAAAGTCTTATAATATACACTTACTGGCTGGTGTTTACAAATTTCCGGTACAAATATTATTGGTAAACCATTGGTGAATACGCTTATCTCCGGTTATTTCCGGGTGAAATGTCATTGCCAGCATATTCCCGTAACGTACTGCCACCGGGTATCCTCCGTAAAATGCCAATATTTCCACTGCCGGAGCCGCCGACTCGATTTGCGGTGCCCTGATAAAGGGCATGGAGACCACGCCGACCCCGGAAAAATATTCTTCTGCCCAAAAACTGCTCAACTGCCGCCCGTAAGCATTGCGTTTCACCGTAATGGGCAGACCGCCAAAGTGATGCACTTCCGAATCAGCGATTTTTTCTGCCAGCAATATAATTCCGGCACAAGTGGCAAAAACCGGCATTCCGGCTCTGATCCGGGCGGCAAGTTCATCGAACATATCCAATTCACGCAGTAATTTACTTTGTGCCGTACTCTCTCCTCCCGGCAAAACCAGTGCGTCAAAATGCCGACGCAAATCCGTTTTCTGCCGGAGTTCAAAACATTCTGCTCCGCAAGAACGGAACATTTGCTCATGCTCAATAAATGCGCCCTGCAGAGCAAGCACCGCTATCTGTAAACTCATTGTCCGCGCTCTTCCATGATCAGTTTGATCTCATCGGCATTGATCCCTACCATCGCCTCGCCCAAACCGGATGACACTTCCGCAAGCATTGCCGCATCATTATAATTGGTGACCGCTTTAACGATGGCAGCCGCCCGTTTGACCGGATCACCGGATTTGAATATACCGGAACCGACAAAAACCCCATCCGCCCCCAGCTGCATCATCAATGCGGCATCGGCCGGAGAAGCAACTCCGCCAGCGGCAAAATTCACCACCGGCAGTTTACCGTTTTTATGAACTTCCCAAAGCAATTCAAATGAAACGCCCAGCTGTTTGGCAGTTTCATAAAGCTCATTTTCGGTCATACTGCATATCCGGCGGATCTCTGAATTCATTTTCCGCATGTGGCGCACCGCCTGTACCACATCTCCGGTTCCGGGTTCACCTTTGGTACGGATCATGGATGCCCCTTCTGCAATGCGGCGGAGAGCTTCTCCCAAATCACGCGCTCCGCAGACAAACGGAACCTGAAAAGCATTTTTGTCAATGTGATAAGTATCATCAGCCGGAGAAAGGACTTCACTTTCATCAATATAGTCTATTTCCAATGCCTGCAATATCTGCGCTTCGGCGAAATGACCGATCCGGCACTTTGCCATCACCGGGATAGTTACCGCATCCTGAATAGTTTTTATCATCGCCGGATCACTCATCCGGGATACTCCGCCGGCAGCCCGGATATCTGCCGGGATCCGTTCCAGTGCCATCACCGCGCAAGCTCCGGCCTGTTCTGCGATCACCGCCTGCTCCGGGGTGGTAACATCCATGATAACTCCGCCTTTGAGCATCGCGGCAAGGTTGCGGTTCAATTTCTGTTGTTCAGTAAGTATCATAACCGGTTCTCCTTTACTTTTAAACGATTTGTGTTCCTGAAAAATACTGCATTCAACGCTTGACAAATAATATACTGAAGCGATATATTATATACAATCTTAAAAATTGTATGGATTACAATAAAATGCCGATAAATTCTTTCAAAAACTTTTTTCTGAGCTGGACTCCGGATATTTCCAAACTGAGCCGTCCGCGTTATCTCTCTCTTGCCAATTTACTGGAAACTGACATCCGTACCGGCAAACTGCCGCCGGGAGCGAAACTGCCTCCGCAACGGGAATTGGCGGATTATCTGGATATAAATTTCACCACGGTGACCCGGGCTTATGATTTGTGCCGGGAGAAAAAATTGATTTACGGGATAACCGGCAGAGGAACCTTTGTTTCTCCGCTGCCGGGATTTCCTGATTCAGATATCGACGGCGGAAACGATATTATTGAATTGGGGGTGGTCAAGGGATTTGAAAATGTAAATATTCCGATCATCGAAGCTGCCTCTCAAGTACTTGCCAAAGGCAATCTGCAGCGGTTGACCTCACACGCCGCAGTTTCCGGTCACTTACATCAGCGTGCCGCCGCAGTACGCTATCTTGCCGGATTCGGTATAGATACCGATGAAGAACATACCGCACTGTTTTCCGGGGCGCAAAATGCGATCAGTGCCGCATTACTGTCGCTTTTTAACATCGGAGAAACCGTGGCAGCAGATGAATTCACCTATGCCAATTTGATCGGCACAGCTCATCTGGCACATCTGCAGCTTGCACCGATAGCCGGAGATATTCATGGTATGCTGCCGGAAGCACTGGACAAATATTGCACTGACAATCCGGTATCCGGAATATTTCTCATGCCGTCATGCGCCAATCCCACCACGGTCAAAATGGATCAGCAGCGCAAAGATGATATCGCCGGCATCATCCGCAAACACCGGTTGATACTTATTGAAGATGACATTGCCTGTCTGCCCGGTATTCCGGACCAATCCGGAACATTGTTTTCACGGCTGCCGGAACAAACTGTTTACATCAGCGGTTCTCTGAAGTATCTTTCACCATGGCTGCGAGTGGCGGCAGCTGCATTTCCGGAGAAATTCCGCAGCCGGCTGCTCAATGCCCTGTTTCACCTCAATATAAAAACCAGCGTTCTGGATGCCGAGATCATGACCGAGTTGATCTCCAGCGGTAAAGCCAGTGCTATTTTGAAAGAAAAACATCTCCTTGCCATTCGCGCCAACCGGATATTTGACCGGGTATTTCCTCAATATGCCGATGGTCCGCGGAATGACTTTTTCCGGATGCTGCCGCTGCCGGACCAATGGAGCAATGCCCGGGAGTGTGAAAATTTCTTTGCTTCACACGGCATCCGGGTACAACATTCAGAACGTTTCACCGTTAAACCACGTCCCGGACAGAATTTTTTGAGAGTTTCGGTATCTTCCGCCGGTTCGGAAAGAGCATTGAGACGCGGGTTGACCGCGCTGTTTTTTGCATTGCGGGGGGATGATTTGTGAAAAAAATCGTTTTTTTCATTTCGGAACGCTTGAATGTTGATTTTTGCGGTGTATAATATGCAGTGTGAGAGATGAATTTCAATAATAAAGAGTCAACCCGAAATTATGAATCAAGTCGAAAACAACGACATTCTTGTCAACGCCGAAAATCTTGTCAAAACCTACCACGGCAGAACAGTGGTCAACAATGTGTCCATCTCTGTGCGTGCCGGAGAAGTTGTCGGATTGCTGGGCCCCAACGGTGCCGGTAAAACTACCAGTTTTTATATGGTAATGGGATTGATACGCCCGGATGCCGGTCAAGTTTCGTTCCGGGGGGTGGATGTCACCAATATTCCGATGTATAAACGCGCCCGGATGGGCATGGGATATCTGGCGCAGGAACCCTCCATTTTCCGCAAACTCACCGTTGAAGAAAATATCATGGCGATCCTGGAAACTCTCGCCCTCAGCAGTGCCGACCGGAAAAAACGGTGCACCGAGCTGTTGGATGAATTGGAACTTACCCGGCTGAAAAATCAGAAAGCCATGACCCTTTCCGGAGGTGAACGCCGCCGTTTGGAAATCACCCGGGCATTGGTGACCAATCCTTCATTTATCATGCTTGATGAACCGTTCAGCGGCGTGGACCCATTGGCGGTATATGATGTGCAGCAGATTATTCTGCAGCTCAAAAGCCGGGGGTTGGGAATTCTTATTACCGACCACAACGTCCGGGAAACGCTTTCAGTAGTCGATCGCGCCTATATCATGTGTATGGGCAAAATACTGCTGGAAGGTCCAAGTGATTATCTGGTCAATGATCCGCAGGCCAAAGAAATTTACCTCGGACCGCAATTTTCGATGTGATCCGGCAGCGATTGCTGCCGGTGCGACAATTTACCGCAATGCGGGAATGGGCCCGTATTGTAAACGAAAGAAGGTGTGCTTATGCTCATCAATGTTACCGGTCGTCAATTTGTCATTACCCCAGCCATTCAAACCCAGACAGAGAATGTTCTTGCCGTGCTGGATATCCCGGCATTGAAAGTCACTTCAGTGAATGCGGTGATGTCCCGTGAAAAAAATCATTTTCAGGTCTCACTGGTACTGAATTGCAAATATCACACCTTGAAAGCGGAAACCGAAGATTTTGATCTTTACAAAGCTCTTGATGCCGCAGCCGATAAGTTGGAAGCTCAATGCCAGGATCTGAAAGAAAAAATCCAGGATCACCGCGCAGCTGCCACCTCTGCAACAGATGCAAAGCAAGTTGCAGATACGGAGTGATTGCCGCAAGTTCGTTTTGATCAACCAAAGTTATAACTGCACTCCCCGGCACATCATCTGGTGTGCGGGGGATGTTTTTTGAAAATATCACATAAGGAACAACAGAATTTATGATAATCGCCGTATCCAGAGAATTCGGAGATGAACTGATCCGATTTGTATACTACCGTATCGAAAACGGCAGAACGGTGGAGCGTGAAGAAATATCTGCCCCGGATTCTGTGGAAGCTCTGAAACGGCAGTTGACCAACTTGAAAATTGATTTGCTTATTACCGGAAAAATATCCGTCGCGCTGGAAAGAAAACTCTTTGATTCCGGAATCAACCTGATCACCGGGATCAACGGCAAATCAGACTGGATATTGAACTCTTATTTGAATGGAACACTGCAATTTTAGAGGTTTTTATGGCTGTGGATTGTGAAAAAGTCAAAGCGTTCTTAAATGAACACGATCGTTTCTGCCGTTTTTGCGGCATTGAATTAACTGTAGTAAAGCCCGGTTATGCCGAAGCGGTACTGACCGTCAACCCGGACACACTCAACGGGCGGAATGTCGTTCAGGGCGGAGCGATAATGACTCTGGCGGATTTTGCTTATGCCGGAGCCGTAAACTCCACCGGAGTCACCGGAGTTTCGCTGAATTGTCAGACCAATTTCATCCGTCCGGGGCGCGGAAAAAGCATGAAAGCTGTTGCCAGCATGGTTCATCAGGGCAGAAGTACTGCGGTTTGTTCTGTAGAGGTATTCAACGACGATGGCAAATTGGCAGCAACGGTAAATATCACCGGTTTTATTGTCAGTAACACCCCGGTTTATGAGCAGGAAAATGAATAATAATACGCATACATTTTCTGTGACCGGCATGCATTGTGCCGGATGTGCCGCCGCAGTGGAACGGGCAGTAAAAAAATTACCCGGCGTAACCGGTATTTATGTCAATTTCGCCACCGGAAAGCTGAATTTAAGCTCCACAAACGATTATCCCGGAGATGAAGTTGTCATTGAAACTGTACAAAAAGCCGGCTTCAAAGCTGCTCTTGCCGAAACGGCCTCTGTCCCCGGTACTGAACCGGATAACCGCGATTCGCAAAATGACCGTATCGAACTGTGCCGTTTTGCCATTTGTGCCTTTTTCGCGGCGGCATTGACCGTGATTTGTCATATTCAAAAAACCGATTTTTATTCAAGCGGTATAATTCAGCTTGTTTTACTTATCCCGGTATTGTATTGCGGCAGAGGATTTTTCCTCCGGGGCATTCCGGCTCTGCTGCGCGGCACGCCGAATATGGATTCTCTGATCTCCTGCGGTGCCTCGGCAGGAATGATATACAGCATCGTACTTTTGATATCCGGCGATGCCGCTGCCCATTTGTATTTTGATGCTTCTGCCATGATAATCACTCTCATCATGCTGGGCAAAATGCTGGAAAACCGGGCGCGGCGCAAAGCCTCCGGAGCCATACGCAAACTCTTTGATCTGACCCCGCCGACGGCATGTCTGGTCAGAAACGGTCAGGAATTGATCGTTCCGACCGCCGATCTGCGTCCGGGAGATGTCGTGCGGCTCCGTCCGGGTGAAAAAATCCCTGCAGACGGTAAAATCATTGACGGCAACAGCTCGGTGAATGAAGCAATGCTTACCGGCGAATCCCTGCCCGTTCCCAAACGGCAGGATGATGCAGTTTGCGGAGGCACAGTCAATGTGGATGGAACATTGCTGATACAACTGACCGCCACCGGCGAAGCCAGCGTATTGGGACAAATCGCCGCCATCGTTCAAAAAGCTCAGGATTCTCGCGCTCCGGCTGCCGCATTGGCAGATAAAGTTTCCGGTTATTTTGTCTGGGGAATATTTGCAGCGGCGGCAGTAACTGCTATTGCCTGGAGCATTTGGGGCAGCGGTGCTGATGCACTGAACTTCTCATTATCCGTACTGGTAATTGCCTGCCCGTGTGCGCTGGGACTGGCGACACCGGTCGCGTTGATCTCCGGCATCGGCAAAGGTGCGGCAATGGGTATTCTGATCAAAAACGGTGCGGCTTTGGAAAAAGCCGCCAAACTTACCGATCTGGTCTTTGATAAAACCGGCACGCTGACCTCGGGGATCCCGGAAGTCAAATCGGTTCATACTTTATGGCAGGAAACAGAATTCATGACTCATGCCGCCGCATTGGAAAAATTCTCCAATCATCCGCTGGCTCACGCGGTGACAAGTGCCGCCCCGGACTGCGTGCTCCCGGAAGTAAAAGAGTTTGCCGATCACCCCGGATACGGTGTTGCCGGGATCATCAACGGCAGAAAATGGATCTTCGGCAATTTCAAAATGTTGTCTCAAGCCTCAATCTCCTGTCCGGACATCCCGGAAAATTTACGGGGGCTCACGCTGATTTGCGGTGCATGCGATGGTGAATTTGCCGGATTCATTGCCGTCGGAGATACGTTGCGTCCGGAAAGTTCAGATGTGATCAAAGCATTGCAGAAACTGCATATAAAATGTCACATGTTCACCGGAGACAATTATGATGCCGCCGCCAAAACTGCCCGTCTACTGCAGCTGGATGACTTTCAAGCGGCTCTTTCGCCACAGGAAAAATTATCCGGACTTAAGAAACTTCAGCAAAATTCCGGCTGTACCGGCATGGTCGGCGACGGCATCAACGATGCTCCCGCACTGGCGGCAAGCGATCTGGGCGTCGCTGTCGGTTCCGGCAGTGATGTGGCTATCGAAAGTGCCGATGTCGTCATAACCTCGGCAAATTTGCAGGCAGTAGTGCAGATGGTACGGTTGAGCAGAGCTGCATTCAAAATCATCCGGCAGAATCTGTTTTGGGCATTTTTCTACAATCTGCTCGGCATTCCCCTCGCCGCCGGAGTAATCGCAGCCTGCGGAGGCAGTTGGACACTTAATCCGGCATTTTGCGCCGGAGCAATGGCGATGAGCAGCTTGACCGTTGTCCTGAATGCCTTGAGACTGCAGCGTTTCAAGTGATCAGAATTTACGGTAAAGGCAAATTTCTGCCGGGGTCCGGTATCACCTGTACGTTACCGATGCCCTGCATATCACCGCTTTCCATATTACCGCGAATTATATCGCAATGCTGCAGTCTGCCGTCGGCGCGCATCCACGGCCTGGCAGGAGGTTCCGCTGTCAATATGGTCTCCTTGTCCGCGACTGTATAAACGGCTTGATCACCACCGGCACGCTGAGTTTTACCATCACTGTTTTTTTGAACAAATTCGACCTCCCGTTTGCAGACAAGACGGGTAAGATCAATACCTTTTGACAAGGAAATCCGTGCCGGAATCGAAGCTGCCCCACCATCCAATGCAAACGGATCATCATCTATCGAAACCGGTTTGGGAACAGCTGTTTTATTTTTTTCGCTTTCCGGATCAGAACGTTTGGTAAAAACGTACATATCCCGGCAATATATTTCATTGTTACCGTCATGAACTTCAACTTTTTCATGGAATTCTGAATAATCTTTCAGCAAGTCACTCATAGCGTGTTCTGCTTTGAGCATCCGCCGGACATCTTTTTCATTACTGAATGCATGAACAGAACCATCGCAAATTATTTTTATCAACTGAGTTCCTCCGGACTGGAACATTCCGGGTGTCGGCTTCACATCAGCGGGAAGTTCCCGGAAGAACAATGTCATCAAATCAGTATGCAATTCATCAAGCTTATTGATCATTATCACATGACCGGAAGCGATAGTTTTAGTCACAGTTTTATTTCTGCTGCCGAGATTTTCTCCCGGCACACCGCTGGATGACACTCCCTTAACAGCACTCTTTTTGTCGGTCAGAAAAATATCCAGCCGGTCGCAATCCAACGCATTTCCCTCATCTCTGACCTTTACATCACTGTAAAAAATCATCTTATCCACGGTATAATCCAAAATCGCCTGCTGCGAACAGATCGTACTGGCAGTACGCCGCTTACCCCCGGGAACTCCGGGATCGGCTTTTTCAGAATAACTGGTTATTTTTACATCTTTATCAGCAATAATTTTTTCCACATTGCCGCCTTTGAGATCCCTCTCCGGGTTATTTTTTTTATCAGGAGCAAGATATATCCGCAGTATTCCGCTGTTCAATATCGTATCACCATCGACCACTACCACATCTTCATGGAATGTACTCAACCGGCTGCGGTTGTCAAATTCTCCGCGCCGGGAAGTTATTATCCGATCAGTCCGTTTCTGCCCCTCCCCCGAAGCAAAAGTGACCTTGCAATCACCGAACACAAACAATCTGTCTTCATTTCGAAGCAACTCAATTCTTTTACCGGAAAGACGATTAGCCTGTCCTTGCATGACTTCCGGATCACGATCATCACCGGTCAAAGTAATGATGCCGATTTTCAAGGTATAATCCAAGTGATCGCTTTTTGCCACTTGCACCGCATCGCCGGAACGTTCCGGCATCTGAGTCAACACCACATCGCCATCCGCCAACACCCGGGAAACTCCTTTAAGCATGGGTTCTTTGGAAGAACTTTCATCGTTATTCATGAAAACAGTCAGCCGGTCACAGGTCAATGTGCTTTTACCATCTACGACTTTTACATTACCGATCAGCATCAATTCATTGTTGGCCATATCCATGCGCAGAGAATCCGATTCAGCATGCACCAACTGATATACTGAGGGCTTCGGAGAACCCGTAAGCAGTTTACGCGGATCAGCATCGGATTTACGGGCAACTATCTTGACTTCAGAGGTGACTTCTATAACGTTGCTGGCAAAATCAGCGTGAAATCCGATCCCGTTCAAATCCAGCATCGGCATCCGCATGAATACCGGATCATCTCCGAATGCCTCATTCCGGGATTGATCAATGGAGCAACGATCCGTATAAAGCGCAGACTGGCTGGTCAAATAACGTTTTCTCCAGAAATCCAAAACTTCCGGCAAAGAGGCATTCAAAGGATAAACCTTTTCCTGCCAGCCGTCAACGATTTTGTCCACATCGGCATTTTCCAATAATACATCCAACCAAGTCCGGTGTCCGATCATGATCTGATCCTGACGTTTTCCGTACTGTGAAAATGCGACTAATTGCAACTTTTTATCTTTATAAAACGGAATCTTCACATTTTTAAGTTCCAATCCGCGCATGTCTTCTATACCTTCTGCCGGCAAACATACCGGAATAAGAATAAACAGTAATGCGGTAAAAAATTTTTCGATTTTCATCGGCGGTAACGCTCCATTATGTGGTCATAAAGACCTTTTTCTTTCAGAACCCTGCGGACAATTTCAGCCGCCGCACCTCTGCCGCCGGATAAAACAGTACGCCAACGGGCAGCTTCATCAAGTTCCGGCACCCCATTGGCAACGGCAACTCCGATACCGGCACGACGGATGACTGGTAAATCCACCACATCATCCCCGGCATAAAGACACTCCGAAGCTTTGCAGGCAAGCTGGGACAACAACATCTCAAATCCGGCAATTTTATCTTTGGCATCCAAAACCGTTGCGCTGACATTCAACTCATCCGCCAAAACCGAATTTATCCGGTCTTTTCTGCCGGAAAGCAGAGCCACCCGCAATCCGGCACGCAACGCCAGTTTCAACCAGTGCATATCCTGCATATCAAAAAATTTCACTGCCGCACCGGAACTGTCAAAAGTAACCCGGCCATCAGTCAAAGTTCCATCAATGTCAAATATCAGCACCGAAATATTCTGAAAATCAGCCGATGAGATCATGCAAAGCTTTCACTTGAATCAATGTTTCACGGATCTGTTTGAAATCCAGAGAATTCGGTCCATCTGACCACGCCTCCGCCGGACGCGGATGCACCTCAGTGAAAAGTGCGTCGATCCCAACGGCAGCCGCAGCTCTTGCCAAAGGTTGAACAAACTCTTTTCTCCCGCCGGAAGCATTCCCCAAACCACCGGGCAGCTGCACGGAATGGGTGGCATCAAAAACCACCGGCACTCCCAGCTCACGCATCGTGACCAGCGAACGCATATCCACCACCAGATTGTGATAACCGAATGTCGTACCGCGTTCCGTGAGCATGACTTGTTCATTGCCGGTACTGCGGACTTTCTCCACGGCCCCGAGCATATCTTCCGGAGCGACAAACTGACCTTTTTTGATATTGACCACTTTCATGGTTCTGCCGGCGGCGACCAGCAAATCGGTCTGACGGCAGAGAAACGCCGGAATCTGCAGAATATCCGCCACTTCAGCCACCGGTGCCGCATCGCTGCTTTCGTGGATATCGGTCACCACCGGTACATTGAAACGCTCTTTTACCGCAGCAAGATACTTAAGTCCCTCTGCCATTCCCGGACCACGCCGGGAAGAAACACTGGAACGGTTGGCTTTGTCAAAAGATGCTTTGAATACATACTGAATGTCCAGTTCCGCACACAAATCCACCAGATATTCGGCGATTTCCAAACACACACTTTCACTCTCAGCAGTACACGGACCGCCCAGCAGCGTGAGTTTACCGCCGCCGATGACCATATTTCCGACTTTAACACTATTCATAACAGTTATCTCCCGCAATTGCGTTTATTTTACTTGCTGAACCGCAGTGAGCAATTCATCATGCAGAATCGGTGCTGTACCGATCTTACCGACGACAACTCCGGCGGCAAAATTAGCTATTTCAGCAGCTGTAACAGCATCACTGCCGGTCGCCAGTGCCAATGTGCAGCTCGCCGCCACAGTGTCTCCGGCACCGGAAACATCAAAAACTTCTCTGGCCCGGGTCGGAATACGCTTCAGCAATTTGCCGCGCTGAAAGAGTGCCATTCCCTGCGCCGCCAGCGAAATCAGCAAATATTCCGGTTCCCAAATTTCAAAAATCCGTTCCGAAGCAAGCAGCAGAGCTTTGTTTTCTGCCGGATCTCCGGAAAAATTATCATCATGTACGCCGGACAATGCAAACGCCTCACTGCGATTGGGTTTGAGTACCGTCAGACCTTTTACTGCAGATACCCCGCCTGCCTTAGGTTTGGGGTCAAGCATGGTGATCACTCCGGACTCACGGGCTGCTGCAATGATCCGTTGCAACATCCAAGCATCCAATACTCCTTTGGCATAATCATCAAAAATCACTGCATCGACTTCCCCGGACGCGATCAATTTCTCGATCTTGCAAACCATGATCTCCCGCAAGGCATCATCCAGCGGTACTGCATCCTCAAAATCCGCCCGCAATAACTGCTGAGCTCCTGCCACTACCCGGCATTTTTCGGTAGTACGCCTGCCGTCAGCGGCAACAATTCCGTCATGAGAGATACCGAATTCATCCAGGCCGGAAATAATCTCTTTACCGGAAACGTCCCTGCCTACGGCTCCGAATGCCAATGCTTTCCCGCCCAGTGTGGAGATATTGCGCATCACATTGGCGGCTCCCCCCAGACAGAATGTACGTTTTTCCACATTGACCACCGGCACCGGAGCTTCCGGAGATATTCTGGTCACATTGCCCCAAAGATAAACATCCAGCATCAAATCCCCGAGGACAGCAATGCGCCCCCGGTCAAATCGTTTTATCGCAGCAATTTTATCCTGCACTGTCATTTTTCACCTTCCAACGCATATTTTTTGACCAGCGAATTCACATACTCTGAAGAATCCAGACGGTTTTCTTTTGAATATGCCTTGCCAGCTCCCAGACGGGCAACTATCCGCTCCAGATCCAGCATCAAATCAGACATTTTAAGTATTTCATCGGGAGTCAGACGGTCTGATTCAGCGCGTAAATAAATTGCCAGCTGTTCAAATTGCTCACTGATCAACTTTTTTTCCAGCATCAATGTTTCATTGCTGCTGTTGATATTGTTGCATTTTGCCCGGACACGGTCAAATCGCAGCAGCATTTTCCGTTTCACAACCTCATTTGCCAGCACATTTTCCCGACTCATGTACGCCGGTACACTTACCGCGAGCAACACTTCTGAAGCAATCATTGCAAAAAAGAGAATCACCGCAAAAAATGCCACATAATCGCGTTTGAAGTTTGCTGAATAAACTATTTTCTGAGCCATTTTTTTACTTTCATTAATTGTTGGCACGACCGGAATTCCGGCACTGACATCCATGCTTAAAGAGAATATACATTCTCTTGGTGGAATTATCAAGCCCGCCAATCAAGAATCCGCCAATTGTTCGACACCGCAAGTTCATGCAGTGCGTCAGACGGCGAGACCGCACAGGCAGTTCCGACTGCAGCAAGCAGTTTGGCATCATTGATACTGTCTCCGTAAGCCGCTACTGATGCCGGAGTAAGCGCATATTTTGCGCACAATTGTTTCATCACCCCGACTTTACCTTCACCGGCGAACAAACCGCCAGCGATTTTCCCGGTAAATCTGCCGTTATACATTTCCAGCGGAGAACCATAAAACTCGGTTATTCCGAGATAATGTGCCACCGGCGCAACCAACATGGCATTAGTGGAACTCAATATCACACAGGGAATTCCGCTTGCCTGACAGCTTTTTACATAAGCTTCTGCCGCCGGCCGGATATTGGGCAGGATCATTTTTTCAAAGTGCCGACGGGAGATATCTGCCATTTCCTCCAGACCCAATCCGGCGATCTCCCGAAGCTGAAACGCATTGAATTCATCATGATCCAGACAGCCGCGGTTGTATTGATCAAAAAAACGGTCCGCTTCAGCCAGGGCACTTGCCGGAGCAAGCCCTTCCGAAACCAGAAACTGCTTCCATGTTACATCACAATCCGCCTCAATAAGGGTGTGATCCATATCAAAAATATGCAGCAATACCATATTCTTCTCTCCTTTATCACTTCGCCAGTGCCAGCAGCACAGCTCCGGCGATCAACAGAACCAACGCGGCAGCTTTGCGCTTGACATTGATATCACGAAATATTTTCACTCCAAGACCAAATGTTATTACACAACTGCCGCACCGGCGCAGCAGTGAAATCATGGATATCGGGGCATCCGGCACACTTACCGCATGAAAATAACAAAAATCCGCCAGGATCAACAAAATACCGGTCACCGGAATACTCCATCGCCATACAAAAGGATGATGATGCCCGAAACAGCTCCTCACTCCCCATGCCGCACCCAGAAATATTACCATGTCCAGTGAAAAATAAAACTGCACCATCCCCGGCGCAAGATTCAGGGTATTGAGCAGATATTTATCGTAAAGTGCCGATGCCGCGCCCAACAGTGTTCCGGAAATGATCAGCTGCATACCTTTGCTTTTCCAGGGGAATCCTTCCCGGCTGCCGAAAAAACTGAACAGAACATACCCGGACAGAATCACCGCCATCCCCAATGCCTGAAACAAAGTCGGTATTTCCCGGAAAATAATAATTCCGCCGGCCATCGTCCATAACGGTGAAGTGGAACGTATCGGAGATGCCAGAGAAATCGGCAACTCCCGCATCGCGTAGTATACACAAATCCAGCTGGATGACACCAGCAACGATTTCACCGCCACCAGCAGCTGCTCTGTAAAGTCAGTGCGCCAGACCGCAGCGGTATTTCCACTGCACAATGACATAAAAACAAAAAACAGTGTTCCGCTGAGAGTGGCAAAAAAGAGTACCGGCATTACGGAATTATCTTTGACCGCATGTTTTTTGCAGATATCGTAAAGTCCGAGCCCAAACGCTGAAACGATGGTGGAAATGTACCAAGAATCAACCGGCATTCCCCGTAATCCTCCTTAAAAAAGCAAAAAACTCCGGAGTTTTCCGGAGTTTTGATTGCGAATCGTCATCAGTTCTTTTTGCTGACACGTTCAGCATAAGTACCGGTACGGGTATCGATTTTCACGATATCGCCCTCATTGATGAACAGCGGCACCTGAATTTCATAGCCGTTATCAATTTTCGCCGGTTTGGTAACGTTGGTGGCAGTGTCACCGCGCACCCCGGGTTCAGTCTCCACGATCTCTTTTTCAATGAAAGTCGGCAGAGTGATATCGATCGGTTCGCCGTTGAAAAGAATAAAATTGCAGAGGCTTTCCTCGATCAGGAAGTAAACCTTGTCACCGAGAGTTTCCGGAGACAGAGCCATTTCCTCGTAAGTTACCGGATCACTGAACACATAGTTGTGACCGTCGTTGTAGGAGTAATAAAGCTCGCGTTCTTCGATATCCGGCTCCTCGATCTTGTCGGTGGGACGATAGGTTTTTTCCATACCGGCGCCGGTGATCATGTTTTTCATACGGCAGCGGTAAAGGGCAGTTCCTTTACCGGGTTTGCAGAATTCAAACTCGGTAATGACCCACGGAGCACCGTCAATTTGGATTTTAAGGCCTTTTTTAAGATCGGAAGCACTGAACATAATTTTTCTCCATACATGTGTTAAAATGCAATAACGTTTTTATAATATAGCACAACATCAATTAAAATGCAAGGATTCCGCGCTTGCATTGTCGCCGCTTCCGGGATATATTATCGGGAAAACAAAATTTAAGAACAATACAGTTGAGGATTCTATTTATCATGCCCATTACTGACATACTGAACCGCAACGCCCGTGAATACGGTAATGAAGTTGCATTAGTGGAGATCAATCCGCAGGAACTTGAACAAAAACGGATCTCCTGGCGCGATTACTCGTTGATCGAACCCAGCCGTACCGATTCTTTCCGTTCCGAATTGACCTGGGGTGAATTTGACCGCAAAGCCAACCGGCTCGCCAACTTTCTGCTGACCAGACACATCGGCAAAGGTGACAAAGTCGCCATACTGCTGATGAATTGTCTGGAATGGCTGCCCATTTATTTCGGGATCCTCAAAAGCGGAGCGATGGCAGTGCCCATGAATTTCCGCTACACTGCCGAGGAAATCCGCTATTGTCTGGATCTGGCGGATGCGGAATTTCTCATTTTCGGCCCTGAATTCGTCGGCAGGGTGGAGGATATTTGCGACCGTCTTCCCAAAATCAAATCCTTTATCTATGTCGGAGAAGATTGTCCGTCCTTTGCCGAACCTTACAACGCTCTGGTTTCATACTGTTCCAGTAAAAATCCGGAAATCGCGCTGAGTGATGATGATGAAGCGGCTATTTATTTTTCCAGCGGTACGACCGGATTCCCCAAAGCGATCGTACACCGGCACCGCAGTCTGACTCATTCATGCGTGGTGGAGCAGAAACACCACGGGCAAAACCGGGATGATGTATTTCTCTGCATTCCGCCGCTTTACCATACCGGAGCAAAAATGCACTGGTTCGGCAGTTTCCTTGCCGGCAGCAAAGCGGTTCTGCTGAGGGGCGTCAAACCGGAATGGATCATCCGCGCCGCAGCAGAAGAGAAATGTTCTATTGTCTGGCTGCTGGTCCCGTGGGCCCAGGATATTCTCGACGCCATTGACCGTGGCGAAATAAATCTGGATGAATATGACCTTTCCCGGTGGCGGCTCATGCATATCGGAGCTCAACCGGTTCCGCCCAGTCTGATCAAAAGATGGAAAGAAAAATTCCCGTCTCACCAATACGATACAAATTACGGGCTGAGCGAATCCATCGGACCGGGAGCAGTTCACCTCGGAGTGGAAAATATCGATCATGTCGGAGCTATCGGCATCGCCGGGTACGGCTGGGAGACCCGCATCGTGGATGAAAAACACCATGATGTCAAGCCGGGGGATGTCGGAGAATTGGCAGTGCGCGGTGCCGGAGTGATGAAGTGTTATTATAAAGATGAAAAAGCCACTGCGGAAGTGCTGTCTGCAGACGGATGGCTTTTTACCGGTGATATGGCACGGGAATCGGAAGATGGCTTCATCTATCTGGTCGACCGCAAAAAAGATGTGATCATCACCGGAGGTGAAAACCTTTATCCGGTACAGATCGAGGATTACATCCGCAAACACAATGCCGTCAAAGATGTCGCCGTCATCGGACTGCCGGATCCCCGGCTTGGAGAAATCGCTGCCGCGATCGTGGAATTGAAACCGGATGCTGTACTTCCGGAAGATGAATTCAACTCATTCTGCAGCGCACTGCCCCGTTACCAGCGGCCGCGCAAAGTCATTTTTGCGACAGTTCCACGCAACCCGACCGGCAAGATCGAAAAACCCAAACTCCGCAAAATGTACGGCGGAGATCTGTTGGTCGCACAGCAGAATGAATTGAAGTAACCCCTCCGGCAGCCATACCCCCGGAACAGTTGTTCAGCATCACACCAAAACAGTGATCAATGCTGCGACGGGGCGTTGTCCGCTTCCGGGATATGCAGATAATCAAACTCCAGAGCATTGAGCAATGCTCTGGCGATCACCGTTGCTCCGATAAGATTGGGATGAACTCTGTCCCAGGCGATATTGCCACTGTGACGGAATTGCAGTATGCGGTTGAATTCTGCCTGAAGATCGACAAACAAAGTGCCGTATTCAGCCGCGACCCGCTTGACTATCGCACCGTATTCATCCATTCTGGCACGCATGGCATCAGAGGTGTTGGTTTCAATAAAATACGGTGTCATCAGCACCATTCCTCCTGAGAGATGCGGCAAGGTTTTCTCCACCAGCTCCCGGTAAGTAGCCTCGTACTCGTCCGGCAGGATATGATTGAAAGGTTTGTGAGGAGTATCAAACTGCCGCCATACATCATTGATCCCGATAAGCACACTGACCCAATCCGGCAGCGGATCAAGACAGTCCCGCTGCCAGCGTTCCTTGAGAGCACGGATGCTGTTGCCGCTGTTTCCGGCATTGGTCACCCGGATGAGACGTTCAGGATAGACTGCATTGAGCATACCGCAGACTATATGCGGATAACCCTTGCCGAGCTGATCGCCAAAACCTTCAGAAATACCGTCCTGCAAGGGACGGATCCGTCCCATATCGGTAACAGAATCACCGATCATCAAAAAATGCTGTCCTGATTTTATTTTCATAACAAAAGCCTTTCTTTCCGGGTTGAGATGTTATTTAATATTATACGATTCAATCATTTTTTCAAATGATTTTATAAAAATCACGCTAAAAAAACGGTCTGACTGCTTTATTTTTCAAATCTGATATTGACAAAAACGTCATTCAGATGTATACTATAAAGAGATATATACTTAATATACATATTTCATTATCCGGATATTTTCCGGGCATAACAGGAAAGGGTTTTCTTATGAAACGTGTGGTGATTGCCGGTGCCGGCGTGCGTGCATTGGGCTGGGCAAAAGGAATCATTGACCGCTGTCAGGGACATTCCGAATTGGTGGCTCTGTACGATATCAACGGCAAACGTATGGAAGGTTTCTGCGCGCTCATCAACAAACAGATCCCCTCTTATACCGACTTTGAAAAAATGCTCCGGGAAACCAAACCGACCGTCCTGCTGATCTGTACTCCCGATTATACCCACCCGGATCTGGTGGACATGGGATTCGCCGCCGGCTTGGATATCGTTACTGAAAAACCCATGGGCATGAGCCGTGATGCCATTCACCGCATTCTCGCCGCTGAAAAGAAATACAATAAAAAAATCACCGTCGGTTTCAATTACCGCTTCATCCCCTACCCCACCGCTGTACGGCAGGTAATGATGGAAAAACCCGTCGGAGAAATCAAACATGTCAGTGCCCAGTATTATCTGGACTACGTCCACGCCCGCGAATATTTCCACCGCTGGCACGCCCAGCTGAAATATTCCGGAGGTCTGCTGGTTCACAAAGCCACCCACCATTTTGATATCCTCAACTGGTATATTGATGATGAACCGACTGAAGTGTTCGCATTCGGTTCTTTGCAGAAATACGGTGCCAAAGGCCCCTACCGCGGTGAACGCTGTTCCACCTGCCCCCATGCCGGCGAATGTCCGGAAGTATTGAAAGAAACTCTGGAAGATGCCGATTTGAATCCGGGCAGCGACGGCGATATTTTCAAAAAGCTCTACTTTGATGCCGAACATGAAGACGGCTATTTCCGCGATCAGTGCGTTTTCGGCAATCATGTGGATATCTATGACTCCATGAACGTGCTGGTAAAATACCGCAACGGCGCGCAGATGTCTTACGCACTCAATGCCTTTGCTCCGTGGCAGGGCTACCGTTACACCTTTACCGGAACTAAAGGTGTGGTGGAAGTTTCCTGCATCGATACCGCACCGAGTTTCATGGCGGACGGAACTCCGGCTCCGGAAGATTTCAAGAAACGCAACACCATCCAGATCGTTACCGGAACCAACCGCAAAGATATCACCCTCAACGAAATTCAAATCGACAAGGTCGATGCACCCCACGGCGGCGGAGATTATGCGATGTTTGAACAGATCTTCGGTGCCGGCGGCGCAGACCCGTTGGGCAGGATCGCCGGATCACGTGCCGGTGCCGCATCAGCAATGATCGGTATCGGTGCCGATGAATCCATTATCAGCGGTATGCCGGTCAAACTGGAGTACTGAACGTAATGAAAAACTTTCTCTGGGACGCATCCACCGGAACAGTAACAGGGGAATCTGTACTGTTCCGATGCGGAATTGCCGGAAAACTGCTCCGTACTCCGGAACGTATTCTCAAAGTTTATTCACCTCTGACCGGCGAAGAATACCTCGCCGGTCGGGATTATCTTTGGAACACCGGCAGCCGTGAATTGGTGCTTTTGCCCGGTTCAAAAATCCCGGAAGTAGAGGTTTTAAGCGATCCGTCAACTGCCGACGGGATCATCTATCCGGAAAAAGGTGCGACACTGATGCCGCGGTGCATTGACGGCAAAGTTGTACGGCTGGGACCGCCGTCATGGTATGCTGAACACCGGGTCGAAGTCGATTATATTACCGGAGAAACTCTGCCGGAACTGCCATCTCCGGTGCGGATGCCGGAAAAATTCATTGCCAAACTCCGCAATGGAGAAAAAACCGTGATCACTGCACTCGGAGACAGCATCACTTTCGGATGGAATTCCACTTTCATCTGCGATTGTCCGCCGCATCAGAAACCGTATTTGGAATTCGCGGTGGATGATCTGCGCCGGACATTCAACGCGGAAATAGAATTGCACAACCGGGCGGTCAGCAGCACCGGAGTAAAATACGGCATGGACATTTATGATCAATGGGCAAATGATCATGCCGATCTGATGGTCATTGCCTACGGTATGAACGATTTTATCCACTATACTCCGGCGGAATACGGCAAAATGGTCATGGATATCATCACTGCCAAAAGCAAACTTGACCCGCAGAGTGAATTTCTGCTGGTCGCATCCATGCCCCGCAACCCGGACTGGGAACCGGAAAAATACGTTCCGCATGCGGAATATGCCGCGATCCTTCACGGTATCGCCGCCGCCCGCCCCGACTGCTGTGTGGCGGACGTGAATAATTTGTGGCGAACCGTGATGAGTGAAAAAAATTATTACGACATGACCGGCAACGGAGTCAATCATGCTAACGATTACGGACACCGTCTCTATGCCGCGGTGGTGCAGAATTGTTTTATGATGCATTAATTTGTTTTAATGATGCATTAATTTGTTTTAATGTAATTGCTCTGCCTTGAAAAAAACTGTTCTGATGCTAAATTAGGACAGTTTTTCAACATTTACGGAAGGATGACTCTCTATGGATAAACCGTTTTTTGCAGATAAAGTACGCGGGGCATGGTTCGGCAAATGCCTTGCCGGAGCGATCGGCATGCCTTTTGAAGGTGTCCCGTTCTCTCTGGAACTCAAAGAAGAAAATCTCCGTCTCGCAAATGTACCAAACGATGATCTGGAACTGCAGCTGGTCTGGCTGGAAGCTCTGGAAAAACACGGTTTGACTCTGAATTGCCGGGATATGGGCAATATCTGGCGCAAACGGATATTTCACGGCTGTGATGAATACAGTATCGCCATATACAATCTGGCTCATGGCATAGATGCTCCGGCAAGCGGTTATGTAAATAATTATTTTGCCGACGGCATGGGCGCAACTATCCGGTCCGAAATTTGGGCCCTGGTTTTTGCCGGACGCCCGGATGCAGCGGCGCATTTCGCCTCTTTGGATGCGCAGGTCGACCACTGGGGCGACGGGGTGTGGTGCGAAGTTTTTATGGCGGCATCAGAAGCGGCAGTCTGTGTAAATTCAGATATTGAAAAATCCCTGCGTTCCGCATTGACTATGGTAGATAAACATTCCCGGACGTACCGGACGTTGAGCAAAATTTTTGAGATGTATGATGCCGGAATGGATGATGAATCCGCCCGCTGCCGGATCATGCTTGAATTGCAACCCCACCCGAATTTCACCGATTGTGTGATGAATACAGCATTTATCGTCAATGCTCTGCTGCGCGGCAAAGGTGATTTTATGAAAACCATACTGGATGTGGTCAATTTCGGGAGGGACACCGATTGCACCGCTGCCAGTGCCGGAGCTTTTCTGGGGGCGGCAAAAGGAATGAAAGTATTTCCGGAGAAATATCTCCATGCAGTCACTGATGAGATGGTGTTGAGTGATTTTGTCTCCTCGATCCCGGATGTGCCGTTGACGATCACAGCCTTGACGGAGAAAACTGTCCAACTGCATGAACGTTTAGCCGGGGAATTGCCGGAAACTCCGTACCCGGCATATATCCCGTATGCTCCTCAAGCTGATTTGCCGGAACTCTACACTGCAAAATGGCTGATTTTGAACGATGAAGAGGTCGATATAAATGCGGTAAAAGAGGAAATTTCAGCCCATGGCGGTTGTCCGGAAAATCTGCGCGATCATGTCAGGATATTCCATTCTCCGTATCTGAATTTATCGGAATATGCCGGGTGCAAGCGTGTGCATCTGTTGAGTATACTCACCGTAAATAATGATTCGTGCGATCCCGATGATTTGGTTTTTATGGCAACCGCCGATGTGGGTTTGCGGGTGCATCTGGATGAACGCCGGATATTGAACAACCATTCGCGGCACAAAATGCTTCCGGCATTTCATCGGGTGCAGGGTGGAGCTGCGTTCTCACTGCCGTTGAAATACGGAGAAAAACATCTGCTTCACGTGGAACTTTTCCATCCGGCAAATCCGGTGAATGCCTGTGTGATGTTCGGCAATACTGCCAATGACATTCTGGATGGATACGATTTGAATATATGAAAAACACACTCTGTTCCAATCGGAAAGAGATAAATCAAGTTTATTTATTCTCCTGAAAACAGGTGTGTTTCAAAGAAGTTTCTCCTGCCGCTGGATTCACAATGCCGGAGGAGTAAAAAGCGGAAACGGTGATGGTTTGCGATTGATCTTGATCCCCGGTGCATCACTGTGAAAATCTATTATCCGCATCGCCTCGACCATCTCTTTGACCGTCGGCTGAGTGATCTCTTTGCTCTCTTCATAGTGGTGCACGGCAAAAACGATCGCTCCGCCGAGAGTTGCTCCCGCCATCCGGTGCGGACGGGCATACGTTCCGCTGACCAGATGAATGAAAGGAACTTTCAACTCCGCTTTCAAAACGCTGGTGGTACGGAACGCCTCGGCAAGATCATCCGGAGATTCTGCACGGGTAACGATTTTGACCAGATCGGCACCGCGCGATTCCATGGCTTTCATCATTTCCAGAGTCTTTTCACAATTCACCGCACACGGAGTATGGCAGGATAACTCCGCCGCCGCCCCACGCTTGCGGATCTCATCAAAAAGCCGCTTTTGTTTGTCGATCGCCACAGTATCAAAAGTCAACTGCATCGGGTCGGGAGCATAAAGATCCGCCATCACATCAATAACCGATGCTCCGGCTGAGGCTGCGGCAAGCAAAACCTCCTGACGGGCGTCATCGGACTGAACTTTGGCAAATTTATCATCCCGGTAGGCAAAAAACATAAACGGAATGTCAAAAACATCCATTATCGAACGGAAGTGCGCTTCAGTGCGGTATTCCGGACGGTAACGCTCCAGATCGACCGCAATACCGCCGGCGCCGTCGGATTCAGAAGCCGCCGCCCATTTGATTATTTCCGCAGGAGTCTGCCCTCTGATGATCGAAGTAACTACCGGTGCCGGACGGTCAAAAAATGATGGACGCATAAATCCGGCTCCTTTCTATTTCAGCAGCGGTACGGCACATGCTCTGCCTGAATCAACCAAATGGCTGCTGCCGGTAATACTGCGTGCTTTGTCGGAGCACATATACATCACAAATTCAGTCAATTCATCCGGTTCAGCCGCATGACCGAGCAGTGTCGGCATCGTTGCCATATTGGCACGGGTCAATACCGGTCCGGGAATGACACATACCGCACGGATATTGTAAGGCGCACCGGTTACGGCAAGTGCTTTGATCAACCCTTTGATACCGGCTTTGGATGAACCGTATTCAACGTTGTTCGTACCGGTTTCACTGTCAATGGAACCGATACCGATAATAACGCCGCCACCGGGATTTTTCATCATTTCCGGAAACACTGCCCGGGAAAAATAAAGCGCACCGCGCAAATTCACATTGACACCCCACTCCAGCAGCCGGGGTTTGCGTTCCCAGAACGGAGCAAAATCCTGAAATGTTCTCGTCGCAGCACCGCCGGCGAAATTGATCAGATAATCAACGCCGCCAAACTCTTCAACTGCAGCATCAACAGCCGCCTGAATGGAATCATAATCCTCAACATCGGTTCTCACCGCGATCGCGCTGCCGCCGGCAGCGCAAATTTCCTGTGCCAGCGTTTCCACCGCTTCAAAATTGATATCACATGCTGTTACCAACGCTCCGGCTGCAGCAAATTGACGGCAAATCAGATTGCCCATGCCCAATGCGGCTCCGGATACGATCACCCGTTTGTCCTTAAATTCCATGATTTTGCCCCTTTTCGATTGCATACTTCTCCGATACTGTAAGAAAAATACACCAACTGTAAAAAAAAATCAACCCGGTTACAGCATTACTGCTGTTTTTCACCGGATTGATATACTTTGATTTATTTCAAAGCCGATTTCGAGCGGCTTCCCAACTGTCGAGCTTAAATCAAATAATTTTTTTCTTTCAACTGGGCAATGAAAGCGGCAACATCATCTGCCGCACTTTCCGGCAAATTTCCACCGCACACCTCTTTCAATGCCGCCAATGCCGCCTCAGCATCCATGCCTTCGGCAAATTTTTCCCAGAGAAAGGTGCTGGTCCGGTTCAAACCGAAAGTTTCACCGGTAACGGGATTAAACAACAATGCACTGCCGTCAAATTCTTTACGGAAAACGATTTCTTTACTGACATTCATTTGTTTTACCTCATTTCTCAACTCAATATATCTTCCAGAAAAATTTTCACTCCGACAGCAATGATCGCGATCCCCCCTGCAATGCCGAAATACCATGAACCACACTTTTTCATCACAAATTTTCCGGCATACACACTCAATGCCGAGCATATCCCGGTAACGATTCCCATTGCCGCCGCCGGAATCCAGATGCTGTTCCCCGCAAATGCGATCCCAGCCCCGACAGCCAACGCATCCAAACTGGTGGCAACTGCCGGAACAAACATATTCCGGGCAGCAAAAAAATCACCCCCCAGCGGACACCTGGCATTTTCGCATGCGTTCCGGCTGCACCATGATTCCCAAATCATTTTACCACCGACAAAACACAACAGCAGCAATGCCGCATAATGATCTACCGCCGCCAATTTGCCTCTGACCGTACCGGCGGCAAAAAAACCGGCAACCGGCATAATAAATTGCGCGCCGCCGAAAAACAACGCCGCATTCCATGCACAATGTTTTCTGGTAAACGTTCCCGGACAGGCACTGCCCGCTGCGGAAACTGCCGCCGCATCAATGGAAACTCCAAATGCGATCAGCAAAATTTCCCCCCAGAACATTATGCTTTGTCACCCATAAGCAGAGACATGACCGCTTTCTGAACATGCAAACGGTTTTCCGCTTCATCAAAAACGATGGAACGGGGCGAATCCATAACCTCAGCAGCAACCTCTTCACCGCGATGAGCAGGCAGACAATGGAGAAATTTGGCATCTTTTTTCGCTTTGTCAAAAAGTGCCGCCGTCACCTGATAAGGACGGAACAACTCCATTCTCCGGGCACGTTCCTCTTCAAAACCCATGCTGACCCAGACATCGGTGTAAAAATAATCCACCCCTTCGGCAGCTTTGACCGGATCGACTTCCCAATGAATGTTATCCGCTCCGGCAATCAAATCTTCCCGGGGACGTTCCTCTGCCGGGGCAGCAATGACCAGTTCCATGCCGGTCAAACGCGCCGCCAGAATCAATGAGTTCGCCATATTGCTTCTGCCGTCACCGTAAAATGCCAGCCGGATGGATTTATCCACCTTGCCGGAATATTCTTTGATCGTCAGCATATCTGCCAGCAATTGGCAGGGATGATATTCATCGGTCAATGCATTGATGACCGGAATCGTCGCGACCCGAGCCAATTCACTGACCTCTTCATGCGAAAACGTCCGGATCACTATCCCATGCAGATAACGGCTCAATACATTGGCTGTATCCGCCACAGTTTCACCGCGGCCGACCTGCATTTTGGATTGATCCAGATACAGCGGATATCCGCCCAATTCACTGACACCGACCTCAAAAGAAACCCGGGTGCGGGTCGAGGATTTGGCAAATATCAATCCGATGCTTTTACCAGCCAGAATGTTGCGTCCGGCAGTACGGCGGTTCTGTTTCATATCAGCAGAGATCTCAAAAATTTTCTCCAGATCATCTCTGGTGATATCCTGCAGAGTAAGCAAATCTTTTTTCATTATTTAACCTCCAAAGCAAATTTTTCCAGTGCCGCCGCGATTTTTGCGACCGCCAGACAGGAGTCTTCCCGGGTGATCGTCAGCGGTGGAACCAGACGCAACACCGTTTCTCCGGCAGTCAATGTCACCATTTTATCCTTGAGCAGAAGCGTGGACAAAGCACCTGCCGGACGGTCAAGCACCACTCCGATCATCAATCCCATGCCCCGGACGCACTTCACAAACGGATACTTGCCGGTGATACGGGTCAATTCAGCCCGGAGAAATTCACCTTCTTTTTCACAATTTTCCAAAACACCGTCTTTATCAAATGCCTCCTGCACCGCCAACGCCGCCGCACATGCCAGCGGAGTTCCGCCGAAGGTACTGGCATGCATGCCTACAGTCAAAACATCTGCGACCTTTTTCGCCGCCATGACCGCGCCCATCGGGAATCCGTTGGCGATCGCTTTTGCCATCGTGATAACATCAGGCATCACACCGAATTTCTGGAATGCGAACCGGGTACCGAGACGTCCCATGCCGCACTGCACTTCATCACAGAGCATCAGAATATCTTTTTCATCACACAATGCCCGGACCGCTTTGAGATATTCAACGTCGGCAGGATATACACCGCCTTCACCCTGAACCATTTCCAACATTACCGCACAGGTTTTATCTGTTACGGCAGCTTTGAGAGCTTCAATATCGTTGAAAGGCACCTGTTTGAATCCGGGAGTATCCGGCTCAAAGCCCTGACGGTATTTTTTTCTGCCGGTCGCAGCCAGAGTCGCCAATGTCCTGCCATGGAAACTGTTGTCCATGGAAATGATCTCATTTCTGCCGGTGGCATTGCCGTATTTGCGGGCAAGTTTTATCATTCCCTCATTGGCTTCCGCACCGGAATTGCAGAAAAACACTTTACCGTCCATACCTGATTCAGTGACCAGTTTTTCCGCCAGAACCGGCATAAGTTCATTCATATACAAATTGGATATATGCACCAGTTTGCGGCTCTGCTCTGCGACGGCATCTGCCACGCGTTTGTTGCAATGCCCCAGAGAACAGACCGCAATGCCGGAAGCAAAATCCAGATATTCATTGCCGTCATCATCCCAGAGGCGGGCATTTTCTCCGCGGACAAACATCATCTGCGGATTATAGGTCGGCATCACATAAGAATTAAATTTCCGTGCCGTATCTTCAAAAAGTTTTCCCATCAGTGAAAATTCCTTATATTATGTTACAGGGTAATCAGATAATATAAACCCCTTTTGCAAAAAAGCAAATTTTTTCCGTACCGGATCACAAATAAAAACGCAGGAGAGCGCAAACTTTGACGGAAAAGCTGATAATCATGGCAGATTGTATCCGCGACATCGATAGTTTTTTATCAGGAATTTATTCAGTTCAAAGTCTGGAGGCTATGTCAATTTTTCCGGCGCAAGGCACTGAGCTCCATACCCGGAACAACTTTGGTAAAATCACCTTCCAACAAATAAGCCAGAGCACCTTCATGACGCACCAGATTGACCTGAAGTCTTACTTCCGGATCTTTAACCGCATGAAATACCATTCCCGGCATAACTCCGGCTCCGCTGCCGACAGATATGACCGCAACCTGCAACTCCCGGTTTACCGCCAATACCCGGCACGACTCCACCGTTTCTGTACCGGGAATGCTCAAAGCGGAAAATTTGCGGGCGGAATCATCCAACGCATCTATCAAAAGCTGCAACTGCGCTTTGCGTGCCGGTCCCAGCGGAACTCCGGACAGCAGCCGCCGGAATTCCTCTCCGGCGGTAACAGCATCGATCACCAGTTTATTTCCCCGGCGGGAAAACTCTTTCAGTGCCAGCAGCACCCGGCGTTCCCGCTCTGCCGCATCGCGGTTCAATTGATCTTGAGCAACACCACTCAACCAGAGTTTGACAGCGGCAAGCTCCTGCTCCAGCCGGATATTATTTTCCCGCAATTGACGGTTTTCCGAACGGAGCCGGGTCACTTCATCCTGAGCGCACAGCGGCAGAATCCCTGCCGCTGCGATCAGAAGTATTGTAATGCCGCGATACCGCATTACTTATTTTTCTCCAATATGAAGTTTGGCATAGACCCATTCGCGGGAACGCTGGAAAAACGCATACAATGACGGAATAAATACAATTCCGACAATCGTGGAAAGCAACATCCCGTAGAATGTGGTTATTCCGATCGCCTGACGGCTGCCGGCTCCGGCTCCCGTGGCAACTACCATCGGGAATACACCGATAACAAAACTCCATGCCGTCATCAACACCGCCCGGTAGCGGTGGCTGAATCCGTTTTGAGCAGCTTCTTCCACGCTCTTGCCGTCTTCGCGCTCCTGTTTGGAGAATTCCACCATCAAAATCGCATTCTTACAGGCAAGACCGATCAGCATCACGATTCCAAGCTGAGCGTAAATACTGAAATCCAATCCGCACAGTTTCATGCCCCAGAAACCGCCGAGCATGGCAAAGAAAAATGACAGCACCACCGAAATCGGCATCGTCCAGCTCTCGTACTGGCCGACCAGAAACAAATATCCGAATACCAGTGCCAGAATCAGCAGATAGACGATCCGGCCCTCATTGCCGCGCTCCTGATAGCTCATATCTGTCCAGCTGATCTGATAACCCTGGGGCAAGTTCTCTTTCATAAGTTTTTCAATGTGTTTCATCATGACCTGACTGCTGACGCCGACTTTGCTCTGAACAGTTATTTTGGCAGCGAGCAGCTGATTGAAGCGGGTCAGACTCCGGGAGCCGACGGTACGTTTGATTTTGGTAAATGCACTCAACGGAACCATTTTACCATTGTTGTTACGCACCATGATCTGCATCAATTCGCTGTAATCGGAACGGGCGGCATCTTCGGACTGCATTTTGACTTTGAACGAATAACCGTGCAAATTGAAGTCGTTGATATAACCTGATGCCACGTTACCCTGCAGGGCACTGAATATCCGGTCGATCGGCACACCCAGTTTTTCCGCTTTGGCACGGTCAATATCCAGATACAACTCCGGAGTTCCGGTCTCAAATGAACCGAATGCCAGCATCGTATCCGGTAACGCCCGGATCGCACCGAGCAGTTTATTCATCGCCGCATAAAGCTCCGCCGGGGTCTGTCCGGCAGTCGCCTGCAGCATGAAAGTCACCCCGCCGGTCACTCCCAATCCCATGATCGCCGGCGGCTGGAAAAACACTACATTGGCTTCCGGAATCGTCATTGCCGCCATCTGGATCTTTTTCTGGATCTCAGTGGACTGCAATTCCGGAGTGTTGCGTTCAGCCCAGGGTTTCAATGTCACGATCGTCGAACCGACGTTCTCACCGGTTCCGCTGGTAAAACTGTAACCGGTGATCGTCATGATGTTTTCAACTCCCGGGATATGCCGGATCTTCTCTTCCAGTTTCTGCTGTGCCGCCGCGGTACGTTCCAAAGTTGCCCCGGGCTGAAGATCGATCATACCCATGAGCGCACCTTTATCTTCCGGAGGAACAAAAGAACCGGGAATGGTTTTAAGATAGTAACCATTCATATACAATACCGCCGCAAAGATCACCAGTGCCACGATGGTATAACGCACCAGGACCCTGGATATCCGCAGATAACCTGAACATGACCAATTCAAAAATCCGTTGAACAACCGGAAAACTTTATTTTCTTTAGGTTTACGCAGCAGCAAAGAACAGAGAGCCGGACTGAGCGTAAGCGCGTTGACCGTGGAAAGGCATAACGCGATACACATCGTTACCGAAAACTGCAGATAAATCGTACCGACCATGCCGCCGTAAAATCCGACCGGCACATAAATCGCCAGAATAACCAGCGTTGTGGCAATAACCGCACCGGTGATCTGTTTCATACTCTTGCTGGCGGCTTCTTTGGCAGAAAGCCCCTCAACTTCGATCAGCCGCATACAGTTTTCCGTCACCACGATGGCATCGTCCACCAGTGAACCGATCACCAGAATAAGCCCGAACATGGTCAGCAAATTAATGGAAAATCCCAACGGGATCAAAAATATGAATGTTCCGATCAAACTTACCGGGATCGTCAGTGCCGGGATCAGTGTCGCCCGCCAATCCTGCAAAAACAAATAGGTTATCGCAACCACCAGCACCAATGTCATTATCAGGGTTTCAAAAATTTCCGCCATGGTGATACGGATATATTCAGTCGGATCGTAACCTACCGTGTAATTCACACCTTTGGGGAATTGGGTGGCTTTGAGTTCGTTCAAAAGTTTATTGGCGGCATCGACCACCTCAATGGCATTGGCATCGGTATTGCGGTAGATGATCATACCGATGGCGTTATTGCCGTTGAAACGGCTGCTGTTGGAATAACTTTCTGCACCGAGTTCGATCCGGGCGATATCATTGAGTTTGACCTGCCCCCCGGTGCTTTTGGAACGGATGATTATATTGCCGAATTGCTCAACCGTATGCAAACGGCCCAGCGTGGAAATTTTCAACTGCACAAAAGGATTACTGCCCTCAGAACCGACTGATCCTGCCGCTGCCTGCACGTTCTGCGCCCGCACCGCCGCGGCAATATCATCAATACTGATCCCCAGCCGGGACATGCGGTCGGCATTCAGCCACAAACGCATGGAGTAGTTACGTTCACCCATGATCGAAACTTCACTGACGCCGGGTACACGGGCCAGAGGATCGCGCACGTTGGTACGGATGAAGTTGGACAATTCGGTCAGAGACAGCACACTGCCGTCAGTGGTGAAGTTGTAGAACGAAAGAATATCACCACTGCGTTTGAACATCCGGACACCGTTACGTTTCACCGTATCCGGCAGCAACGGTTCTGCCCGTTTCACCGCATTTTGTACGTTCACCAGATTGATGTCGGTATTGGAACCGGATTCAAAGGTGATCTCCAGCAGATACATACCGGTATTACTGCTGGTACTGCTGAAATAAAGCAGATTTTCCAAACCATTGATCTGCTCTTCAATAACAGTTGCCACGGTATCTGCCAATTCCGAGGAACTGGCACCGTCATAAGTTGCCATGACCATGATAGACGGCGGCGCGATCTCCGGATATTCGGCAATGGGAGCCTGACTCAAACAGAGCAGACCGGCGATAACGGTAACAATGGAAATGACCATCGACAATTTCGGACGGTCAATGAATATCTGTGAAAACATGATAACTTACTCTCCGGGGTTGGCAGTCACCGGCACAACTTTGTGTTTGCCGTCCGGAATGACTTTGTGAACACCTTCAACAACGACAGTCTCTCCGACTTTCAAACCTTTGGCAATGATCTGCATATTGCCCTGCAATTCACCGGTGATGACCGGACGCAGAGATACAGTGTTGTCAGCATTCAGAACATAAACATAATCCTTTTTACCGTCATTCATCACCGCGGAAGAAGGCACCGCCGGAACATTTTTACTCTCTTTACGGGAAAGGATCACCGTCACCAGACTGTCCGGGATCAATTTGAAATCTTTGTTATTGACCAGACCGCGGATCCGGATAGTGTCGGTATCTTTGTCAATACGGTTGTCCAGAAAAACCACCTTTGCCGCTTCCGGATAAATCGAATCATCCGCCAGTGAAATCCGGATATCGGCATTTTTCACCAGTTCATCATAAGAACCGAACATGGTCAGATAATCCCGGGAACTGACCCAGAAATTAACATAAAGCTGATCCAGACGCACCACACTCACCAAAGCTCCGGTCGCCGGAGTCACATAGTTGAATGGCGAGACCGCCGCCTTGCCGGCTTTGCCGTCAAACGGGGCGTAAATTTTGGTATAGCTGAGCTGATTTTCCGCATCAAGCAAGGCAGCTTCAGCAGCGGAAACGGCAGCTCTGCCGGCAGCTTCCATACGGACGGCATCATCATAGCTGCTTTCACTGGCGGCTTTGCTTTTCCAGAGTGAGGAGATACGTTCCAGAGTCTTTTTGGCAAATACATATTCAGCACGGCACTGTTCCAGTTTGGCTTTTGCCGCATCCCGCTGGGCACGGTAGGTGGTGTCTTCCAACTGAAACAGTAATTGACCTTTTTTCACCATATCTCCGTTGTTGAAGCACTGCTCCAGGATGATTCCGGAGACCCGGGGCATCAGTGAAACATCGTCCACACCGGAAATGTTGCCGATATATTTTTTGGAAACAGACTGTTTGACACCGACAGATTTACCAACTTTCACCATAGCTGCCGGACGTTCTGCCGCTCCGGCGGTCAATGCGGCAAACACCGCACCGCAAACTAAAAATTTGTTCCAGATGTTTTTCACTTTTTATTCTCCTTTTCTATTGATATAAGATATTGTTGAAATTTTTCCAAAAGATTGGTCATCTGAGTTACTTCATCATCAGACAATCCGGCAAAAAATCCGGCACTGACCTCTGCAAAACCCTGATCGGCAATATTCGCCTGCCGCAAACCGGCGGGCGATATCCGGATAAACACCTTGCGGCGGTCTTCCTCGTCCTGCACCCGCTCAAAAACTCCGCGTCTGACCATGGCTTCCACCATGACGGATACCGCACTGCAGGAAAGCGACAATCGCTCAGCCAACTCTTTAAGCATGATCCCCTGCGGAGAAATTTCCGTCATCCGCCATACCACACGCAGCATCCGCTGCTGACTGACAGTCAACGCCATGATCTCCCGTCTTTCACTCAGAGAATACTGCTGCAGCCATCGGTCACGCAGCTCATCGGCAAGCACGCATATCTGCCGGCAAATATTGACTGATTCCATTTTTTTCATAACCCTCTCCCGGCCCTTAAAAAAATATTCCGGCTTATAATATAACAGACTTCCTAACATTTTACAACTCAAAATTAATTTCTATTTCGATTTTTTTAATCTGAAACCTTGCGAATGAAACCGGATGCTGCATTTGATTACCGGAGGAATGTTCTCTTCCCAAAAAGAGTTTACATTTTTTCTGCAAATTCTGACTTGACAGATTTGATTGCATAATATATATTGCAGTAAACTATTTTCCGGATTTATGATCACACAAGAGCTGATTATGAAAATTCCGGTGTTATTGTAAGCTTATGATCTGCATAAGTATGTGTACGTCATAAAAAACGCAGAGGAAAATATATGACTGAAAAAAACCGCTCCGGCTCCCCATATTCTCCGGAATATTTCTACCGGTGGATGCTGACCATCCGCACTCTGGAACTGAAACTCAAAGAATTGTATATCGATCACAAAATCAACGGAGCATTGCATTTGAGCATAGGTCAGGAAGCTGTACCGGTGGGGGTTTGCGCCGTGCTGAATGATGAAGACAAAATATTCAGTACCCACCGCAGTCACGGCCACTACATCGGAAAAACCCATGATGTGGAAGGAGCTGTTGCTGAATTGCTCGGACGGGCAGACGGATGTTCCCGCGGATACGGTGGTTCCATGCACCTTTATAATTATGCCAAAGGATTTCTCGGCGGCAACGGTATCGTCGGCGGCGGCATCTCTCTGGCTCTGGGCAGTGCATTTACCGCATGGTATAAAAACAGCGGCGGTATCGGGGCGGCATTTTTCGGTGATGGTGCCGCCAATCAGGGTATTCTGCATGAAACACTCAATCTGGCGGCACTGCTTAAACTTCCCTTTCTGGCAGTTTGCGAAAACAACGGCATTGCCGCCACCACTCCGACGGCAAAATCCACTGCACAGCAGGATCGCACCAAATTGGCAAAAGCTTACGATATTCCGGCACTTTCCGCAGACGGCAGTGATGTCGAAGCCGTTTACGCCGCCGCATGCAAAGCAGCAAAACATCTGCGCAGCGGCAAAGGACCGTTTCTGCTTGATTTACGCACCTGCCGCTGGGAACCGCATTGCGGCATCATCAAAGACACCCGCGATCAGGCAGAACTGGATGTATGGCGCAATGACCGTGACCCATTGAAAGTTCTTGCCGGGCGGTATCCGGAAATATTTACCGCAGAACGGACCGCTGAATTGGAAAACGAAGTCGGCGGACGTTTGGAACAGGCGGTCGGCAAATCGTTGAACTCCGCCGCACCGGATCTGGCTGAATTCAAAAACAATTTCGGAGTGTAATCCCATTATGAAAAGAGTTACTTATATCAAAGCCGTTACCGATGCAATCGCCGAAGAAATGGATCGTGATGAAAATGTATTCGTCATCGGAGAAGATGTGGATATTGACGGGGGAGTATGGAACGAAACCGCCGGACTGCTGGAAAAATTCGGCAGCAGCCGGGTCATCGGCACCCCCATTTCCGAAGGGGCATTCACCGGTCTTGCCGCCGGAGCAGCCATGACCGGATTACGTCCGGTAGTCGAATTCATGTACGGCGATTTCGTCCATGTTGCCATGGATCAGGTCGCCAACCAGATCGCCAAAGCCAGATTGATGTTCGGTGGTCAGGCCTCCATGCCGGTAGTGCTGCGGATGTGTGCCTGCGGTGCCGGAACCCGAGAAGGGGCGCAACATTCCCAATTTCTGGAATCATGGTTTGCTCACCTGCCCGGTTTGACGGTGGTTTTTCCCAGCACCGCTGCCGACGGCAAAGGATTGATGAAAAGCGCGATCCGCGCCAATGAACCGGTGGTATTCTTTGAAAGCCGTCATGTTTATTATGATATACAGGATGTTCCGGAAGAAGAATATCTTGTTCCCATCGGCAAAGCCGCCATCCGCCGTCCGGGAGATCAGGTAACTCTGGTCTCCTACGGATACGCCTGCGAAAAAGCATTGCAGGCGGCAGAACTGCTTAAAGAACGGCTCTCCGTGGAGGTCATTGACCTGCGTACCATCAAACCGTGGGATACGGAAACGGTTTTCAAATCCGTGGAAAAGACCGGCCGTCTGGTCGTTGCACACGATGCACCGCCGACTTGTTCAGTCGGAGCAGATATCATCCGCAAAACGGTCGCCGAAAAATTTGATTATCTGGATGCTCCGCCGGAACTGGCGGCATCAAAAGATGTGCCGATGCCGTTCAATGATGTCCTGGAAGATTATGCAGTGCTGAGTACGGATGACATTGTCCGTACATTGGAACATATTGCCTTCGGCATCATCTGAGCTTGATCTGCATATTTGAAGCAGCCTTTTTCTGTTGTTGAGCGAAAAATCATGACAAAAGAAAATAATGGCTTGTTTTACAAATTTTCAACGTCGGTTGTCCCTTCCCTCAAACGGTCTGTTTGAGAAAAGATGAAGATGTGGTACGGGGGAAGATAACCTTTTTTCAAAAAAGGTTATCTTCCCCGCAGAATCATTTTGCCAACAGCCCTTTTTTGTCAAAAACAGTTATTTTTGCATCGCTTTGCGGTAGGCATCAAGGGCGGTGCGCTGGACAATGCCGCCGCCGTAACTGAATACGCCGGGGGCTTTGCTTTCCGGATCAAGATTCAGACCATGATTTCCACGGGGGACGGTGTAAAGGAATTTATCCTGACTTCCCAATACATTATAAGCGGCATAAATACTGCCCGGCGGGCAAACGTAATCCACAAAACCCACCGATACGACCGTTTTGCATTTCACCCGTTTCGCGAATGATGTTACGTCAAAATAGGGCATGACTTTCACTGCGGCATCATGTTTGGCTCCGGTTTTATACTGCTCCTCACGGAAAAGTCCGGGCCAGCCGGAGGTTCTTTGCTGCAAATGTCCGAAATGATCGCACATGGCGGGAGCACCGGCAAAACAAAATTTCATTTTGGGTTCATTCGCGGAAGCGACAATTGCTTGCGCACCGCCCATGGAACCGCCCCGGGCAATAATAGTTTCACCGTCCCATTCCGGCCGCGTTTTCAGATATTCGCGGGTCAGCAGTACCCGGCGGAAAACCATTCCGGTACCATACTTTTCAATGCTGTCGGCATCCCGGTGCCAATATTTGTAGATCATGGGATCATTGCGGAGCTGTTTAGCTTCCTCTTTGGAGATCAGATTTTTTGTACCGTGGAGATTCATGTTGAATACGATTGACTTGTAAACTCTGGCCTGATTGAGAATCCCGCTGAGATCCGCACCGATCTTTCCGGCACCGTTGAAGCACATGATGATAGGATGTTTGCCGTTTTGGGCATCGGCAGGAATGGCAAGAAATCCGGTCGAAACCAATTCGCCGTTATCCATACGGACATCAAAACAGCGGACAGCCCCCTGATACTTGACCGGGGCGGGAAATTCTTTGCAGGTGACTTTCATTTCCGGCAGGCGGGCTTTTATTTTGGCAAGTTCTTGCGCCCAGAATTGATCAAAATCCGCCGGTTCTGTGCCGCCGGGAGTGATTTTTTCCGGAGAGAAACCGGCACCAAGCTCAGTGCGTTTTCGGGGAGTTTCCGGGAACCACAGCAAAAAGCGGATAAATCCGGGTTGTTTCAGTGTCATCTGAAATTTCTGCGGTTCAGTTCCGGAAACAAAAGAGTTTCTCTGCCGTTGGAAACCTCTTTCACCAACGATCAGATATTCAACTTTTTTGCCGGCAACAACTTTGTTTTCCTTGTCCAATACCTGAATGTTGAATACGGCATTTTCCCCAGTTTTGAAAAGGCAATCGGTTTTTTCAGCTTTAGCGTAAATGCGCAGTTCTTCTGCCGATTGGACTACGGTCACCGTCAACAGCAGCAATAAAACAAATAATTTTTTCATTTTTTCAACCTTTCAGCAAAATCAATTACCTTTTTAGCGGAACAGCTCCAGAAATTCTTTTCAAAATCAGCAGAAAAAGCTGCTACATGAGGTGTGATAATCACATTGTCCAAGCCAAACAGCGGATTATCCGGCTGCGGCGGTTCATCCACCATCACATCCAGTGCCGCTCCGCCGATAATTCCATCTCTGATCGCTTCGGCAAGGGCATTTTCATCAATTACCGGTCCCCGGGAGGTATTGACCAGCAGAGCGTTCTTTTTCATAAGTTTCAATCTGCGGCGGTCAATGAGGTTGCGGGTCTCATCGGTCAGCGGGCAATGCAAAGAGACATAATCCGATTTGGCAAGCAGCTCATCCAGCGGCAGAGAATCCGGAGCAAAAGGATCGTAATGAATAACATTCATGTGAAATCCCTTGACCATCTCTTCCACATGACGGGCAATTCTGCCGTATCCGACCAGCCCGAGGGTGCGGCCGGTAATGTGCCAATTCAAACCGGGAGTTTCCCCCCAGTTGAATCCCTTGCGGACCCGTGAATCATACTGGGGGATCTGCCGGATCAGTGCAAACAGCAGAGCCACGGCATGTTCTGCCACACATTCGGCTATGGATTCCGGAGTGTTCAGCACCGCGATCCCCAGAGCTTCGGCCTCGGCGCAGGGCAATGCATCCAGACCGCTGCCGCTGCGAAAAATACCTTTGCATTCCGGGAGGCGTTTCAAAACATCTCCCGTCAACCCCCGGTTGGGACCGAACATCCAAATGAGATCAGCACCTCTGGAGAATTCTTCAACTTCGGCTTCCCCGATACATTTTTTGCACTCCAATTCGATCCCGGCATCCCGTATCTGCTGCAGATATTCAGCAGGGACAGCATTTTCACCGCCGGAAATAAGGACAGTTTTCATCAGAAGCGTTCTCCTTCTTTGAGCATGGCACGGAATCCCTGAGCCATTGCTCCCCAATCACTGCCCAGAGCGATCCAATCCAGTTTGCGGTGTTTCCATGCGGCATAAGGTCCTCCGGCAGTACCGAGCATCAGACCGGCTTTTTTAGTTTTTTCACAAACTTCATCCACAACTTTGTTGAGTTCCGGGTCATCCATCTGGCAGAGGATCCCCATGCTGCCGGAAAGATCGCACGGACCAACGCAGATACTGTCGATTCCCGGCACTTTAAGTATGGCATCGAGATTTTTTACTGCATCGACATGTTCGATCTGCACGATGACCAGCGGTTCAGCTTCTGAAGTTTTGAGGTATTCAAATATATCAGTTGCACCATAACGTGTGGCACGGCGCACGCCGCACCCCCGGACTCCGGTTTTGGGATAGCGGCAGGCGGCGACGGCATATTCAGCTTCTTCAGCAGAATTGACCATGGGAATGATCACCGCAGCCGGGGCAAGATCGAGAACCGGTTTCAAAATGCCCACATCATTTTTTGCCACCCGTACAAACGGGGCGCAGCCGGTACCGCGGCAGGCGGTGACATGACCTTTGATCGTGGTCAATGTATGAGGAGCATGTTCAGCATCTATCCAGACAAAATCCATGCCGCAATCTCCGGCACATTCACTGACTGCGAGGTCATCCATTGTAACTACTGCTCCGATCGCGGTCTTGCCGGAGGCAATGGTTGATTTGAAACGTTCAAGATTGTTGATGTCCATGATCATCTCTCCTTAAAGTGTAATTGAGTTGAAAACAACTGATCTTATTAAATAAGATATACTCGTATGCCTGAAAAAGCAAGCGGTTTTACTAAACAAATCAACATTTTATATTGTAAAATATATTGTTTTTTAACATCAGTAACTGTAAAAAACGGTTTGCCGGGTAAGCCGTTATCTGCTGAATTTTTTATATGTACATTTTTACCGTGGAAAAACCCGGTTAAAATCCGGAAAGCGGCTTGACAAGCAGAGAAAATGTGCTATATTAATAGTCTTGAAGTTTGAAAGTCAATTATTAACATAAATGAGGTGATAATATGTCTCAGCATCCGAGTCTGCGCGTTGGCGGCAAAATCCGCAAAATCCGCAATGTGATGAAACGTTTCGAGCGTCTGAATGTTCTGCGTGCCGAAGGCCGCATTCCTGAAGACAAAGTTTTCGGTCTGCCCAAGACCAAAACTGTGGAAATGTAATTTCGCACATCCAAAAAAGAGCCTTCCGTTTGGGAGGCTCTTTTTTTGTCTCAATTCTTAAAGAAAAACGCTCCTGCCCGGAAAATTCCGGACAGGAGCATTTGGTATGAATCAGAAAACGGGGGAATGAATTACATCATTCCGCCCATTCCGCCCATTCCCGGCTGCGGCATGGCAGCGGCATCTTTTTCCTCTTTCACATCGGTGATGAGGCATTCCGTGGTCAACAGCAAGCCGGCAACAGACGCGGCGTTCTGGAGCGCGGAACGGGTGACTTTGGCAGGATCGAGGATACCCTCTTTGATCATGTCAACAAATTCACCGGTAGCGACGTTGAAACCGGTATTGCCGTCAGCAGTTTTGACGCGTTCAACAATGACACCGCCTTCAAAACCGCCGTTGATGGCGAGCTGACGGAGAGGTTCTTCGGCAGCACGGGCAACGATGGAGGCACCGACGGCTTCATCACCGGTGAGATCCAGTTTGGCGATCGCGGCAGCTGCACGGACGAGGGCGACACCGCCTCCGGCAACGATACCTTCTTCAACTGCGGCGCGGGTGGCATGGAGAGCATCATCGACCCGGTCTTTTTTCTCTTTCATTTCGACTTCGGTAGCGGCACCGACATTGATGACGGCGACACCGCCGGCGAGTTTCGCCAGACGTTCCTGGAGTTTTTCGCGGTCATAATCGCTGGAGGTCTCTTCGATCTCGCGACGGATCTGGGCGATACGTCCCATAATGGCATCTTTGGCACCATAGCCTTCCACGATGGTGGTGTTTTCTTTGGTGACGGTGATACGTTTGGCTTTACCGAGCTGAGCGGTGGTGACATTTTCGAGTTTGAGACCGAGGTCTTCGGAAATGCAGGTGGCACCGGTCAGGATGGCAATATCCTGCAGCATGGCTTTGCGGCGGTCGCCGAAGCCCGGAGCTTTGACGGCGCAGACTTTAAGGATACCGCGCATGCTGTTGATGACCAGAGTGGCCAGAGCTTCGCCTTCAACATCTTCAGCGATGATGAGGAGCTGTTTGCCTTCTTTGGCGACGGCCTGGAGCAGCGGGAGCATATCGTTGAGATTGCTGATTTTTTTCTCATGGATGAGGATATAGGCATCTTCCAGAGCAGCTTCCATGGATTCGGTGTTGGTAGCGAAGTAGGGAGAGAGATAGCCTTTGTCGAACTGCATACCTTCGACGACATCGAGGGTGGTTTCGAGGGTTTTGGCTTCTTCCACAGTGATGGTGCCTTCCTGACCGACTTTGGCCATAGCTTCGGCGATGATATTACCGATGGTGGTATCGCCGTTGGCGGAAATGGTGGCGACCTGAGCGACTTTATCGCTGACACCGACGCTCTGTTGTGCCAATTCGGCAACGACAGCGGCAACGGCTTTATCGACACCGCGTTTCAGTTCCATGGGGTTGCTGCCGGCGGTGACGTTTTTGAGACCTTCGCGATAGATCGCTTCGGCGAGAACGGTAGCAGTGGTGGTACCGTCACCGGCGATATCGTTGGTTTTAGAAGCGACTTCTTTGACCATCTGGGCGCCCATATTGGCATAGGGGCATGCCAATTCGATTTCTTTGGCAACGGTCACACCGTCTTTGGTGATGGCGGGGGCACCGAATTTTTTGTCGATGACGACATTACGGCCTTTGGGACCGAGAGTGGTTTTGACGGCTTTGGCGAGCAAAGTCACGCCTTCGAGGATGCCGCGACGGGCTTCATCGGAAAAAACAAGCTGTTTAGCCATAATAAAAATACTCCGTGAATTAAATTACTCTATTGTTACCGGAAAATTCTCAGCCGACGATGGCGAGGATATCTTCCTGATTGACGACTTTGTACTCTTTACCGGAAACTTTGACTTCCGTGCCGCCGTAACGGCTGGTCAGTACGATATCACCGACTTTGACATCAAAGGGGATCTTGTTGCCTTTGTCATCATTTTTGCCGGTGCCCAGTGCGACCACGACATATTCCTGGGGTTTTTCTTTAGCGGTATCGGGGATGAGGATCCCGCCATTCATTTCCTCGGTTGCTTCTTTGAGTTCGAGCAGAACCCGATCGCCGAGCGGTTTGATGTCAGCCATTTTCTTTTTCTCCTTATTTTTTATTTTCAGCACATTGTGTGCCACACCCGATTTTGTCATCCCTCCGCCGGAATTGTTCCGGAGGAGGGCAGATGTATTTCAATTATTCGACGACTTCGGCATCCACAACGCCGTCATCGTTTTTGGCATTGGGGGCATCCTGCGGAGCTGCTCCCTGAGCATTGGCCTGCTGCTGGGCGTAGACAGCTTCACCGAGTTTCATTGCCAATTCTTCAAGTTCCTTCATGCCGTTTTTGAGAGCTTCGGTATTGTCGGCTTCCAAATCTTTTTTGAGGGCAGCGATTTTAGTTTCCAAAGCGGATTTGGTTTCGGCAGGAACTTTGTCGCCATGCTCTTTGAGTTGTTTTTCCAACTGGTAGATCATGGAATCGGCATGGTTGTGAACTTCAACTTTTTCTTTAGCGGCTTTGTCATCGGCTTCGTGAGCTTTGGCCTCGTTGACCATCCGTTCGATCTCAGCTTCGGAAAGACCGCTGGATGCGGTGATGGTGATTTTCTGTTCTTTACCGGTGCCGAGATCTTTGGCGGTGACGTGCAGAATACCGTTGGCGTCAATGTCAAAAGTCACTTCGATCTGCGGGACGCCGCGGGGAGCCGGAGCAATACCGTCGAGTTTGAACAGACCGAGGGATTTGTTATCTCTGGCGAATTCACGTTCCCCCTGAAGCACACGGACATCCACTGCGGGCTGATTGTCGGACGCGGTACTGAAAATCTCGCTCTTTTTGGTCGGGATGGTGGTATTGCGTTCGATCAATCTGGTCATGACGCCGCCCATGGTCTCAATACCCAGTGACAACGGGGTGACATCGAGGAGCAGCACGTCATTGACTTCACCGCCCAGCACGCCGCCCTGAATTGCGGCACCTGCGGCGACGACTTCATCCGGATTGACACCTTTGTGAGGCTCTTTGTTGAAGATCGCTTTGGCAGTTTCCTGGACTTTGGGCATGCGGGTCATGCCGCCGACGAGGATGACTTCTTTGATTTTGTCAGCGGAAACTTCAGCATCGTTCATGCAGTTCGCGCAGGGTTTGCGGGTGCGTTCCAGCAAGGGATCGCAGAGCCGTTCCAGCTGGGCACGGGTCAGCGTGATATTCATGTGGACCGGGCCGGACTGATTCATGGTGATGAAGGGCAAATTGATATCGCTGGACATGCTGGTTGACAATTCGCATTTGGCTTTTTCGGCAGCTTCTTTGAGCCGCTGAAGTGCCTGCGGGTCTTTGCGGAGGTCAACGCCGTTTTCCTTGTTGAATTCATCAGCGAGGTAGTTGATGATGACCTGGTCAAAGTCGTCACCGCCGAGGTGTGTGTCACCGTTGGTGGCTTTCACTTCAAAGACGCCGTCGCCGATTTCCAGCGTGGAGATATCGAATGTACCGCCGCCGAGGTCGTAGACTGCAATGGTTTCATCACTTTTTTTGTCCAGACCGTAAGCAAGAGCAGCTGCGGTGGGTTCGTTGATGATCCGGAGGACTTCCAGACCGGCGATTTTGCCGGCATCTTTGGTAGCCTGCCGCTGGCTGTCGTTGAAATAAGCCGGGACAGTGATGACCGCCTGGGTGATTTTTTCGCCGAGATATGCTTCTGCATCAGCTTTAAGCTTCTGAAGGATCATTGCAGAGATTTCCGGGGGCGAATAAAGTTTATCACCGATTTTGACATGGGCGTCGCCGTTGGGTGCTTCTGCGATCTCATAAGGAACGAGCTCCCGTTCGCGGCCGACTTCCGCGAATTTACGTCCCATCAGACGTTTGATGGAAAAGACTGTATTTTTGGGGTTGGTCACTGCCTGACGTTTAGCGGTCTGACCGACCAGACGTTCTCCGGATTTGGTGAATGCCACGATACTGGGGGTAGTGCGGTTGCCTTCTGCGTTGGGGATGATTTTGTACTCGCCGTTATCCATCACTGCCATACAGCTGTTGGTGGTGCCGAGGTCGATACCGATGATCTTGCTCATGATTTTTTCTCCTTTTTCTTAAAGGTTTAATAATTGTTTGTTTTCAGCACCATTCATTCAAGCAATTACCGTGCCAACATTGATTTCAGCGTAAAAAACAACTGAAAAATAAAAAAAGTGTGCCATAGTGACACACTGTGACACATAAAACATGTGCCATGACACGTTCAGCGGGTCAGGGAACGTGCAAAATCGCTCAAAGAATTGTCCCGTGCACCCATGATTACGATCAGATCATCTTTACCGGCGTGTGAGATGAGGAATTCGCCTGCACTTTTGCGATTGGCGAAACAGAGGTATTTCTCCGGAACGGCAGCAGATTTCCGGTAACCGGCGCATACCTCATCGGCATGGGGTGAAAAACTGGAAGTCCCGCCGGCATAGAATGGTTCCAGCAGGATGAAACGGTCATCCGGTTTGAGAAAGGCATCGACTGCTTCAAAAAGCGCATCCCGCATGAATCCGAAAGGTCCGTATCCGTGCGGTTGAAAGAGTGCGAATATTCTGCCGCGGCATCTTTCGCGCATTCCGGCAAGACATGAGACGATTTTTTCCGGATTGTGAGCGTAATCATCAAAAACCTGCGCTCCGGCGGCGGTATTCCCGGCGAAATCGTTGCGTCGCCACACTCCGTCAAAATCCGGCAGGGTGGTCATGACCTGCCGGTCATCAAAATCGAGCATACTGAGCAGCGCGCGGACAAAAAGTGCATTTTCAGCCATGTGCCTTCCCGGGGCCGGCAATTGGAGTTTTCTGCCGTCGCCGAAATATGCGGCAGCCGGAGAACCGTTTCCGGGGATATATTTTACGAGCGTATCCTGCGGCAGGAAATCCAGAACCCGGATCGGCAAATCGGCAGGGATATATTTTTTCACCGCCTGATAAACTTCTCCGGAAAGAACGGCTCCTTTACGTATGCGGGCAAGAAATTCTCCAAACACCCGTGCCAATTCATCTTTATCATAATGGTCGGTACCGATATTCAGGATCAAAGCATAATCAGCACCGTATTTAAGGAGACTTTTATCGCTTTCGTCAGCTTCAAAGACCAGATATTTTCCGTTTCCCCCCCGGTAATTCCCGGCATTTTGAGGGGTGCGGAAGTGCTTTGCCAACGCTCCGGAGATCATGACCGGATCGGCACCGAGACGGGTGAGCGTTTCGGCGAGATAGCAGGTGACGGTACTTTTGCCGCAGCTTCCGGTCACAGCAATGGAAATCCGGTTGAATTCATCCAGCAGTATCCGGAGCAGTTCAGAGCGGTGCAGCCGGGGAATTTCGCCTGCCGCCAGAAAATCCGGATTGTCATTTTCAATAGCGGTGCTGTAAACCAATGCTTCCGGTAAAGGTGACACATCAAAGCGGGAACCGTTTTGGGGATAAATTTTGATGTTGCGGCTCTTTAATGCATTGAATATGGCGGCATTTTCACTTTTATCTGCCCCCCGGTCACTGCCGCTGACGGTCCACTTGCAATCGGCAGCCGCTGCTGCCAGCGCACTCATGCCGATGCCGCCGATCCCGATAAAATGTAAATCTTTCATAAATTATCCCGGAAAAATATTTGATTTTGACTGCTTTGCATACTATACTAAACAAAGTACAATTTTTCAACTGCAGAACAGGAAAATAAATGAATATCAACTGTGCCAATATTGCCGTTGCCGGTGAAAGCAACATCGGCACTGGCAGATCACATAATGAAGATAATTTTCTGATCATTGACCGTCCCGGTGATGAAGCGGTGTTGTGTGCCATTGCCGACGGTATCGGCGGACACGGCAATGGTGAGATCGCCAGCCGTATCTGCATCAAAGAACTGCTTCATGCGGCCTGGATGAAACCGGTCAGGGAGTGGGATGATAAATTTTTGCTGGATGCTTTGAGAAGTGCCAACCGCCGGATTTTTGAGCGCAATTTTGCCGAACGGCGCAGACGTCCGATGGGATGTACGGTCATTGCGGCGATTTTTTTCCTGGATCATATTATTTTTGCTTTTGCCGGGGACAGCCGTCTGTACGTCTATGACCCGGCAAATGAGCATCATTTCCGGCAATTATCCACCGATCACAGACCGGGAATAAAAGAAGGCAGAAATCATCATGGTCTTAAAGATGAATTCAGCAATTTTGTCTGCCGTTCACTGGGGACTCAAAAATATGTGGACGTGGAGTGCAAAATATCCGATCGTCCGGCGCAGGCGCGTTATCTGATGTGTTCAGACGGGCTTTATTCGGTGACACCTGAACCGTTGTTGCTGAATGCACTCAGTTCAACCATGACGGTACGGCAGATTACCGGTAATCTGATGCGGGAAGCTCTGCTTGCCGGAGCAAGGGACAATGTGTCATTGATATGTGCCGGAGCGCAGGAGATGGAACACCTATGACCCCGCTGCTTGAAGTCAGAGATATTGCGGTGCGTTATAAGGTCAGAACACCGTTATTTTGCCGTCAGCGTTATCTTTATGCTGTCAACGGGATATCATTTACGCTGGAAAAAGGGGAAACACTGGGGTTGGTCGGAGAATCCGGCTGCGGCAAAAGTACTTTAGGCAGGGCGTTGGTCAAACTGGAAACGCCTTACCGGGGCGGGATCCTGCTTGACGGCAGAGATCTGGTGACTGCCCGCGGCAAAGAACTTAAAGAACTGCGGAAAAAATTTCAAATGATATTTCAGGATCCGTATGGTTCTCTGAATCCCCGGTTGAATATATTTTCCGCATTGGATGAAGTCATTGCCCTGCATTTTCCCGGCAGCCGCAGCCAGCGTTTGGAACGGGCGGCGGAACTTATGGAAAAAGTTGGTTTGTCTCCGGAAGCATTGAGCCGTTATCCGCACCAGTTTTCCGGCGGTCAGCGTCAGCGCATCGGTATTGCCCGGGCATTGGCGGCAGAACCGGAATTTATTGTAGCGGATGAGCCGGTTTCCGCATTGGATGTCAGTGTGCAGGCTTCAATCGTAAATTTATTGCAGGATATTCAGAAAGAATCGGGGACAGCACTGCTTTTCATTGCTCATGATCTGGCGGTAGTGGAACATATTTCTACGCGGATAATGGTGATGTATCTGGGCAATGCTGTGGAATTGGCTCCGTCGCGGCAATTGGCAGCTTCTCCCCGGCATCCGTATACTCAGGCGTTGCTGAATGCAGTGCCGAATCTGGATAAGCGTGACCGGCATCTGCCGCATTTGACCGGTGATGTGCCTTCGCCGCTGGCTCCTCCGGCAGGATGTCCGTTTCATCCCCGTTGTCCTTATGCTTCAGAGCAGTGCCGCAAAGAGAAGCCGTTTTTACAGGAATTGCCGGGAGAAGCCGGCCGGTTCTGCGCCTGCTGGCATCCTTTGACAAACGTTTAGACCGTATGTCCGGGCAGAAATACGCAAAAGCAAGTGCCGTGTTCCGGATCGCTTTCCAGTTCTATCCAGCCTTTGTGATGGGTCACGGTTCCGTACACCATCGCCAACCCCATGCCGGTACCCTGACCGACCGGTTTGGTCGTGAAAAACGGTTCAAATATTTTCCGTTTGGTTTCCTCGCTCATACCGTTGCCGTTGTCGCGGATCGCAAAGTAGATGAATCCATCCGCGTGTGCATCACTTCTGTCCGGCGGCGGATTGAAAGGCAGCGGTGCGCTGGCGGCAGAACCGGAACTTAATGAAATTATTTTATCCGGTGCATTTTCAACGGCATCCAGAGCATTGATCAGTAAATTCATCACGACCTGCTGCATTTGCAGCTGATCGCCGTGGATGGTGACATGTTTAAGTTCTTTGCTGCGGAGCGAAATATCCCGGAGCCGGAGCGGTTCCAGTAAACCGGTACAATCCTCCAACAACTCTTTGATATCTATTTCCACGATATGATATTTGCCTTTTCTGGCGAATCCGAGGAGTTGAGAGGTGAGTTTACCGGCCTTTTCAGCAATGGAAGTGATCTTCCGCAGGTGGGATTCGACTTTTTCCCGGTCATCGCCGGAGATCATCATTGCCACATCGGCGTGACCGAGGATAGCGTGTATGTAGTTGTTGAAGTCATGGGCAATACCTCCGGCCAACACGCCGAGAGATTCCATACGTTGTGAATTAATAAGCTGTTCAGTAAGCTGTTCTTTTTCTTCCGCGAGCACTCTTTCGGCGGTAAAATCTCTGGCGACCATGACCATCAGGAGTTGTTTTTTCAGACGTACCGGAGTTATGGAGGCAGAAAGGTATTTTTCGGTATTGCCGGATTTCACAGAGCAGTTGAAGTATTGCGGTTTCAATACGGCAAGTTCCGGAGTCAGCGGGATATCCGGGGTGAAAAGCGAATATAATTCCTTACCGATCAGAATATCGGCATTGCCGTTGGCAAAAATTTTTCCGGCGGCAATATTTGCTTCAGTGATTTTTCCTGTGACATCACAGATTACCACGGCATCGGCGGTATGCTGCAGCACGAGATGATAACGGTTTTCCCAACGGCTCAAATCTTCTTCCAGTTCCATTACCCGGCTGTAGCTGCCGAAAAATGCGAACATGAAGTCAAAAACTCCGGATTTATGCATGGGCAGCTCTTTGCCGAGCAGCCGCAAATATATGCTCAGCAGCAGTGCCATTATCAGAATTGAGATCAATGCGATCGCATTTACCGGATGAAACATCAGTAATTTTTCGCCGTTGATATTTTTCAGGATCATTACCGGAATCAATGCCACGGTTTGAGCGCAGGTCAGTGCCAGAGCGATTTGAAAGAAACGGATTTTCCATCTGGGAAATGCCGAATAAAACATCGGGACAGTAAAAAATGCCAGCAAATTGCATACAGCATTCACATTGACAGAATCTTTGACTTTTGAAAGCAGCAGAAATATCACTGCCCGGATATTGTCTTCCGGCAGAAAAGAACATTGCAGATTGACACTTGCTGAAAAGAAAATAAATAATAAATACGCACAAACTGCACCGATCAGCAATTGCTGGCTTTTTAACACACCGCAGGATATAAAGGTCAGTAAAAATAGTGTCATCAGCGGTATTTGGATGACGGTCTGGCGGAAATCAGTTTCCACACCTCCCGGCCACGGCAGTTTCAAATCGGCAGCAGCGGCGATACATCCAAAAAACAGCACCGCGCAGAATGACATGCCAAATGCGAAATCACCGATTTTGTTTCTCTGGTGCAACAGTGCCGCCAGAAAAACAAAAATAAATATTCCTTCAAACGCGGCGACACTTAAACGCAAAGCCATATCATTGATCATTTTTCACCGATCCAACAATAATTTTACCGCTTCAGGAAGCGAATTTGCCACGGCAAATCCGTCGGCTTCGTTCAGCAATCCGGTCGTTACCAGACAGCTTGCCGCACATCCGGCATTTACACCTGCTTCCAGATCACTCATGCGATCTCCGATCATAAAGGAGTGTTTAAGGTCGATGTCAAATGCTTCAGCCGCCCGCAGCAACATTCCCGGGGCAGGTTTTCTGCAACTGCAACTGCCGGTGAATTCCGGATGATGAGGGCAGAAATACCACGCATCGATCAATGCCTCCCTGCCGCCGGTACTCAACAGCATAGTTTGCAAACGGGCATGGACAGCGTGCGTATCCGCTTCCGGATAATAACCTTTGGCGACTCCCGCCTGATTGCTGACTACCACTGCCAGATAACCGGCACGGTGGAGCGCAATAATTGCGTCAGCCACTCCGGACAATAATTCCGTTTTATCCGGTTCATGCAGATAACCGATTTCAAAATTGATCACGCCATCCCGATCCAGAAAAAATGCTTTATTCACAACTCTTTATCTCCGGTAAAAATTCTCATTTGTTTCATATTGCCGAATTCACTTTTCAACATTCCGGCGGCTTTCTCCGCGCCATGTGCAAACAATGCAAACAGTGACGATCCGCTGCCGGATACCTGCACCGTCAATGCTCCGGAAGAGATCAATTTCTGCCGGATATTCCGGAGCAGAGGAAATTTTTTCCATAATGCCGGAGCCAGATCGTTGCGGCACAAATTGTCCCATTCAGCCGCTGCAGGTTCAGAAAATGCCCTGTCAAATCTGTTTTTGATATCCGGGTCATCCGGAGAAATCAATTCCGGAGCCATATTGACATAAGCCCATTTTGCCGAAACCGGAAATCCCGGATAGACCAGCAACACTTCCGGCAGGACAGGATCGGTTTCCAAAAATTCCAGTTTTTCGCCGATCCCGGTCGCCCACGCCGGTTTGCGGGTCAAAAAAAATGTGACATCCGCGCCCAGAGATACCGCTATTTCTGCCAGTTTTTCCGGTGTGAACACCCGGTAATGCTCATTGAGCATCCGCAAAACGCATGCGGCATCGGCACTGCCGCCGCCGATGCCGGCGGCGATCGGGGCGTATTTGTGCAATGTAAAACTCCACTCCGGATCAATCCCGGAAAGTCCGGCAAAAAGCTGTGCCGCTTTCAGCACCAGATTACCCGGGGTTTCCAGTTCCGGGAAACCGGGGACATTCAGTGAAAGTCCCGGACTGCCGCCGGATATTTCCAATACATCTCCCGGGAATTCCAGTGGATAAAACAAAGTGGATAATTCATGAAATCCGTCCGGACGTCTGGCGGTGACTTTCAAACGCAGATTGATTTTACATCCGCAATTGCTCTGCTCATGCCAATTCATCAGGAGACCACGGGGGGAGTTCAAAGCCGTATTGTTTGTTGCTGCGGCGCACTTCGTTTTCGATGGCAACTGCAAGTTTCAATGCGTTATAACCTTGAATGCCGGGTACACGGGTATCGTGGAGCCGGCCGGAAATCCGGGTTTGCTGTACAGCGGCAATAAAGTCTTCCAATTCGGCAGCCAGGGCATTTTTTGCTTCAAGTGTCACCTCGGCAGTGACCAGACCGGATTTTTCACGGGAAGTTACCGTACTGCCGGTGATTTGCCCGAAATCCATATCATAGCATTTATCATTCTGGTACATTTGCAGACGGCGGACCGGGGTTGAACTCACCCGGCTGGCGGTGACATTGGCACAACAGCCGTTGACAAATTTGATCCGGGCGGAAACGAGATCTTCACTGTCGGAAAGTATCGGTGAACCGGAGACTTCAAAACTTTCCACCTCTGAATTTGCAAGATGCAGAACCAGATCAAGGTCATGGACCATCAGATCCAGAATCACACTGACTTCAGTCCCGCGGCGGTGCATGCCCGGCCGGGCAGGAGGATAAGCGGCAAGGCGGCGGGCTTCGATGAAACGGGGTCTATCGAGGTGTGTTTCCAGATAATCCATGGCGGGATTGAAGCGTTCCACGTGACCGACGCCGAGGACAAGCTGATTTTTGGCAGCAACTTCGCACATGGCGCGGGCATCATCGACACTGGCGGCGATGGGTTTTTCCACCAGGACATGTTTTCCCATTTCCAGCAAAGGGATAGTAGTTGAAGCGTGATAATTTGCGGGTACGGCGACACTGAGTGCATCGCATTGGGCGGCAAGTTCCTCCCATTTATCAAAAACCGGCAATCCGAATTCAGCACCGACTTTTTTGGCGGCATCCTGCTGAACGTCAAAAATTCCGATCATTTCAGCGTTGGGGCTCTGGGCATACAATCTGGCATGATGGCGTCCCAATGCTCCGGTTCCGATGACTCCGACTTTTAATTTCGGCATATTTTCCATAGCTAAAGTTCCCTGTTTTGAATATTGATCAAAAATTTGTGTAATAATATACAAAATAAACCTCTACTTTGCAAGTTTTTTTGTGGCGATTTTATCAAAGTGCGGTTATATTAAGTACTGTAAAGTAAAAAATCGGAGGTTTACGATGAAAAATTCTCTTTATTCCCGTGTACTGCTCAAGTTGAGCGGTGAGACACTCAAAGGTTCACAGGATCTCGGTTTTGAAGCTGATGCATGCCGTTTCGTAGCGGAACGGGTGCGTGCCATTATGGATGCCGGAGTGGAAGTTGCGATAGTCGTCGGTGCCGGCAATTTGTGGCGCGGCGGTGCTGCCGGTGGGGAAATGAACCGGGTCGATGCGGATAAAATGGGTATGCTTGCTACGGCTATGAATGCGATCGCTATCAAAAATTACTGCAATGCCATCGGAATTCCGGTATTGTTGCAGTGTGCCATTCCCACCGGTGGTTTTTTGCCGGCTTATGACCGTGAAGCCGCAATAAAAGCGATGGAAGCCGGACAACTGGTTGTTTTTGCCGGAGGAACGGGTAATCCTTTCTTTACGACGGATACCGCCAGTGTATTGCGGGCGTTGGAAACGGATTGCGATGCAGTTTTGAAAGCCACGAAAGTTGACGGCATTTATTCGGCAGATCCGAAAAAATATCCTGATGCCGAACGTTACGATGAATTATCCTACGATGAAGCCATCGAACGTCAGCTCAAAGTCATGGATATGTCGGCATTTTCGCTTTGCCGGGAACATGATCTGCCGATCGTGGTATTTGATTTCTTTACGGCTGATCTGGAACGGATCATGGCGGGAGACACCTCCTGCGGAACTATTGTTCATTAAGTCATATCACTCCGAGGTATTTGAACTATGATAAAAAAGCTCCTGTTTCCGGTGGCGGCGGTACTGTTTTTTCTTTGCGGCTGCGTGCCTGCTGAATATGTGCTTCGCGTTGATCCGGGGGCCCGGACTCCGGTGACAGTGGCGGCATTGCTGCCTTTGACCGGCAGTAACCGGATATATGCTGCAAAAATGCGCGAGGGTTTGCTGGCGGCGGCAACTGATATCAATGCCAATGGCGGAATTCAGGGACGGCAGCTGCAGCTGGAATTTATTGACACCTGCGGTACTGCAATGGGGACCCGCACTGCTGTCGACCGGGTTCAGGAGGTCAATGCCGCAGCGATGATCGCCGGATACAGTACGGAGGAGGTTTCCAATATCATTCAATATTCTGCCGCATTGCGGACGCCGACAGTTATTCCGCTGGCAACTTCAAATCTGCATCAGGACGTTTCACCTTTTGTTTACCGCAATTGTTACTCCAATGCGCAGCAGATGGCAGTATTGGCGGCATATCTTTATCATTGGCGCACGGTCAGGCGCGGGGCGGTATTTATCGACCGGACGGGGGCCACGGAATATTCCCGGGAAGTGGCGCGTGATTTTGCTCAAAGTGTGCAGGATCTGGGCGGCGAGATCGTTGATACGGTGATCCTGCCGGAAAGCGGAGAAATTCCGGAACCGGTGATTTTGAATATGCTGGCGCATGATCCGGAATTCATTCTGGTCACGTCGCAGGGCAAACGGTCGGCTGATATTCTGAAAATACTCCGTAAAAAAGGTTTTACGGGAATAATTTGCGGTGCGGACAGCTGGGATGATCTGCGCTTTATGGATGCATTACTGGACACGGAACCGGGGGACTGTCTTTACACTGCGTTCTTTTCTCCTGAAAACCGCAGTCCGGAATTCAAGAGGTTCCGGCAGAGTTTCCGCAAACGTTTTTATCATAATCCCGGAGCATGTGAAACGCAGAGTTATGATGCGCTTAAATTTCTGGCGATCGCGCTGCAGAATGCCGGGAATCTTTTTGAATTTGATAAGAACTGGCGTACCATCCGTTCATACAACGGGGCAGCTGCGGTATATACGATGCTGAAAAAAGGCGATATTGACCGAACCGTATATCTCAACAGCATCGGAGTACGCCGCGGCAAACATCTGGTACCTTACGGCAGACTTTCCCACAAGCTGCAGTACTCCAAACTGGAAGACTACAAAATCACTGAAACTCCGGATAAACTCTGAAGTCAGTGCCGTTTGCCGATCCTGAACAGCCGTTCAAATATATCGGCACAGCGCATCAGGAATGTTTTTCCGGAAGTTATTGCTCCTTTCGGGCAATATTCCTGACAGCAATAGCACCGGATGCACTCCGGATAGTGGAAGCGGGGTTTCCCTTTTTTCAGTTTCAGAGATTGCGGCGGGCATTTTTGTACGCATAATCCGCATCCGATGCATGTATTTTTATCAACGACCGGATAAGAAACCATTTTTTTACGCAGATAGTCCCGTAATTTCACCGGGAAATACACTCCCCATTCCAGAGTTGGCAGGGGCGGTTCGGGCAATTTAATATTCAGGGGGGCGGGAATATCTCCGCAGTTTTCATATTGAGGAAGCATATTCCGTTCTGCGGCGCGGGAGAGTATCGGGATATCCGGGCAGCCGAGGATTCCGGCGACCGACATATCCAGAGCCAAAGCATCATCTGCTGCAGCAATAAATCCCAATTGGACCGGATCACCGCTGCCCGGACCGTTGCCTTCCATGCCGGTCACTGCATCCAGTAATGATATATGCGGTTTGACCAGAGTATAAATATCCAGCAGCAGATCGGCGAATTTATGGTAATCTTTGCCGACCGCCAGATGCCAGCCCAGCCGTTCACTGCCCCGGATCAAGCCGAAAAGATTTTTAACTGCCAGAGTCAAGGTCATCATGGCATGAGTTTTTGCTTTGGCAAAGTCGATGATCAAATCGTGCTCCCGGAATTCGGTGGCGATTTCCAATTGTTGAAATATGGCATTTTTATGAGTCGGAATTTTCTCATAACGTTCACAATTGGCAATATGAATTTGTAAATCCTGCAATTTTTCTCCGATACCCATTGCGGATATGATGGCCGGTGCGGTGTGTACTGCCGGATTTTCAATAATCGAGATTTTTGCGGCACCTTCATCTCGGAGCAATTCACATAATACATTCAACATTGCCGGGTGAACACATGCCGGATCTTCCGGTTTGCGATATTCCAGCAAATTGGGTTTGATCATAATTTTTTTATTATGAAATCCTCCGTATTTTGCCGCAACCGGCATTAATATTTGCTGCAGTGCATGCCGGAGTAATTCCGGGGTGTAATCATACTGCCGGATAAAAAAAACCTTATTCATATCAGTATATCTCCACTTTTCAGATAATATACTGTCTTTGGAGATAAAAGCAAATGCAAGATGCTTAAAATGGTCTATGTTCCGTGTTTATGAAACTTTCATAGAGAATTTACATAAATAAAATGAAAACGGACAGAATTTCTTCTGTCCGTTTACGTGATACTCATCGCAGCTTATAATTCATCAGGGGTTTCGCTACCTGCACCCTCCGTGGTACCATCCTGAATAGATGCTCCGGCTACGAATTTACCGAAATCAGCTTCTTCCAAAGACGGTTTGTTGTACTTGAACTTTTCCATTTTTTTACCCTTTCTGTTATGGTCTTTTTTTTTGGTTTTAACCTTATTTGTTAAATATTTTAACTGAGTATACCGTATTTGATGGCAATGACATTGCCGTTTTCATCGGTTTCTTTGAAGAGGCCTTCGCCACTGGTTGCGAATTCCAATTCATTATCGCCGAGCATGAATTTTACATGACCAAGCTGCCAGGAATCATTGAGAGCAGCACCGCTCATGACAGTCCAGTCACCGTTATTGGTATCATCACCGTCAAGAGCAAGGCGGACGATCATTTCGTTATTGTATTCAACAAGCAGTTTTTCATCGATGTTCAGCGTGCATCCTTCAGCGATCTGCAGCTCATCCACGAAATCCAGATACTTCAGCGAAAGATCGGATCCAAGCACCACTTTGGTAGTTCCGGAGGTGTTATCAACACCGCAGCCTGCCATACCGGAAATACGGATGAAGTCAAATCCTTTGTCACTGTCACAATCACTGATGGTCAGTGTGACATCACCGTAAACCTTGCTGTTGGCATGTTTACTGCTGAGGAAAATGTAATCCGCATCTGCAGAACCGGTAAGTGAAATCGCCACTG
>JAFVRD010000052.1 GCA_017504435.1 Lentisphaeria bacterium | reverse complement strand
ATTCCTGAAATTCTGGCAAAACTCTAATTGTGAAATTCTAAATAATCCCATTATAAATACTGTAAAAGTGCTGTTTTAACTTGAAAAATACGGCCCTATGCAGTATATTACTGTGGATTTCGTGTTTGTTACAGTATTCAGATTGAGAAATGTTCCGTTCTCCATCCGCTTACGGTCAATCACATAGCCCCGGATGGCGTAATCCCGCAGCACCGCAGTTGACCATTGCCGAAACTCGGTAGCCCGCTTGCTGTTGACCCGATAACCGACCGCAATGATCATATTCAGATTGTAGTATTCAAGATTACGGTTGACCTGACGGTTACCCTCTTGGCGAACTGTTAAGAAATTCTTAAGAGTTGCCACGGCTTCAAGCTCCTTGTCCTCGTAAATGCTTTTGATATGCATACTTATATTGGGGACGGAAGTTTGGAACAACTCGGCGATAAGCTACTGAGTCAGCCATAAAGAGTTGTCCTCAAAACGGACTTCAATAGAATTACCCTCGTTTTGAGAAGCAAAGGTCAAAAATTCAGCCGTACTGTTACGAATTTGCAGTTTTTTAGTCATTGGCAATACCTCATTTTACAAGATACTCGCCCGAATCAACTATTCCAAAGTATTTTTCGAAGAAGGCTTTTAATTTTTCAATAATCGTTTGTTTCTTTTTGTCGCGAGAGCCTCCTCCACCAAAGCAAGAGACAGGCGGCATCAAACGGTCAATGTCTGTGCCAGTTGTTTTGAGCACGCCATCACGAAATGCATTATCTACAAATTTTCTGGTTTCTTCAGACTTCAACTTTTCTTCTGTGATTAAGTTTTGAATATCCTTTTCTCGCTGCTCTTTGACAAAACGCTGCCAATCTGCATTGACATCAGTTTTGGTATTTATAGTAGCAATAAAGTTCTCGATCAATTCCTTTTTTGATCTGAGTTGCAAACTGGAGTTGATTGCTTTGTCAATAGCAACAAGAATTTCTTTATCCTTGCAGTTGCTGTCATGATATTTCTTAATGAGCATCAAAATATAATCAATATTTACTTCAACCTGTTTGACAAGTTCCATTTCAAAAACAATGTCACTATAGTGATATATAAGTCAATTTTTTTGAAAGACGGATTTTCAATTTAGTATATGGATAAAATTCATTAAACAAGGCACATGTTTATTTTTTCTCCTAAATGTTCTTTTACTTGTTGAAGCAAAAAACAAAAACGTGCATCGTTGTCAGCAATCGTATTAAAAAATCATCGTGATAAAAATAAAAAGTGGTATCGTAAACAAAATTTTGCTCCCAGAGGTAATTTCAAAAGTCATTCGAAAAATGATGAAGATGGCATCGCAAAGAGTTGTAAAGGGTAGTTTGAAGCCGCTATCTGCATGATAACAGCTGAAAACGTTCCCTTTCACAAATCAAAGCGAGGACGCTTCAACAATTTTGAGGAGTTTTGAAATTGCCTCATTAACAAAGAACCACTGTCATCCGGGAATGATAATTTTTATTCTGCTTCATCAACTTTTTCCAGTTTTTTTGAAACAACCTCTTTTATATTTGACAACTGCAGCAATGAATTTTTAATTCATCAGCACTGGCAAATAGTATATTTTTTATTGTCATTACACCGTTTTCATCAATAACTGTCCGGCGGGGATGACCGTTTACAAATACATTCAGTACACTCCCGGGCGAAGGATGAAAATTCTGCCGCCGCCGAATCGTGACATCCACTGTTACCGGATATTTTATTTCCGGATGAAATAGTTGCAGTGTGATCTCATAACTGTCTTTTTCATCGACAATGTCTTTCCAGTAAAATCCCCGGTTTATCCATCCGGCATCGGCTTTACCGCTGCAAAAATCACGATTATCGCTGCAATTACTGAATGCCGGGAAAGAGTGATCAAGACTGTATTTGAAAAGTTCTTTTTCAGAAAATCTCATATCATCCGGAACTTGATCCGACATATCATGTCCGCCATTATTCCAAAACACCGTGATCTGTTGTTTTGCATCGTTTGCCGCATTGTAAAACGGTGGGTTGTTTACCCACGGGATCGCTTTATCCTGTCTGCCGTTGGTTGCAAACAGCGGCGGGAAATCTATTTCCGGATGAGCAATATTGGCTGCGGCATCGGCATATTCCAATAAATTTTTGCCGTCAGGCATAACCGCCGGATTTTCAACTGTAAACGGTCCGCCGCTACAGGTCAGACGCCATGCTGAAGTTTCCTGTCCCGGCAGTTTTTTCCAAGTATATGAGTAAATCGGCACCCATGCAACAGCAGCCGCAAATACCGCCGGGAAATGAGTTATCAACTGTACCGCTCCGGTACCACCCATGGAACCACCGATAATATAAGTGCGCCTGGCATCACCTCCCAAAAAATCTTGTGCCCAACGGGTCAGAAACAATATCCAGCGTTCGGTGTAATTGTCAAATATGAAATCCGGTCCGAGATTGCTCCGTCCGATGTTGACATTGTATCCAAGCCAAAATGTTGCCACTGCCGGAACATGATCGCGGGCATCTGAAGATTCCGTTTCAGAAATTATCCTGCCTGTCCAAATCCGGTCATAAGGTGTCAATTCGATGGCATCTGCGGTTATTTTTATTTCAAACTTAAAAGGTATTCCTTCCCGCCATGCCATGGTTTCGTCGGCAAAAAACAGATGCGTTCCCTGTTCATTGCCATTTTCGTCAACTCCAACTCCGCCGCCGCGACCGTGAAGACGGATGATTACCGGCAGACCTTTTCCGCAATTTTCTGTGATTTTTCCGGAAAAACATATCGGAGTGATCTTTCCGCGATCACACCAAACAGGTTCCGCGGTCGCAGAATACATCAATATTTTTTCATCAAATCCGCTGTGCACAGCAACGGCATAATAAAACCACCCGTTTTCCCGGGGAGTGTGTACGTGCAATCCTGAATCAGGATTCAGCGGCATACCGCCGTTTTCAATGACAAAACCACGGGGATTTTTCGTACAAACAACATTATCTGCGGCATTACCGGCAAAAATCTCTTCATTTTTCAACTTCTCATCATGAGGGCGCAAAAACGAATCAATATCCAGCCACCAGTCTCCGGCACTGCCGGGATTCAGCCAACGTGCCAACAACTCTGCTTCGGCAGGAAATTTTCCTTCAAACGGCACCGGGGAACGCCAGACGCTCAAACGGGCATCAGCCGGCAAATCTTTTTCCTGCCATTGTACAAACAGCTGACCGTTACGGAATGCACACTGCAACTCACTGATATATTCTGGATCATTCATTTTTATCCGAACTGGTGTGAGAATTATTTATAATCGCCTGACAATTTGCGGCGATTGCAGTAACATCCGCGCCGCAGTTGAGGTAATCGTATCCCATGTCATAATATTTCTGCAAATCGGCAACTCCGCTGACTGTACCGGCGAACTTTCCGTATTTGTGCGCGGTATCAACGATAAGTTTGCGAACTCTTGTTATTTCCGGATGGTCAAACTCCGCCGGATGACCGATCGCCTGACTGAAATCACCGGGACCGAAAAATATCATATCTATTCCCGGCAATTGACAGATCTTATCCAAATCCGCCAACGGTTCGGGGTCTTCGATCTGAACTATCACCATGCGGTTTTCATTCATAAATTTTATATATTCTTTGAAGTCAAGCATACAATACATCCCGTCGGCATTGCCGCCGTCAACTGGACGCAAACCGATCGGATGAAAGCGGACTGTATGGACTATTTTTTCGGCTTCATCCAGACTCATCAGGTGCGGGATCATGATTCCGGCGGCATCGGCTTCCAGCGGGCGGATGTAATCACTGTAACACCCTTTCGCCACCCGGACGATGGTGTCGCAGTCATAACCTTTTGCAGCCTGTATCATCTGGCATATCGTGCTGTGATCAGAGGGAACGTGCTCCTGACAGCACCATACGCCGTCAAATCCGGCGATCGCGGCGATTTCCGCAACGCGAGGGCAGGAAAGATTTATTTTGAAACTCAATGCTTTTTTACCAGCGCGGATTTTTTCCAGAATCCGGCTTTTCCGTGGTATAATCATTTTTCCCCTTTCCGATATCAACAAAGGTAATTGACGCGGCAACTGCTGAAATAACCTCAATATACTACAAAATTATCGTAACCGTCAGACACATTTTTCTTTATTTTTATATCAAAATATTTGATCGGACTTTTGGCGTCGACATGACCATCCATGCAGAGAAAATTGGCTTTTTTCATGTGCACATAACCGGTTCTGGAATATGTCTCACTCATAACAGTTACCAGCGTAACCGGATTTTTCAAAATCATATCACTCAATCCAGTCACGGTATTATAAGGATTCCCGTCAACCAGTACTGCAGTTTGAGCCGGTGAAGAAAATATTGATATTTTCACTTCACTTCTGTGGTTTTCAAAAGCATAACCGTTTTGAGCATAAGAAATCGTAACCCTGTTTGCCAACCAATGTCCAAAATAATCACCGTCATTTGAAGTATTCAGCCCTTCGCGGATGGATTTTACGGAGGGGCATTCCAGTATTTTCGCTTGAGATATGAGCGGTCGTATCCAGTTGTCGTAATCTTTGGGGACTTTACCTATCAATTGCCATGCCCAATTGCTGTTGTTGGGAAAATAACCGTCAAATGTATCTGTATAGGATTGTACATGATTTCCCATCTGACGCAGATTACTGATGCAATTTGACGCTTTTGCCCGCTCCCTCGCGCTATGCAATGCCGGCAGCAGCAGTGCTGCCAGTATCGCGATGATAGCGATAACTACCAGCAGTTCAATCAGAGTGAACGCTGATTGAGTGAAAATGTGAAGGCGTGAAGCGCGCCCTTGCGGAAGTAAGGATATGATATTTTTATAAATTTTTTTGAAAAAATACAACGGCGAAACACATATTTTACAAGCAGTACTTGCAAACAGTTCTTTCAATGTGAATTTTTTGGTCGCTTCAGGTATCTGTGCCATATTCACGCTGTTCCTTTGCTTTTCATTTCAATTTTTCCTGCAACAAAATAATCGCCCCGGCAATTTTTTCTCTTGCGTTATCATAATCTTCCAACTTCCAGCCGTTGGGCGGCAGATAATCACCGGAAGCATAACGTTTTCCATTCTGTTCAAAACTATCCTCCCAAACGCTGTTGATAAAAATACTTTTGCTTTTGAAAAGATTTTTATCAAACGAATCAGCCAGAGTATTCAGCAACTTTTCCGCATCTGCGGTGTCGATTTTCTGTTCTTTGGCTTTTTTGATCAGGTTTTCCAGTGTGCAGATATAGCGCATATCATCAATACCTTCGCGCATCGCCTCGAAATCAATGGCAAAACCTCCTTTGCGTCCTTCGGACTCCGGATAGTTGTAACACCAGTCCGCCTGTCTGCCGTCAAGATCTGTGTAGGGTGAACCGGTGATCCCCAGATACATATACCACTCCATACCTTTGCTGCCTTTGCCGAAACTGCGGAGAAACCAGCCGTTGGCAAAACGTTTTCCGGCAGGTTGGGCAAACACGATACAGCAATCGTTGTTGTAAGAATAAAGTTCTTTGCCCTCGGCGGCAGTTTGTTTCAGAATATCATCCCAGGTGTCGACATAGTACAAATTGGAGGTATTATACCGCAAAATAATCGTTTGCGAAAGTCCTTCCAGAATCTCCGCTTCATCAGCCTGCGGACGGACAGTTTTTTTCCAGAGGTGATTGATCCCCAGTTTCATGCCGATGGATTTGTGGCGGCGCATCCGGATGATCGCAGCATCCAGACGGCGGGGATGAGAAAGTATTTCATCATCTCCCATCCAGATTATTTCCGGCCAGTTGTGTTTGTCACCGTAGGATTTCACCAACTGGTAGAATTTGCGGGAAGCCTCCAATTCCCTGCCGGGATTGGCGCGGCTGATATTTTTGAAAACGTCATCATACATACTGATCATGGAAACTTTCTGGTATTTGCTGAGCGCATTGAATGCTGCTGTGACCATAGAGTTATCCATATCGACTTTCATAGTTTCCAAACGCGGATCATCTACTTTCACGGCTTTGTCGCTGTGCATATATATCCAGTTTATGCCGTGTCTGCCCATATCTTCAAAATCACGGGTAACAGATTCTTTGCTGAATTCGTTTGCACAAAAACTGTACTTCATATCAGGTGCATCCAGTTTGAAAGGACGCACATTGACCGTGGATGCTACAGTAATGCCATTGAGGTCAAATTCCCCGTCATATTTTCCGGCGGGGGTGTTTTCTGGGACATGAAACGTTACCCAGAATTGCCGGGATTCACCTTTTTTTACCGCGACAGTATCGGTACGTTCCAAATATTGCGGACCGATGATATACTCCGAATTGCCGTGGTAACTGGTCGTACGTTTGGGGATCGATTCAACCACGGCGATATCTGCGGAAATCCCGGAATTGCCGAAAGGTTTTTTCAACTTCAAAGTAAGTTTGCCCACGTTATCCTGCAACCCGCGGACACCGAGTGTCGCCGGTTCATACTCTCCGGGGGCTGCTGAAATATCCAGCCGGGCGGTACCGGTGTCCGCCGCGGCATTGCTGTTGGTAAACAGCAGGCGCATCCACGGATAACTGAAAATCTGAAATCCGCGCTGCCGGGAAATTTCCGACACCACCGGAGCCGGACGCTTTTCTGCAAAAAAACGCCGGGTGAATTTTAAATAAATCTCACCGGCTCCGGGTTTGGCAATTTCCCCCCGGGTCACGGTAACGTTGGGGTCTGGCGGATTTTCTTTTGCTCTCCGGTTGGCAACGGGGATGAATTTGATATATCCGAGATAAAAAAATGTACCGGGATAAAAAGTTATCCGGGTATCTTTCATTTCAATGTCACGGGCGACACAGGTTTCAAAATTGCGGTGAACTGCATTGAATTCCGGGACTTCCCTGCCGGAAATGATATATGCCAACGGATCATTTCCAATGCGCAACTGCAATTTCACTGCACTGGAAACGATGCGTCCGCAAATATAAATATCATATTTCCCGGTCAAACCCGGCATACAGGAAATTGTACCTCCGTCGATTTGCGGCGGATACAGTGTCCCGTGCGGTCCGGTCTTGAATGATTTTCCATAACTCCAAACCCGCGGGTCAAAACTGAAACCTGTTTCGGGAGCCGGAGAAAAAGTGCTGAAATCAGAAACGATCACCGTTCCCGCCGGATCGACGACGGGAGCGGGACGGAAAATTTTTTCTGTAACGGTGTTTTTTGCGGCGGCGGCAGATTCCGGCGGCACATTTTTTTCATCGTAAGGACGGATTTTTACAGAATAAATATTCCCGAAATACGGATAATATGGCGCACCTATGTAAAAATTATCACCTTTATCGGCAATCTGTTTACCGTAGTAGCGGCGTTTCCCGATAAATTTGCCGTCCAAAAAGATTTTTACCCAACCGTTTCCTGCGGCGATCAGCAATTTGTGGTCGCGCATATTTTTTGTCAGACCGCCTTTGGTGGCAAACCATACCAACTCTTTGTCGGTAAGCAGAGTAAAAAGTATTCCGCCTTCGGGATTGAGCATCAAAGCAAAGCCGGACTGGTAATTTTTACCTTTGGAAAGCAATCCCGCCCATTTCGCTTTTCCCATGGTTTTCATGTCAAGGGCAAATTCGGTTTCCAGAATAAAACCGTTTTTACCGATCATGTTTTCATGATGGGGGACAACAGCAGATGCTCCGTTGAAAGTCGGAAAAAATCCTCTTTCATCAGCCTGCGACCAGCGCATTTTGGCAGTATTGTTGATTACGGCGTTGAATTCGGGAATGCCGGTACAACTCAAAATATCCGCCCCGGTGCCGTCATTGCACTTCCACTCAAAAACTGCGCCTGAGGTTTTCACTTCTGAAACAGCGGGCTTCTTTACCGCCGGAACTGCAGCGGCAGAACCGATTAAGACAGAATATATTTTCCCATAAAACGGATAGTACGTTGCCCCGATATGGAGCGGTGCGCCCGTATCAATGATTTTTCCCGGACAACGGCGGCTGCCGATGGCTTTACCGTCCAGATACATCCTGACCAGACCTTTATTTACAGTGATTTTGACTTTGTGGTCGGTCTGATCTTTGATCAATCCGGTCTGGGATTGGAACCAGAGCAAATTTTTGTCGGTCAGCAATGTGAATAATATCCGTCCGTCAGCACTGAGCATCAAAGCATAGCCGGATTGGTAATTTTTGCCTTTGGAAAGCAATCCCGCCCATTTCGCTTTTCCCATGTTTTTCATGTCAAGGGCAAATTCGGTTTCAATGCTGAAATCATCCGTCGCTTTCAACGCATCATGGTGCGGAATTTCCACAGATGCGCCATCCAAACGGATAAAACTGCCTTTTGTTTCGGATGTTTCCCGGTGAAATTTTGCCGGATAATATTTGACGGTTCCGTCAAATTCCGGAGCAACGGAACTCTTTACCACGGCAGGATCGGCATTGCTGTCAAAAATCCACCCGTACACCGTTCCGGCAAGTGTTCCGGAACAGGCGATCATTCCGGAAAAAATTGCACACAACAACTTGATTTTTCTCATAATTTATTTCTCCTTTCTGGGTTGATTTACAATTCAATAATATTTCCTTCGATGCCGCCGGCACAACGTACCGCACCGGTTTTTATGTAATAAACCACCAGCAGACGTTTATTATCAAGCACAGTCAGCCACGGATAACCGGTATCTATTTCCGGCGAATCATCCCGGATAATGAATTCTTCAGTTGTATCCAGATCTTCAAACTCCGGAGAAACGATCCTGCCCCGTATACCAAAAGGCTCTTTCCGGTAGCCGTAAACGATCATGGTTCTGCCATCGGGCAGCCGCTGTGCAGCACTCGGTTCAGCATGAATATCGTGCCGGACGGGGTCGCTCCAGGTTTTGCCGCCGTCTACAGATTCCACAGTCACCAGATCTGCCCGGCTCAATGAACCATCAGGCAGACAGCGTTGGGAACGGATCAATATGACATATTTCCCCGCCGGAGTTATACACATGAACGGTTCTTCATAAATATCTCTGCCCAGGGAATCCGCCGCAGTGGCAAAGTATTGAAAACTCCTGCCGTTGTCTTCTGAACGGTAAAGCATTATGTCAGCATACAGTTCCGGGGAGTGTTCAAAGCGTTCTCCGACCCAGTACAACCCCCCGTCATTGCCTCTGACAAGGTTGCCGCGGTTGTGCATCAGCCGGGGATGTCCCGGAAAATATTCCGTGCCGTCCGGCAGCGGATCCGGTTGATAAGGTCCCTGCCACGATTTTCCCCGGTCATCGGAACGGAGCAGATAGACTCCACCCGGCAGAGCCGCACTGGTATTTTTGCCGAAAGCGGCAAGATGACGGTCAAATCCATACTCTTTCAAGTTATTTTCCATGAAATGCGGAATGTGTTCCCAGATGAAACTGTTGGCAAAAAGGTACTTGCCGTCAAAGTACAAACCACCATCCTGACTGCCGCCGTTGTATGGAGCAAACAATGTTTCCGGTTCGCTCCAGGATTTTCCGGCATCACCTGACCGGGTATACATCAACTGGCTGGTCACATCATGGTGACAGCGGAATGTATCCGGATCTATTCCCGGATAACCGTAATAACTCGGACAACGGCGGAAAACCACATGAATATCATTGGCACTGCAAGCCGCAACTGCCGGGAACGAGGAGTAAAACCGGTCATCGCGGTAAATGAGAAAAGAGGGATGGATTTTCATTTGACAAACTCCACAAATTCATCCGCATAAATTTTTCTTCCGTTTTCCTCTCTGGAACGGATTCCGGCAAGGACGATGGCATTGGTTTTCAGCGTGTCAGAAAATGACACAACTTTTTTACCGTTTTTTGCCATTTCTGTAAACGCACGCATCATTTCCACAATGCTTAAAAAGTACGATTCCAGACCGGGGTCGGTGTACGGCACTTCCACCGGAGCGTGGGGAGCGTTGAAAAAGAACTTCAACCCCAACGGCAGAGCGATTCTTTCAAACACCTGCAATACCGCCTGAATTCCGTTGGCAAAGGTCAGACAAACAGTATCCTCTTTGTCCCGCCCGCAATTCTGTACTGAAATCACATCGCTGCCGCAAATCGCAAAAAGTGCGCCCAGCAGATGCGGAGCATAACGTACCCAAGTGACCGGACTTATCCCGTGAACCGTCCGCAACTCTTTCAACGGTATGGTTTCTGCGGCACATTTTACATTCGGTGCGAACTGGTAACTTGAGGCGGTCAAAAGCGGATAATCCTCTCCGGTGACAGCGATAAATTTTTGCAGATCCTCCACATTATGCGCCAGCAATTTATCCATATATACCGGTTTTCCGGAAGCAAAAATCTCCTTCGCCATTTCCCAGTGATTCCAGATGTCATCACGGGCAAAAATGATTCCGTCAACTTCAGACACAAGTTCAGCGATGGAGTCTGCCACACACGGGATATTGGAAACATCAGCCACCTGCTGTGAAATCACCCTGTCCTGCGTCCAGATGTGAGTCACTTCTGCATCGGGAATAAACTCCTGATTGCGGTGGTGAGCAGTCAGATATTCGCGGATGATGGGAAATGAACACTTTTCTGCCAGAGCATCCGCATTGAATCCGTTGAAAGCCGCAGTGAATGAGTACGGATGACCATTGCCCTCATTCATGCCGATAATGCCGAATTTCAACATGATAAAGTTTCCTTATTTATAACGGGTGAAACCGCCGTCGATCACCAGATTGTGTCCGGTGATGTATGCTGACGCTTCAGAGGCAAGAAATACTATCGCCCCTTTCAGGTCAAATCCGGCTCTGCCCATCCGCTTGAGCATGGTCAAGTCAGAATAATCTCTGATAAAATGTTCCGGCTGGGTGCGTTCAAAACCGCCGGGAGAGATCGCGTTGACCCGGATGCCGTATTCACCGAGATATGCGGCACAATCGTAAGTCAAACCGATAACTCCGGCTTTGGCGGCGGAGTAAGCTACCGGATTGGGCGTCATGTCATTGCCGTATATTTTCCGGTCGCGCCCAACCATTCCCGCCATACTGGCAATGTTTATCACACATCCGGAGCGTAGCGGCATCATAAGTATGGCATATTCGCGGAGCATGAGAAATGTACCGGTCATATTCGGTTCGATGAATTCCCGCCATCCGGCAAGAGATTCTTTTTCCAGCAGACCGCACGCGCTTTTGGAGTGTCCTCCGGCATTGTTCACCAGAATATCCAACTTCCCGAAACGCTCTTTTATGTTCCCGAAAAGCGTGATCACTGAATTTTCATCGGTCAGTTCCAACTGCATCGGGATGAATTCTCCGCCGCACTGCCGGTGAAGTTCTGCTGCTCCGGCTTCAGCCCGGGAAATATCGCGGGCGGTGACGATGACAGTCGCTCCGGCTTCAGCCAGACCGGTTGCCATTTCCGCGCCGAAATTGCGGCAGCCGCCGGTAACAAGAGCAATTTTGCCGGTAAGAGAATATAATGTTTCAAGTTTCGGACCATTAAGCATACAACTACCCCGCATGGTAAAAATATTAAACTTTGCTGTCAGAGGTAATTTCAAAATACCTCAAAAATTCTTGAATTCACCTCTATTAGTATACTGCATAAAATAAAAATATGCCAGTATGGGCAAATATAAAAAAAAATGTTCGGCATATAAAAAAAGAAAGCCGTAAAACACTTGAATTTACGACTCATGCAGGGTTTATTTTTTTAATATATAAAAATCAGAGATCTCTTCCGGCACTTGGCGGATGTCCGAAAATCCGGCGAAAAGTATTGCAAAAATAGAAAGCAGAGTGCCAGCCGGTCAGGACCGCAATATCTTTTACCAGATATTTGGGATCGGCCAACAGTTGACGGGCGTGATGCAGCCGGATTTTGATCAGATTCTGCCGGGTGGTCAAACCGGTATCCCGCCGGAAAACCGCATTCAATGTCTGCGGTGAGACTCCGACAAAACGTGCGATGTCGGTCACACTTAATTTTGCCTGATAATAGTGATTTTCCATATAATCAAGGGCGATTTCGGTCAGTGAACGGCTTGCCCACTGTCTTTCGGCGACGTGCCAGTTTTGCTTCAAAAGTAATTTGATATTATCAATGACGGCATCACCCAGTGATTGCCGGATGTTGTCAAACTGCGCTTTGGCGGGTAATTTGCTCAACAAACGCAGTAATTCCGGCAAAATATTATCCTGTATATTCTCATCCAGAAACTCTATACTGCGGTCAAACAGTTGCAGATATTGAAATGTGGCGGCGATAACCAGATCGTTACCGGTCATGCAATGGACTGTTTCCGGAGCTTGAATGCTGAGCAGATTGCGTTCCCGGAAAAATTTCATCTCCCAGTATTTGTGAATATGATAATCGAAATCTTCCTGCGGGGCATCTGCATCGGGTTCGGTGTCAAATTCGATCCGGTATCCGGCAGTGGCAAAATCATCCAGATACTGGAAAACATTTTTCAGTTCTGATACATCGACTCTCATTTTTTTACCACTTCTTTTTTATTATTCTTCAATACCGAACGAAAAATGGATCCGGACATAAATATATAACCGTCATAGAGAAAATGCAAATGCAGATCACAGCGTGACTTTCGTTTTTTATATATTGAACATGTTTTTTTATATTCTGTGTTACTGGAAACAGACCATCCGGTCATATAAATTATAGTATCGTTGAATGTAATAGAAGGATTTGAAAATGGATAACCAATCACTGTACCGACATGCAAAAACTATTATTCCCGGCGGGACGCAATTATTAAGCAAACGCCCGGAGCAGATGGCTCCGGAGCAGTGGCCGCCGTACTTCAAAGCTGCCAAAGGATGCCGCATTACGGATTTGGACGGCAGGGAATTTATAGATTTTTCTTCCTGCGGTATCGGAGGAACTCTGCTGGGATTCAACGACGATGATGTTACTGAAGCGGTTGTAAAAGTCATCCGCGACGGCAATTTTTCCACCCTTAATCCGCCGGAGGAAGTGGCTCTGGCGGAGCGTTTGTGTGCGATCCATCCGTGGGCATCCTGCGCCCGCTTTGCCCGTTGCGGCGGTGAAACAGCGGCGGTCGCGATCCGTATTGCCCGGGCGTACCGCGGCAAATCAAAAGTTATTATTGCCGGTTATCACGGCTGGCAGGATTGGTATCTGGCAAGCAATCTCGGTGATCCGAATGCGTTGGGCGGGATGTGGTTGAGCGGATTATCCCCGTACGGCGTGCCGAAAGAACTTTCCGGCACTGCACTGCCGCTTATTCACGGCGATTTTGAACGGTTGGATGTTCTGCTCCGCGAGCATGGTAATGATCTGGCGGCGATCATCTGCGAACCGTGCCGCCACGAATTGCCGACTCCCGGATTTCTGGAAGCATTGCGCGGAGCGTGTGATAAATACGGTGCGATGCTCATTTATGATGAGATCAGTATCGGCTGGCGTTACCGTTTCGGCGGCTCACATCTGAATTTCGGGGTGAATCCGGATATGGCGATATTTTCCAAAGCCATGGGCAACGGACACCCCATCGGCGCGGTCATCGGCAATGAGAAGATGATGGAATCCGGCAGTAAAACGTTTTTGAGCAGCACTTACTGGACAGAGCGTACCGGACCTGTGGCGGCGTTGGCAACCATAGATAAAATGGAAAAGACCGGTGTTTCCGGCTATGTCAATTCTTATGGCAACAATGTAATGCAACTGTGGAAATCAGTCGCAGATTCAGTCGGTCTGCCGATAAAAATAACCAGTTCATTCGGCTGTCTGGCATCGTTTGCTTTTGATTTTCCCGGCAGTAATATTGCCAAAACGCTGTATGTGCAGTGGATGCTTGATCATGATATTCTGGCATCCACGGCATTTTACCCGATGCTTGCTCACAGCGAAGAGGAATTTGCACTTTTTGCCGAAGCACTCAAAGATGTTTTCGGCAGAATCGCTCCGCTGGCATCAGCAGGGGAAAATTCCCTGTGTTCGGCCTTGCGTGGTCCGGAAGCGCACTGCGGTTTCGGCAGATTATTGAAATAATTTTCAAAAAAAAGAGGTTTTGTTATGACAGAAAAAAAATTCTCCCAAACGTTGATTGCCTCCGATTATCTTGTTGAAAATGTTCCATCTGCGGTAAAAATAGCATCCGGAGTCACGGTTGAAGAACTTGTCGCATTTACTGTGACCGGGGATGCCCGATTGTTCATCTATGACGGTGACATGTATATCACCAATGCCGATATTACCGGGGTTTTCTCTGATAAAAATCTCGGTATCACATTTGCTGACGGTACTGTTATTGCTGCATCCGATTCGATTTCCGCAGCCGGGGACTGTGTGTTGCTGGCAGGATTCACTTCCAGCGGCAAAAGTGCCGTGACTGCCGTTTACGGGAAAAGTTTTGTCTGCATTGATGAAACTCTGTATTGCGACAACGCCGTCAACAACTGGGGCGGAGTTTACCGTATATACCCGGGGGAATCAACTTTATCCGGAGCAACTTTTGCCAATAATATTTCGACCCGCGGCGGAGCGGTTTACGTTGGCGGAGGCGGGGTATTTACGGTTTCTGACAGTGTGTTTTACAAAAATTCCCTCTCCGCAAGCGGTTACGGCGGAGCTATCGCCAACCAGGAATCCACCTCATATATTTACGGCAGTACATTCACTGAAAACAGTGCCGGCAACGGCAGTGCCATCTGCAATATGTCAGCAGCATCAATGACAGTTGCAAATTCGGAATTTTACAACAATACCGGCTCTGCGGCACTTACGAATTTAGGACCTCTCACTATCGGCAATCTCTATTTTGCCGGCAATTCCGGAGCGATTGCCAATTCATCTGCGGTTATAACTGTCAACGGTATGCTGACTTTCGTCACTGCCGGTGATACATTCACCAGCACCGGCGGCGGGGCAAAAGTGCAGATCGACAGCAGTGCCTTCCTCTCTGAAACAGTGAAAATCGCCAAAGTCATTGATAACAT
>JAFVRD010000051.1 GCA_017504435.1 Lentisphaeria bacterium | reverse complement strand
TTCAACAATTCATCGACCGAGGCAACAAAATTTTTCCGCCATTTTTCATCGGCAGGACGGGCAGATTCTTCAAAAACCCCGCCAATCCACGGAATGACTTTGATGTTGTATTGTGCGGCAATATCAAGGAAAAGCTCAACTTGCACGCTGTCATAAGAGGCAATTTTCCCATTGAGTTCTGCCGGGCATAAATGCGGATAAACCGTGGAGATTTTATTATCGGAAAGTTTTTTGAACAACGCGGAAATTTTTTCAACTCTGCGGAAATTATCTTTATTGCGATTATTACGTTCAAACCAACCGTCATCGCCCATCCAGCCATGACCGATCCAGATGGCATTATTGGCATATTCCTGTAAAGGGGTATTACTTCCCGGCTGCCAAAGTAAATAAGCAATAGCCGGGATACCAAGAATAACTGCCAATGCAGCAGCTATTCTCAACAGGCTTTTGCCAAATTTTTTCAGCAAATCTTTATTCATTTTTATCTCCCGGCAAAATGTCTTTTTTTCTTTCCAACATTCTCAACATACTTTCAAAGTCCTGCCGGGTTTGCGGAATTTCATCCATCGCCATGGCATGGCAACACTCTAAAACGATGAATAAGAATCCGATAAAAATCACAGAAAGGAATATTCCCCACCAAATGACAAACGAGGCGGCAACTCCCCAGAACAGGGCAAAGATGCCAATAGCATACAACAGCCATTTGTGTTTTCCGCTTTGAGCGATTGAAATATGCAAAATCGTTTCTCCATCCGATGCTTTTTCACACCGGATGAATATATCTCCCCTGGAAGTGTTACGGTATGCTTTGATCGGATGCAAATGCAGCGGATCATCCGGATCGTAGGAAAATACAATCGTTTTGCTCAAGCCGAAAGCTGCTTTAATGGCTTTCCATGACAGAATATCCGATGTCGCCGGACATTCTTGGGCAAGAGCTTCTTTCAATTCATCTTCCGAAAAAGTTGTCCTGATGCAATATTCAGCGTAAGGTTGAAAGTATTTGTCAAAGAGTTTCATTGTCATTTACCGTGGATCATGCGGAGAACTTTTCCGTTGCTTTTCTGTAATGTGATTTCTGCCACGCCGCCTAAGCCCTGAACGTGAAATGTTCCAGTCAGAGTTATGCTTTTCTCATCGCTGCGGGTGATTTTCCACGGACGCTGTTTCAACACCCGTTTCCCATATACCTTTACCAATTCTTTTTCGGCAATGGTTATCAGTTTTTCCAAAGGAAGTTCCTGAAGAAATATCGTATTTTCTGCAATGATTTCTAGTGTTTTATAATCAATCAACAATATTTTTTGTAAAGTATTGTCTTTTTTTGAGAACGCAATAAAAACATACAAATTATTCTTGTTTAAGCTTTTGGTGTATTCTGCTGCAAAAATCAACCTTTTTTCATTTAAATTTAAAACATCTTGCCAACGGAGCCGCATTACTTCTGTTAATTGCCATTCTTGAACATATATTTTATTTTTTTTAGCATAATCATCTGCAATATTTAGAAAAGTAATTATAGTCTTTTTCGAATCTCCTGCCACTGCATCACAATTCAGAAACATTGCTAATAAAAGCAAACATAAGATATTTTTATATTTCATTATTAACGTCCTATTTCAATATTTTCTAATTTTAAATCATTATAACGTAAAATTATTTCAAAAATGCCTCCAGCAGGGATAGCGATATCCCACCCTTCTTGTAAAATCAAATACGTAATAGGGGTATCATTTTTGTATAGAATTTTAATTCCGGAAATTTCTTTGATGTTAAACTTATTGATTTTTTCATATTTCATTTGTTTTTTTGCTGCCATCAAAACTTTACGAAAATCCTCACTAATTCGAATGTTTTCTTGTTCTTTTGCTTCAATGACAAATGAAAAAAAATAAATAGCAATAAAAATCATCAAACATTTAAATGGAACCATAGTTAATTTCCTTCCCTGAGTGTTTCCCATTTGGAACATATTCCTTTAGTTTATAAGCGCTTCATCATTATGAGATCCTTAGTGGTTAAAAACTCAAGTCAATTTTTATATTGCCGTATCGGCACAGTAGAAAGAGAAGGATAACAAGTGCAATTTCACACGCCAAAAAACAATAAAAATGATGTTTTTTGTATTCTTTCCGTGAAAATATAAGCAAAAGTCCGAGTAATATGCCGTCCAATACCAGAAAACCGGTTGTCAAAAAAACAGGCAGCGGCGACTCCGTCATTTTAAGGTGTTCTGAATTTGATATTTTATACAAGATCAAAAGAGGCAACAACGCTGATTGAAACGCAATAACACAAGCCAGTCCTCCTGCATAGCGAATAAGTTTATATAGAGAGAATCTTTCTTTCAGGATGTTATTTTCCATAGCTCGTAATTCCTTGCCTTGTTCCTTTTGTACTGTTCTGGTGACCGCTTGAGCAATATATCATAGACAGCAGTTTTTACAACTGCGGCAGAAAAATTATTCCCCTGGCATGGCAACATAACCTGTCTTTTCAATCAGCTCTTTTCCGGCGGGGGAGAACAGGAAATTTACAATTTTTCCGACATTTTTACTACGCGGCTTGACGGTGATGATACAGCAATCGGCAATAAAGGGATAAGTACCGTTGCGGATATTTTCCACGGTGGGGGCAATGCCGTCGATCGCAAGCAGTTTGATTTCGCCGTTTTTGAACATTTCTGTTGAAAAATAGCGGAATGTAAAGCCGAGCGCTTCCTGATAGTTGCGGTAATTTGCTACATCGTTGATGATTCCGCCCATACCGGCAAGGCGGTCTTCTTTCAAGGGCGGCATAATTGGTGTTTTGCCCATGATCTTTTCCAGCATGGTCTGACTGCCACTGCCCTGATTGCGCTGAAATGGCTTGATTTTTCCGCTCAAACGCTTATCTATCTGCGACCAGTCGGTGATTTTACCGGCATAAATATCCCGGATTTGTTGTGAAGTAATATTTTTTATGGGATTTTTACTGTTGACAAAAAAGACAAACGCTTCTTTGGCAAAGGGAGTGATCTCATATTTCAAACCTTTGGCTTGGGCATCGGCGATTTGTTTTTTGGATGGCGGGGCGCTGAAAATAAGATCGACTTCATTTTTCAGCAGCTTTTCAAAGGTAATATCCGAACCGTTAGTAACCAAATATTCCCATCGGGAGTGTTTTTCAAATTCGTTGCGGTCATAAAGGGCGCGGACAACACCGGAATAAACCGGATAAAGCGCATACGCCCCATCCATTTTCGGCAAATCCTTTGAAATCTTGAATTCTGGCGCGGCATCTACCACAACAACTTTGGTTTCAGCACGCCAGGGATCATAAGCGTACCAGTTGATATTGTCGCTCAACTGTTTAAATCGCTCCACCGTGTACCAGCGGTATGCAGGAATAAGGCAAAGGACAAGCAAACAGAGCAATGCAGAACTGCCGGTCCATTTCCAGATTTTTCTGGCTTTACGGAAGAGCAGAGAATAAATAAAAATCAGCAAAGAAAGCAAAAGGAGCGTCCAGAAAATATTCATTGACACCGGATTAACGCTGCCCAAGCCGATGACAAGCAATCCTATCATCCACAAAAAGATCGCTCCAGCAATAACGCCGCAGAAAAACAGTATTTTCAAAGATATTACAAGCGCAGTTTTTTTGCTGTTTTTATTTAAATCATTATCCATTGCTATCTCCGTACTGATTATTTTTGATAATCGCCCAAGTTTAATGTACCATACTTCGCAGGCGTTTACAACTGCTGATTACAGATTTTCGATGATTTTTGGCAATGGTCGGGGATTATGAAAATTTCAGGTTGAATCAAAATATCAGGAGATTTTTCCTTTCCACTGAATAATGCAGCATAGACAAGGAATATTTGCAAACACAACTCTCATTTTTCATTTTTTCATCATACGGAGCGTAAGCGGAGTGCTTCATATTGTGAAGTGTAACGGAACAATGCTTCATAGCGAAATGAAATGAAGCTGCTTCATCTGAAAAGGCGTTTTTATGAAGCACATTTTGTGCTTGCGAGCTTTGCTCGTCAAGCATCAAAATATATGAAGCGGCACTGCGTGCCATGAAGCGCACCTTCGGTGCATGAAGCGAAGCCTTTTCAGGCTTCATTCACCATTTTTGCTTGCGGCAAAAATGGTGGGCGGTACGTGACTCGAACACGTGACCTCTGCCGTGTGAAAGCAGCGCTCTAACCAACTGAGCTAACCGCCCTTATTAAGGGTATGCACTTAATATATACCGCATTGAGAGAAAAAGCAAATATTTTTTTACGTCCGGCAAAAAATATCTGCAATTTTATCTCAATTTAATATTCCGGTCGCATTCAGCAATACCACCAGCAGGCACGGTATGACTACTATACTCATGCAAAGTTGATAAATATATTCACGATACCACGGTTTATCGCTCTTGATATGTTCTGAGAATTTCTCCAATCCGATCACTGCTACCACCAAGACCGTCGTGAATATCGCCCCGATCGGCATCAGAACACTGTTGCTGATGAAATCCAATGTATCAAGAATATCCATATTCTGATATTTGCTGATAAAAAACAGCGGTTTGATATTTTTCAGTACACTGTAACCCAAAACAGTTATAACTCCTATCGCAAAAACTTCCCCCAACACACAGGTGATCGCTTTTTTACGGGATATTTTCAATTCCTGACTGATCGTGTGGACATTGGTCTCCATCAGTGAAACCGCAGATGTCGCAGCAGCAAACAGCACCAGAATAAAAAACAGCACCCCAAATATACTGCCGCCGGGAAAACTGGCAAATACTTGCGGCATGGTGATAAATATCAAGCCCGGGCCGGCACTTTCCGCCGCCTTTTCTCCACCAAATGCAACTACCGCAGGAATGATCATCATGCCTGCCAGAAACGATACTCCGGTATCAAACAATTCCACATGATTCACACTGGATACCAGATCATCTTTTTCGCGCATATACGTCCCGTAAGTGATCATGATCCCCATCGCGATCGACAGCGAAAAGAACAATTGCCCCATCGCTGCAACTACGGTCATATAACTGAATTTGCTCACGTCCGGTTTCAGATAATATTTGAAGCCGGCTTCCGCATTGGGCAGAAACATGCAATATACACATATTCCGATGATAAGCAGCACCAGCATCGGCATAAGAATTTTATTGAATCTCTCAATGCCCTTTTCCACTCCGCATGCCACGACCAGAGCGGTGATGATCACAAACGCAATAAAATATATAGTCGAATCCGCCGGATTGCTGATGAAATCAACAAAATATGCCGCCGATGCAGATTGACCATTCACCACCGCATCTTTATGGAAATTGCTGACCGGATTCACCGCCAGTGCCACCACATATTTGGTGACCCAGCCGCCGATAACACAGTAATACGGCAATATGATCATCGGCACCACTGAATTGACCCACCCGCCGATACGCACCGAGCCCAGAAAAGATTTCTTGCCGGCACAAAGATCACGGAATGCCCCGATCGGACTTTTTCCGGTCATCCTGCCAATCGCATTTTCAGAAATCAACAGCGCATAACCGAATGTCAATACCAAAATCACATAGGTCAGCAGAAATATACCGCCGCCGTATTTCGCCGTCAAATATGGGAACCGCCAAATGTTGCCCAACCCCACGGCACTGCCGGCGGCTGCAAGTACAAATCCGAGCTTGCTGGAAAATCCGTCCTGCTTCATTTATTTGACCTCCGGTCCGCTTTTTTTGCCCATCAGCCGCATGATTCCTTCAAGCAAAGTTGCCGGATGCGGCGGACAACCGGGCACATACAGATCCACATCCAAAATCCCCTCTACACCGTTGCAGCATTCCGGACTGCCGGCATAGATCCCTCCGGAGATCGCACATGTTCCGCAAGCGATCACCCATACCGGACGCGGAGCGGCTTCATAGCTTTTTTTCAGCGCAAGCAGCATATTTTTACTCACCGGACCAGTCACCAAAATACAATCGGCATGACGGGGTGATGCCACTACCTGAATACCGAAACGTCCCATATCCCATGCCAGAGTATTGAGCACGTTGAAATCCAATTCGCACGCGGCACATCCTCCGGCGGAAACCTGACGGATTTTCAGTGACCTGCCGCAAATTTCCGCCAGCTGCCGGTCTTCCGGATGCGGCGGAGTATAAGCTGAACCATCCGCCAGCAGATCTTCACGTTTCATCGCAGCCAGACGGTACTCTTTGCCGAATTTGATACTGCGGCACACTCTGGCACACTTTTTGCAGAATATACATTTGCCCGTATCAATGGCAACTTTGTCATCGGCAGTGGTAAACGCTCCGACAGGGCAGATTTCCATGCACGCTTCCAATTCACTGTTGCTCAGCTGGGAAATTTCCGGCCGCCCGGCAAAACGCGGTGGCAGAGACGGCGGGGCAGAGACCGGAAATTTTCCGGTGCGGTGTCCCTGAAACAGACGGGATTTAAGAGCTTTCCACATAATTTTCCTCCGTCAGAGATCATGTCCGCAATAGGACAGATTGAAACTTTTGTTACAAATCGGGAAATTGGATATCTGCTCATCGCGCAGTGCCATCGCCAATGCCTCCCAGTTATGGAACGAGGGATCAATGATCTTGTAACTGCGGAATTTCCCGTTCACCGCAGTCAACGCCACATGACACAATTCTCCGCGCCACGCTTCAGTCACGGAAACCGCGATCATTCCTGGGGCAAGCAGACTTAATTCCGGCAGTACCGCCGGACTCAACGGCATATTTTTCAGCACTTTGAAAAGAAATTCATGGGATTTTTTCAACTCCTCATAGCGGATGCGCGCCCGGGATGCCACATCACCGCTGCCACTGAATTCCACCGGTTCAGCACACAAGCCGTCTGCCATCGGAAAATCTTTGCGGGAATCACATGCGACCCCGCCTGCCCGTGCCGCCATGCCGACTGCTCCCAATTCACGGAGTGTCGCCGCAGAAACGGTCCCGGTATTCTCAAAACGGTCAAGCACCGTCGGGGAATCAAACATCAGATCCAGCGCATTCCACAATTCCGGAGCCACCCGGTTCAGCCACGCCAGCAGTTTGTCTGCCAATTCCTGATCCACGGCGCAAGTCAATCCGCCGGGGGTGACAAAATTGCGCCCGAAACGGTTGCCGCACAATTCCGCACTCATATTGAGATATTCTCCGCGGATGCGGCCGCAGAAACTGGCTGTGGGCAGAAATGCCACATCGCCGGCAAGCGCACCGAGATCTCCGATGTGATTGGCACACCGTTCCAATTCCAGTGCCAGCTGCCGGATGGTGCGGATCTCCGGAGATACCGGAATATTTCCCAACGCCTCCACTATCCGCGCATAATTCACCGCCGCGGCAATACTGCTGTCTCCGGCGGCAGTTTCGATCAAATGCGGAGTCCGGGCATCCGGGCCGTTGCGCAACAGTTTTTCCACGCCCCGGTGCTGATACCCCAGAGATATTTCCAGTGAATAGACATCTTCGCCCATACATTCAAACCGGAAATGCCCCGGTTCGATCACCCCGGCATGCACCGGGCCGACCGCAACTTCATGAACTGCCTCGCCGAGCATGGCAAAATAATCGGTGACCCCGGGATCGACATTTTGGAATCGCAGCGGTTTCAGCCACGGATGACCTTCGGGAAGCAGACCGTGTTCTTCGTATATCTCCCGTTCAAAGCGGTTGAATGCCGCATGTTCTGCAGTCAAACTGGCAAATTTACCGCTGACCCGGCTTTTGGCAAGCAAAAATCCCTGCGCCTGCGGATCGCCCAATACTGCCGTCAACAGAAATGTACCATCGGTTTCCGGCAAAGCAAAAAATGCCAATACCCGGCAGGAACCCATTTTTTTCAATATTTCAGTACGGAAATAATTGAATTCCATTTCCGGAACATCTGACCACGGCGCGGCAGTGCCGTTTTTCAGAAAAAGAAAATTACTGTTCATTGCACATACCTCATGATCGTTTCAGCCATCAATGCCGCACCGGAGAAAATTATCAACATCAGCACCAGTAACGGTATCCGGGTCAATTTTTCCGCCCGGCAGTCAATTTCCGGAAATTCAGCTGCAGCAGCGCTGCCCATGCACATTTTTATCACCACATACGCCATCGCACAGAAAATTATCAGCAGCAGCAGCAAAATCACTCCGCCCCACAGTATACCGGCTTGTTTGACCAGTACCAATTCCGTAAAAAACAGTGGCGACGGCGGTGTTCCGCAGATCAACAGCATGCCCGCCAGCCACAGCATACCATTGCGCGGCAAACGGGTCAACACGCCGGTGACCGCTTCTATTTTGCGCGTTCCGTATGCCAGCAGAATATTTCCGGCAGTCAAAAACAGCATCATTTTGGTCAATGAATGGAACGCCATGTGCAGCAGTACCAGTACCCCGCAATCAAAACCGATCATTAAAACTGCCAACCCCATGTGTTCCACACTGGAATATGCCAGCATGCGTTTGAAATCTTTCTGCCCGATGATAAAGAACGCCGCAAACAACAGTGAGATTATCCCGAAACAGATAAAAAATCCATTGCAGAAACCGGTCAATCCCTCCGGAGCGGCATCACGGATATTCACCAAGCCCAGCAATGCACAATTGAGCAGTGAGCCGCTGAGCAGTGCCGATACCGGTGCCGGAGCTTCGCTGTGGGCATCCGGCAGCCAGGAGTGAAACGGTGCCAAACCGGTTTTCAATCCGTATCCGGCGAAACAGAATACAAATGCCGCTTTGAACCACTGCGGATCAGCATTTTTTACCGCATCAAACGCCAGAGAAGAACCTTCCGGCAATGCCGCACTGAGCAGCATCGTGCCCAACAGTGCCATTCCGATCCCCAACGAACACAACAGCAGATATTTCCACATTGCTTCCAGAGAGGTTTTGGAACGGTGAAAATTTATCAGCGGCGCACTGGCAAGCGTTGTGGCTTCCACCGCCACCCACAAGGTTCCGAAATCCTGCGCCAACGCAGTCAACGTCATTGTTCCGAGAAACAGCAACAGCAGCGACACCAGCGTATGTTTGCTCATCCCGTGGCTCTCGCCGCGCAGCTCTCCGGCACGGGCATCGGATTTCAGCCAGCTGCACAAATGCAGCGATACCAGCAGAAAAAGCAGCGATGTGATCGCCAGAACTCCGAATCCGAATTCCCGAACCGAGCAACCCAGTTCAATGCCTCTAAGCACAATACTTTCTTCACCTTTGAAATATACATATCCGGTCAATACAGTATGCACCGCGGCGGCAGACAGCAATATCGTCCGGAGCAATCTGCCTTTGAGAATCCATACCAGCAATGCCGCCAGCAGCGGCACGGTCATCAATCCCGATACGGTCATTTTTTCACCTCCCCGTCCGGCAAATCATCCAGATTTTGCAATTTATCCGCATCAATATGGGCAAATTCCCGGTTGATCTGGCACACCGCGATACCCATTATAAATACCAATACCAGAACATCCAGCAAAATTCCCAGTTCCACCATCAGCTCATGGTGCCGCATCATCCCGATGCCGAACAGCGTGATGCCGTTTTCAAAAATGAGAAATCCGATCACCTGAGTCAATGCCTTCTTGCGCGCCGCGACAATAAACAATCCGGTCAGCAGCACCGTAAATGCCGCCGCAACTGCCAGCGGTCCCATTGCCGAATTCAGCGGCAGCCGTTCCGCCACCCAGAAACCGGCTCCGCAAAAAAGCAGTACCAGTACCGCTGAAACGGAATATCCGACCAACGGTTCCAATTCCCGCTGTACCGAAGCACGTTTCATCGCCATGTAAAGCAGTACCGGCAGAACGATACCTTTGATAATAATATTCACCGCCGCGATCCCCCAGTGACCGCCTTCTGAAAGCAAAGGCAGTACTCCGAGCAAAATCCCCTGCAAAGCTACCAGTCTGATCAAATGCAGCATCCGGCTGGATGTGGCAAGCAATAAACAACTAAGCAGGAAAAGTGCCGGCACTATACCGAACCAATCATTCATTTTATCACTCCTCCATTGAAAAATATCTGGATTATCAATGCCAGAACTACCAACACCGTCGCTCCGGTCAGCAATTGCGGCAGTTTCAGGAAACGGCTTCGCGCCATGATGGATTCAATTATACCGATCAATACCGCCGTTACCGCCACTCCTCCGAAATAACAGCATATCCCGACCATCCCCGCAAAACAGCTTTCCGGCAGTACCAACGCCACCAGAAATGACGCAAACAGCCACAATTTCAATGCCGCGCCGTAAAATATCACCGCCAGATCCGGACCACCGTAATCCAGAACCATTGCTTCGTGGATCATGGTCAATTCCAAATGGGTCTCCGGATCGTCAAACGGGACCCGGCAATTCTCACAAAGCAGCACTACAAAAAATGCCAACCCCGCCAGCACCATCACTGCCGCAGTGTGCCACGCACTGATACCGATACCGGCACATTGCAGCATCACTCCGGTTTCCAACGTTCCGGTATGGATGGCAAGCAGTGCCAGCAGCGCAAACACCGCCGCTTCGGCAAGAGCAGAAAACTGCACCTCCCGGCTCGCGCCCATGCCCTCAAAACTGGAACCGGTATCCAGTGCCGCCAGCACGGTCAGAAATCTTGCCATGCCCAGAAAGTAGAAAAGCAGCACCGCATCACCGGAAAATCCCAGCGGAGAGATATTCAATCCCAACGGCAGCAGTGCCAGTGCCGCCATGATAAATCCCAGTTGTGCCAGCGGAGAAATTGCCAGTATCCAGTTGGAGGTCGCGGAGTGGACACGCTCTTTTTTCAGCAATTTGAAAATATCAAAATACAACTGAAAAATACTGACCCCGCAACGGCCGGCAAAAAACGCTTTGACCTTGTTGATTATACCTGCCAGCAGCGGACAAAAGACCAATGCGGCAGCATAACAGAATATAAAACGGATCATTTCACACTTTTCCATTTTGGCTTACCCTCTCATCATTGCGTAAATCAACATTCCCGCCAGTGTCAGTAAAATCAGCAGGATGTAAAAATGCAGATTTCCCGACTGCAGATGGTGGATCTTTTCCGCCAGCATCACCGCCAATTCGGTAAGCGGTTGCCAGAAACGTTTGACACTGCGGTCGGAAACTCTTTCATCCAGAGAGGCTTTCTCCGGGAAAACTGTTTCCGGACGGATCAGCTTTTTCTCCACTTTGAGCACCGGATCGAACAAATCGCTCAACGGCTGGGTGAATGCAGTACCGGTATATTCCATCCGGGCATCCGGCTTGGCATAACCGCAATCCCAAGTACAGCTTTTACGCACCCCGCGACGGCTCAATATCCGCTGTGCCCAAAGCAATATCGCGATCAACACGACCACCGCAGCATAGAGTATGGCAATATTTTTTACCAATGGGGCGTCAATGTCTTCTGGCAATGTCCACGCCAATATCACAATAAACAGCAGCGACAAGCCGAAAAGCAAATACTGGGCAGTCAGCATCAGAGGTTTGACCTCAAGCGCATCCGCCGCCTGCTGGGAACGCGGTTCACCGAGAAAAACCGCACCGATGGCTTTGGCATAAACCGCAACGGCGATCCCGCCGGTCAGTGCCATAACGATCAATACCGCGACCGCCGCCGACCGCAACGCGCCGGAACCATTCATCACCCCGAAAAAAGCGGCATAATAGATCAGACATTCGCCGATAAAACCGCCAAACGGAGGCAAACCGCACAACCCTGCGGCATTCAGCGTAAAAAGCGTTCCGCTCTGCGGGGCACGGCGCATCAGACCGCCGAGCTTGTCCATGGAAAGCGTGTGGGTCATTTTCAACACAGAACCTGCTCCGAGGAACAATCCGCCTTTGAGCAGAGCATGGTTGATAATGTGTATGATTCCACCGACAAAACTGAAAAGCACCATTTCCGAAATATCATCAACCCTTTCCTGAATATCGTAAGCCGCCGCTCCCAAAAAACACAAACCGAAAGCAATGGAAATCAATCCCATATTCTCAATACTTGAATACGCCAGCAAACGTTTGAGATTATTCTGCGGCAAAGCAAATATTATACCGCCCAGCGCACCGGCAACACCGAGGATCAGCAGCGCCCACCCCAAAAATGCCATGTATTCTTCCAGACATATGCAGGTATCAAAATGAGCGAATTTAAAAATTCCCAGAAATCCCAGCGGGATCATCGCGCCGGACATCAGTGCGGAAACCGGTGCCGGTGCCGCCGGATGCGCCTCCGGAAGCCAGATGTGCAGCAGCGGGAAACCGATTTTCAAACCGAATCCCGCCAGCACTAAAAACAAACTGAGATATACATTACATTCCGGAAACATAAAGTAAAGGATCAACAGCGCAGCTCCGGCATGACAGGCAGCGAAATAGAGCCATCCGGCTTTGCGGGCAGCCGTGGATTCACGGTCAAACATCACCAGCACCGCACTTGCCAGACCCATGACCTCCCATGCCAGCAAAAAAGGCACCCAGTGTTCAAAAACAGTCACCGCCAGCATTGATGCCACAGTAAGATTGAGAAAAAACCAATACACATTGGACCGTTCACTGCCGTGTCCGGCAAGATACCCAGGCGAATACAACGCTGCTGCGATCCCCAGAATCAGCACCGGTATCTGAAAGAATGATTCGAATTCCATTCCCATGAACATCGCCGGCAATCCTGCGGCCGCCCCGGAGAACAGCGAAACCGCCCCGACAAGCGTGGCAACCCGGTGTTTTTTACCGCAGAGCAATGCCAACGCTCCGCCCACGCCAATGATCATCAGCGCAACATATAACAACACTTTTTTCCCTCCTTAGAATGTAATTGGAAATTATAAACTCAATAATATACCATGCGGACAGCATTTTTTCAATGCTTCCTCTTGAAATAAAGCTGCTGCAGTGGCATATTATCCGAATGTCATAAAAAAACAGCGCAATTAAAAATATGGTTAAAAAATGAGAACTCTTTTCCTTTCTCACCGGGGCGAATCAGATGATGCTCCGGAGAACACTCTGCAGGCTTTCCAGTTGGCAATGGACAGAGATTCAGACGGTATCGAACTGGATCTGCGGCTGACCTCCGACCATAAGCTGATCTGTTTCCACGATGCCGACCTGAAACGGATAACCGGATATGACCTGACGGTCGCGGATTCCACGTTTGAACAATTGTTAAAATATCACGACATCCCGCTTTTTTCCGATGCACTGGATATCCTGCTGCAGCACAAACACATGCAGATCGAATTGAAAGGCTCTCCGGAACTGCTCCCATTTGTCCGGGAAATCCTCGACCGCGCTCCGGAACGGGAACGTTTTGCCATCTCATCTTTTGAACAGGACACTATCGCCAAAGCCGCAGAATTTTTCCCCGACCTGCCGCGACTTCTTTTGATCGACCTGCGGAAGGAATTCGGCACATTCCCCGATGCCGCATCGGTTATTTCCATGCTGAAACCGCTGCAGTGCAGCATCAGTTTCCGGGCAGATCCTGCCGCTGACCGGAAATTTGTCCGTGAACTTTCTGCCGCCGGACTGCGGGTGGTATGCTGGGGCGTGAATTCTGATGAACTCGGTTTGGCAATGGCTGAACTCGGCGTCAATGCCCTGACTTGCAATCACGCCGTGGCATTGCGGGAAAAATATTACGGTTCTGTGAAATAAATACCGGCAGAGTTCCGTTATTTGATATGTGAATTATGTTATGTAAATAATAAGCAACAGGAGTTATCATGAAAAAATTTTTAAAATTTTCCATAATCACCCTCATCATCGCCGTTATCGCCGCCGCAGCGTGGTATGGATATACGGCATTTAAAGACAGTGGCAGAAATTATGCTTTTAAAACCGAAAACGTCACCCGCGGCAATCTGACCAGTGCCATCAGTGCCTCCGGTACCGTCGAACCGGAAGAATTGGTCAATGTCGGTTCACAGGTCACCGGTATGATCATGGCATTCGGCAAAGATGACAAAGGCGTGACCGTCGATTACGGTTCAAAGGTCAAAAAAGGTCAGCTCCTCGCCCAGATCGATGACGTGCTGTATGCCGCCGCCCTCCGGGAGAGCAAAGCGCAAAAACAACAGGCAGAAGCTGAAATAATCGCTGCCCAAGCCGCTATCAAACAGGCTGAAGCTAAACTCAACCTCGCCAAAGTAAACTGGGATCGCGCCCAGCTGCTCTGGAACAAAGTCGCCATGGCAAAAAATGAATACGATTCCGCAGAAGCAACCTATATCAGTGCCAATGCCGACCTTGCCGCTGCCAAAGCACGTCTGGAACAGGCCAATGCCCAGCTCGCGATAGCCGATGCCGCATTGGTCAAAGCTCAACGCAATATGGATTACTGCGTGATAACCTCTCCGGTGGACGGCATCATCATCGACCGCCGGGTCAGTGTGGGACAAACGGTGGTATCAAATATGAGCGTTTCAAGTATTTTTCTTATTGCCAAAGATTTCAAAAAAATGCAGGTCTGGGTCTCGGTCAATGAAGCCGATATCGGCAGCATCAAACCGGGCATGCCGGTCGAATTCACCATCGATGCCTACCCGGGAGATGTGTTTGAAGGTACAGTGAAAAAAATCCGTCTCAATGCCACTATGTCCCAGAATGTGGTCACCTATATCGTTGAAGTTGATACCGACAATGTCAACGGCAAACTTATTCCGTATCTGACCGCCAATGTCCGTTTTATCCGCGACCGCCGCACCAATGTGCTGATGGTACCGAATTCCGCGCTCCGTTTCCGCCCGGATCCGCAATATATCGTCCCGGAATTCAGAGAAAAACAGTTTGACCGCACTCAACGCCTCCTCTGGGTGGCCGACGGAGATCTGCTCCGCCCCGTTGAGGTCAAAACCGGTCTCAATGCCGGAGTGATGGTGGAATTGACCGATTCTCAGCTGACTGCCGGTGACGAAATCGTATTCGGCATCACTGAAATTTCCTCCGGTGACCAAAAAAACGCCGGCCCTGCAAAAAGTCCGTTCATGCCGACTCCGGAGCGCAAAGGAGTACGGGGTGGAGGCAGTGCCGCCAACCGGGCCCGCGCCGCACAGTCTGCTAAATAACGGAGTGTACCTTTATGGCTCTGATCGAATTGCATAATATCATCAAAAATTATCCGCTGGGCGATGAATTCATCCAGGTACTCAAAGGAGTTTCCATGAGTATCGAACGCGGCGAATATGTGGCTCTCATGGGCGCATCCGGTTCCGGAAAAAGTACCCTGATGAATATTCTGGGCTGTCTTGACCGTCCGTCGGCAGGAGATTATCTCTTTGACGGCAGCGAATTGGGACGCGCCTCCGGGGATTTCCGGGCAGAAGTTCGCAACCGGAAAATCGGATTCGTTTTTCAGAGTTTCAACCTGCTCTCCCGCACCACGGCATTGGAAAATGTGATCATGCCGCTAGCTTACACTGCCGGTAATATGAGCCATTCGGAACGCCGGAAACGGGGAATGGCGGCTTTGGAAGCGGTCGGTATCGCCGACCGTGCCGGACATCATCCGTCACAATTGTCCGGCGGTCAGCAGCAGCGCGTGGCGATCGCCCGCGCCCTTATCAACCGTCCCCCGGTAATTTTTGCCGATGAACCGACCGGCAATCTGGATTCCCATACCAGCGTGGAGGTGATGAATATGTTTAAGCAGCTCAACGATGAAGGGATCACCGTCATCCTGGTCACTCACTCCCAGGCTATCGCCAAATACGCCAAACGGACGATCTGCATGAGTGACGGTCAGATCGTTTCCGGTCTTTTTGAAGGAGGCATTGCCCAATGAATACTTTTGATACCGTGGTCATGGCTCTGATCTCCCTCAAACGCAACCCGACCCGTACCATGCTGACCATGCTGGGGATCATTATCGGTATCGGCGCAGTTATCACCATGATGGAGATCGGTGCCGGTTCATCGACCGCCATACGCACGACCATCGAACGCATGGGAGCCGGTTCCGGCATCATCTACCCCGGAGTACGCCGGGTGGCAGGTATCCGCAGCGGCACAAATTCATGGGCTTCTCTGCTGCCGGCAGATGCTGAGGCGATTTTGCGGGAATGTCCCAATGTTTCACTGATCTCTCCGATCGTCCGTTCCAGTACGGCACAGGCGATTTTCGGTTCGGAAAACTGGATCCCGAATCAGATGTACGGTGTTTCGCCATCCTTTTTTGCCATCCGGGACTGGCAGCTCGAAGAAGGCAGATTTTTCGGAGAACGCGAAGTCGATATCAACGCCAGAGTGTGCGTTGTCGGTGCCACGATCGTCAAAGAACTGTTCGGCGGCATATCTCCCCTTGATTGTGAATTGCGGATCAACAACACCACATTCCGGGTCGTCGGAGTGCTGAAAAGCAAAGGTGCCAATATGATGGGCGTCGATGAAGACGATGTCATTCTGATGCCGTGGACGACCATGCGGATGCGGATCACCGGATTACGCAGCGGCAGTGCGACCAGCACCACCAGCACCCTTTCCACCCGTCCGGGAGAACGCTATCCGGTCAGCGGAGTGGCATTCTACCCTGAACAGGATTCATCCATGCGGGAAGACAAACTGGTGATTCCCAAATTCACCTACATCGACCATATCGCTTTTGCAGCGATCAGTCCGGAAAAGATCGACGAAGCTACGGCAGAAATCACCGCCTTGCTCCGGGAACGGCACGAATTAGTAGCCGCACAGGATGATGATTTCCGGATCCGCAGTGCTTCGGATTTTATGAAAATGATGGATAAAACCTCTACTTTGATGAATAATCTGCTGTTGGGTGTGGCTCTGCTCTCGCTGGTCGTCGGAGGAGTCGGGATCATGAATATCATGCTCGTGTCGGTAACTGAACGCACCCGTGAAATCGGTTTGCGCATGGCAGTCGGTGCCAGAAGCAGAGACATTCTCAAACAATTCCTTATCGAAGCGGTGGTCATCTGTCTGCTGGGCGGATTCATCGGTATTGCCGTCGGTCACGGAACTGCCGAATTGATCGAGCACCAGCTGCACTGGCCCATTGAAAGCAGTCCGGAAGCCGTCGTGGCGGCATTTCTGGTCTCTGCCGGGATCGGGATGATTTTCGGGTTCTATCCGGCATGGAAAGCCAGCAAACTTGACCCCATCGAAGCTCTGCGCTACGAATAAACACCGGGCGCACACCAGCGGAAAATATAACTTTTTTCTCTGAATGTGAACTTTTAACTTGTTTTTGTTTACAGCATCGTTTATATTAGGTAAACAACATAGTAAACAAACAACAGATGAGGTTTTTTATGAAAACTCCGCTTACCGGTGTCCGTCATGTTTTCTTTGACATGGATGGAACGATCTATCATGGCAGTGTACTGTTTCCGACGACCATCCCTTTTTTGAACTTTCTCAAAGAACGGCAGATCGGATACACTTTCCTTTCCAACAACTCATCCCACGGTCACAGCGAATATATAAAACGTCTTGCCAATTTCGGGATCGCCTCCGAGGAAAGCAACTTTTATATTTCCACTGATTATGCGATTGATTATTTGAAACATTACCATCCTGAAATCAAACGCATCCATACGCTGGCGATGGAATGTATGGACCGGATGTTTGAAGATGCCGGATTCATCATTGACCCGGATGATCCGCAAATGGTCATCGTGGGTTTTGACATGCAGTTGAATTATGAAAATCTCTGCCGCACCGCATGGCATCTGCGCCGCGGGATACCGGGTATAGCCACCCATCCGGACGTATTCTGTCCCACTGATAAACCGACTTGGCTGGTGGATTGCGGTGCGATCACCGCCTGTCTGGAAAAAGCCACCAATACCAAAATCAAAGTTTTGGGCAAGCCCGACCCGGGTATGCTTCACGAAGCCGCCGGCAGGATCGGTATTCCGGTAACAGAGACATTGATGATCGGAGACCGGCTGGCAACGGATATCGCTCTGGGCATGAATGCCGGAGCGTTGACCTGCCATATCGTCACCCCCGGAGCAGACCTGATCGTACCGGAAGGTATCGTACCGGATTTTGCGGTGGCAAACCTGGGTGAACTGCAGCAAATCTGGTCAGATATGGAGCAAAACAAATGATTTACGATACAGCGATCATCGGCGGCGGAGTATCAGGAGCCGCAACAGCGTGGTGGCTGTCGCGCTATCAGGTCAAAACGGTATTGCTGGAAAAAGCTGCCGACGTCGGCTTCGGGGTTTCCAAAGCCAACAGCGGCATCATTCACGGCGGTTTTCATCATCCGGTATCATCGCTCAAAGCCAAACTGGAGATCCGCGGCAATCTGATGTTTGAACAGCTGCGGCACGAACTGGGATTTCCGTTTGAACGTCACGGCATTCTGGTTGCCGCATTCAGCGAAGAAGAGATGGTGACCGTCCGCAAACTTTACGCTCAGGGCATTGCCAACGGCGTAAAAGATCTGGAAATGTGCGGCAGAGAAAGAATGCTGGAACTGGAAAGCAAACTCAATTCCGATGTCGTCGGCGGATTCTTTTGTCCCGGCGGCGGCACCGTCGAACCGTATTGCTACTGCTTTTCTCTGGTGGAAGCCGCCGTCGGCAACGGCGTCGATCTGCAGTGCGGTTTTGAAGTGATCAACGGTTCTTACAACGGCACTTACTGGGAACTGCATTCTGCATCCGGCAATATCGTCAAAGCCCGTTATGTGGTCAATGCCGCCGGACTGCATGCTGATACCGTTTCCAAAGCATGCGGAGCAGAGAAATTCACCATCATTCCGCGCAAAGGTGAAGAATATCTGCTTGACCGCACCTCTGCCGGACGTCCATCCCGGGTGATTTTTCCGGTACCGTCCCGCCACTCCAAAGGCGTTCTGGTCATTCCCACTGCCGGCGGCACGACCATGATCGGTCCGACCGCAGATGCAGTTGACGACAAAGATGATACAGCAACGACTGCGGATAATCAGAAACGGATCCTCTCTCTGGTGCGCAACATGATCAACGGCATCAGCGAAAGAGATTGTATCACCGCCTTTGCCGGATTGCGTCCGGTGCTGGAAGGAAGCGAAGATTTCTACATCGCACCATCCCAAATCGTACCGTGCTTTATTCAGGTGGCAGGCATTCAATCACCGGGGTTGACCGCTTCACCTGCCATCGGTGAATATGTCAAAGACCTGCTGAAAAATGCCGGTTTGAAACTGGTGGAAAAAGACCGGATAAACTATTTTCTGCCGGCACGCCGAACTGCCCGGACCCAGACCCCGGAACAGCTGGAAGAACTCCACCGGGAAGATCCGGCATGGACCAACATTGTCTGCCGCTGCGAAAAAATTTCGGAAGCTGAAGTCATCGCGGCTATCCGCCGGGGGCATACCACCGTGGACGGAGTAAAATTCTATACCCGCGCCGGCATGGGCAGATGTCAGGGCGGATTCTGCGGGGTAAAGATCATGGAGATCATCAGCCGGGAAAGCGGTATCCCCATGGAAAAATTGACCAAACGCGGCGGCGACAGCCGCCTTATCACCGGCAAACTCGGTTCTCTGGGGGTGAAATAATGATTGAAAAAAACTTTGATGTTGTCATTATCGGAGCCGGAGCCGCCGGATTGGCAGCTGCGGCAGTGACCGCCCGCGCCGGACGTACAACCGCCATTATTGACCGGGAACGATATCCCGGCGGAATTTTGCGGCAATGTATCCATAACGGTTTCGGCGTGCATCTTTTCAATGCCGAATTGACCGGTCCGGAATATGCTGAACGCATGAGCCGCCAATGCACCGCAGCCGGAGCGAAAATGTATATGAATTGTACCGTTACAGAGCTGAAACGGCGCGAAGACGGGATTCTGGAAATCCTGATCCTTTCCGGGAAATACGGCGTAATGCGCTTCACCGCCAAAGCGATCCTGCTGGCAATGGGCTGCCGGGAACGCAATCGCGGCAATCTGGCGATCCCCGGTTCCCGTCCGGCAGGAATATATACCGCCGGAGCCGCCCAGAAACTGTTGAATATGACTGGTATGCTGCCCGGCAAATCTGCCGTTATCGTCGGTTCCGGAGATATCGGATTGATCATGGCAAGACGGCTGAAATGGTGCGGCATCGAGGTAAAAGCGGTCATTGAAATAATGCCGCACCCATCTGGCTTGACCCGCAATGTGGTGCAGTGTCTCAATGATTTCAAAATTCCGCTGTATCTGGAACATTCAGTGGTGAATATCTGTGGCAGAGACCGGGTAAGCGGTGTGGACGCAGCACCGCTCAACCACGGGATGCCGGTCATGGAAAAAGCATTTCATATTGATTGCGACACCGTGCTTTTTTCCGTGGGGCTGATCCCGGAAAACGAATTATCGGTCAATGCCGGGATCATCCTTGATCCTGCCACCGGCGGAGCAGCGGTCGATTCATCATGCGGCACCAATATTCCGGGTATTTTTGCTGCCGGAAATGTACTGCACGTTCACGATCTGGCGGATTTTGTTTCTGAAGAAGCTTCCCGGGCGGGAGAAATGATCTTGAAATATCTCGATGGTCAACTTGCCGCCGCCACAATTCCGGTGCGGGCGGCAAAAAATCTGAAATATGTTGTCCCCTGTAAATGCTGTCCCGGAGAAAAATGTGTATTTTCCTTCCGCCCGCTGATCGTGACCGACGGCGGCATCATAACGGCAAAAACCGCAGACGGCAGAGAAATTTTCCGAAAAACCGTCCCCTTTGTCCGTCCGGCAGAAATGCTCCGCATAACCATGGATGTCCCGGCAAATGCCGCTGGAATATTTTTTGAATTACACCCGAAAGAGGTTTTATCATGACTGAACTTATTTGTATAACCTGCCCGCGCTCATGCCGTCTGCACGTTGAAAAATCCGGCTCAGACTGGCAGATATCCGGCAATATGTGTCCCCGCGGCAAAGCTTATGCCATCCAGGAAATGACCGATCCGCGCCGGACAGTTACAGCCGTCATGCGCTGTGATGATCCGGAACAGCCGCAGATCCCGGTGCGTACTGATAAACCGTATCCGCAAACGCAAATCCCGGCGTTGCTGAATAAATTATATTCCATGACGGTAAAAACACCGGTTGCCGGCGGAGAAGTTATTTATACCGATCCGGCTGCAAATATCAACATTATCGCCAGCGAGAGCCGGAAAGGCCAAACCGGAGCTGTCAAATTCATTTCCCACCGCGGCGAATCCATTGATGCACCGGAAAATTCACTTGCGGCATTCCGACTGGCTGCCGAACGCAAAACCGACGGCATTGAAACCGACATCCATTTCAGCGCAGATGAGGTCATTGTCTGCAGTCATGATCCCGATTTGCGCCGGATCTGCAATTCGGAAACGGTCATTGCCCAAACCTCATTTGCCGATTTGCAGCAATATGATATCGGCAATGGAGAAAAACTGCCCCGTTTCACCGATCTGCTCCAAACCGTAAATCCCGGTCAGCAGCTCTATGTGGAAATAAAACCCGGTGATCTGCGGATAATTCCGGCAATGATGGCGGCGGTCGATGCTTCTCCGGTCAGCCGGGAACAGATCGTAGTGATTTCATTTCAACGCGCCGCGATCAGAGAATTCAAAACCCTCTACCCGGAACAGCCGGCATTGCTCCTGGCTGGATTGCAGAAAGAAGAAAACGGTTCATTCTCTCCGGCAATAGATGAGACATTTGACGTGTTGAAAAAATATTGTCCATCAGAGCCGGATTCATTGCTGGAAACTGTTTTTGCCGCTGCCGGGGAAGCTCTTGCCGACGGCATTGATGTCAGAGGTTTCCCTGATGTCATAGATATCAGCTGGGTCAAAAAATTCCACCATGCCGGAATGTATTTTGCCGTTTGGACGATCGATAACGCTTCTGTCGCTGAATATTTTGCCGGTATCGGAGTCGATTCGATCACCAGTAATTGTGCCGCAAAAATCCGGGATGAATTATCATGAATTTACTGGAAATTTCTCAAACCATCCGCAAAGTCCGCCAAAGTCAGGGCATGACAGTGGAACAACTCGCCCAAAAAAGCGGCTTCAGCAAGGGATTTATCTCGCAGGTGGAAAACTTCCGGCAATCACCTTCACTCAAAGCATTGGCGCGTATCGCTGAAGCATTGGGTATCCAGGTAAGTTCATTATTTGCAGGAGAAGAGGAGCTTGATGTCAAATACACTTTCGGAAAGCTTGATGAAGGCGTCAAAGTCCAACGCAATGACGGTGACAGATTCGGGATTTCCTATTCAGCTCTGGCATACCGGCATATCGGCAGAAAAATGGATCCATTCATCATCGAATACACCCCTGCCTCCCCCCGCGATTTCATGTCGCATGATACCGAGGAGTTCTTTGTCCTGCTGGCAGGAGAATTAGTCTACTATCTTTACGATGATCAGCATCCTCACCTTATGCATGCCGGAGACACCCTTTATCTCCGTTCCGGAGTGCCGCACCGGGTGGAACTGGCAGAAAAGTGTAACTATGCCAAAGGACTTGCCGTATTCACCGAACCGGATTTGAAGGTCATGTAAAAAAATCCATCTGTCTTTAAAAACAGCAACCGCCCGTTTCCTTAAAAAAACGGGCGGATGTCTTAAAAATGTCCGGGACGGAAATTATTTGTTCGCTTTGTCCCAAACTTCTTTGTTGACGAAAGAGAACAGGTTACGGCCGTCAGCGGTTTTACCTTTGAAAGCATAGCTGGTACGTTTTTCACTTTTGAAAGTAACGCATTCGAGAACTTCGGTAGTAACGTGCTGTTTCGTCTTGACATCATAAAATTTGTGCTGCATTTTTTCCTCCGTATTTTTGGATTGGTTCAAGTCATAACTTATGTGACTATCAATAGTATACACAACGAATATCGAATATTCAAGACCTGTTTTGAATATTTTTTAAAAAAAATGCAATTTTAACTATTTTTTATAATTTTTCAGGGTAAAAAGCGGTAAATCGAGCTGTTCAAAGTCAAATTCCCCCACCGGCACCAATTGAGACAAACCAACTCCTGCCAGACGTACCGGAATTTTTCCGGCTTCGGTTTTCTCCAGCAAACTCACCGCGATTTTTCCCAGTTCATCTCCGGATTCCGGTGGCTGCGGCGGCATGACAGATCGGGTCACCGTCCGGAAATCACCGTATTTCAACTTGATAAACACCGATCTGCCGGTCAGTTTCCGGGCATCAGCACGCCGGATGACTTTGCGGGCAAGCATTCTCAGCAATATCCGCAATTCCCGCATGTCCATGCAATCCGAATACAATGTCTGCTCATTGCTGATGGATTTGGGATCCCCCTCCAGTTCCACCGGACGGTCATCGATCCCGCGGACGATACCGTAATAAAACAAGCCGGTCTTGCCGAAAAGGTTGTGCAGTACCGCCGGGGTCAGTTTCCGCAGATCTTTGCCGGTACGGACATTTATGGAACGGAGTTTCTGCGCGCTGACCTTGCCGATGCCGTGAAATTTCTCAACCGGCAAAGCATCAAGTATCTCGCCGGTGTTTTCCGGAGTGATAAGCGTCAATCCCGCAGGTTTGCGGTAATCAGAAGCGATCTTGGCAAGAAACTTGTTGTATGATACTCCGGCGGAAGCGGTCAAACCGGTCACCTGATATATGGCATTCTGCAAAATTCCGGCGGTCTGTTCAGCATCTTCAAGCGTATCACACCGGCAGCTTACATCCAGATATGCTTCATCAATGGATACCGGTTCAACCAGAGCGGTCAATTTGCAAAACTCTTTGCGGATCAATTCGGATGCCGCCCGGTATCTCCGGAAATCCGGTTCAATAAGCACCGCATGCGGACACAGATTCAATGCCGTCCGGGTCGGCATCGCAGAATGGATACCGTAACGGCGCGCTTCATAAGAACACGTGGAAACAACTCCGCGCCGCTGCGGAGCGCCGCCGACCAATACCGGTCTGCCCCGCAATTCCGGGCGGTCACGCTGTTCCACAGAGGCAAAAAACGCATCCATATCCACATGAATTATTTTACGCATAACAACTTATCCAAAAATGCCATTGCCCCGGCAAAATCGGCAAATTCCCCATCCAGCTGTGCCTCGAAACAGGTATCCAGCAGCGGTTTCATCCCTTTGCCGGGAGCGATCCCCCTTGCCAGCAGATGCCGTCCCAATACCAGTGGTGCCGGAGGCGCATTTGCCACGGATAATTCATCTGATCTGCGGCGGAACACATCCACCGCCCGGAGTTTTTCTGCCAGAACCGCTTCCCCCGCCGGAATGCCGCGTACATCACTCTCCACCAGATCAGCAAGCAGATCCATTCTCTGCACATGCAGAGCCAATCTCCGGTACGCCCGGGCAGAACTTCCGTCCCGGATCAGCTGCCACGGCTGCATGTGACACCTGACCAGTCCCGTGACCATTTTTATAAGTTCCGGACGGTTCCACAATCGCCGCAAAAAATTTTCTGCCGGAGCCAGTGCGGTATCATGACCGCAGCTGGTGATCCTGCCGTCCTGCTCCTGCACCGTGCAAAGCGGTTTACCGAGATCATGGGTCAACGCGGCAAGCATCAATATCAATTTATCATCAGCTGACTTTTCATTTATGGCAGATGCGGCATCGACCACCCGGAGCGTATGCTGCCAGACATCACCTTCCGGATGCCACCGGGGATCCTGCGAACAACCGGACAATGCCGCCAATTCGGGATAATATTTCAACCAGCCGCACCGGGACAGAAAATCCAGACCACGGGAGATATGATCTCCTTTCAGCAGCATTTTTTCCCATTCCGCCGCCAGCCGTTCCCGGGGCAATTCATCCTGAGAAATATTCCGGCAGAGTTCCACCGTTTCCGGTGCTGCAGTAAAATCGAACCGGGCAATAAACTGCATTCCCCGCAGTACCCGCAGAGGGTCTTCCGAAAAATGTTCCGACACATGCCGCAGGATCTTCTGTTCCAAATCCTTCTGACCGCCCCACGGATCAATTATCTCTCCGGTCAAAACATCCATCATCATGGCATTGACCGTAAAATCCCGCCGGGATGATGCCGAGGCAAAATCCATATCCGGAGCAGTTTCCACAATGAATCCCCGGTGACCTTTGCCGATTTTGTTTTCACTGCGGGGCAGCGCGATATCAATATCCAGATGCCGGACTTTCATCACTCCGAAACTTGCACCGACCATATCCAGAGCATATCGGCCGTTCAGTGCAGAAACGATCTTCTGCACCGGCAAACCGTAGACTTCCAAATCAAAATCCTGCGGTTTCCTGCCGGCAAGATGATCCCGGACACAGCCGCCGGCAAGCAAAGCTCTGCCCCCGGCGTTCCGGAGCGATACGGCGATATTGAGTACATGTTCAAACAGACTTTTCATAATAAAGATAATATAGTGCAAATGCCCCTTTCTTTCAAGAAAAATTTATCTCCGGGCTTGAATTGACGCTCATGATGATTATATTATTTCCGGAGTACATAAAAAAATAATAAGCTCTGTACTAAAAGAGTACTGATAAAAAGATAAAATACGCCATCGGGTGCTGCCCGTTCCGCCGCAGAAAAATCAGTCTATGTTTAGTACACAGCCAAATAATATAAGAAGATAATGTCCCAAATTGCCGTACTCGACCGTACCGGCACAGAAGCAAGGCGCGAAAGTGCCCGCGATGCGCCACCGACGGTTAGATTTTATCACAACAAATGGGACAATAATTATAAGAAAGGTTGCCTGTCATGAAAAAAACCTGTATCGCCGCATTCGGGGAAGTTATGGTCAGACTTTGCCCGCCCGGCAAACGCCGCTTCCAGCAAGCTCTGCCCGGCACTCTGGAAGCTACATTCGGCGGCGGTGAAGCCAATGTCTGTGCCTCTATCGCCATGCTCGGCGGCAAAAGCCGTTACCTGACCGCACTGCCGGATAATCCGGTTTCCCGTGCCTTTGCGGCTCAATTGCGCGGCATGGGCTGCGATGTGGAACACATCTGCTATAACAACTGCGGCAGAATGGGGATATATTATGCTGAACACGGCTCCAATATGCGCGGTTCAAACGTGATTTATGACCGGGACGGTTCCACGATTTCCATGCTTACCCCGGCTGATTACGATTTTGCCGGCATGCTTGACGGAGTCACGCACTTGCATATCACCGGCATCACTCCGGCTCTCAGTGCCGCCGCATTTGCTTCAACGCTGGCGGCAGTGGAATACGCTTCAGCACAGGGTATTACAGTTTCAGTAGACCTCAATTACCGCAAAAAACTGTGGAATTGGGAACCCGGAACTGCCAAAAATGCACTTGCCGGACGCTGTATGGAGCAGATCGTGAAATTTGCAGACATCATCATCGGCAATGAAGAAGATGCCGCAGATGTTTTCGGTATCCACGCATCGGGAACGGAGATCGAAAGCGGGAAATTGAATATTTCCGGCTACAAAGAGGTCGCCGCCGCATTGTCTGCCCGGTTCCCCAAAGCCGCATTTATCGCCGTCACATTGCGCGAAAGTTTCTCTGCCGACCATAACAACTGGGGCGGCATGCTCTATGAATGTGCTTCGGGCAATGCGTTCTTTGCGCCGTTGAACAGCGATGGCGATTACACTCCGTATCAGATCAAAAATATCGTTGACCGTTTCGGCGGCGGGGATTCATTCTGCGCCGGTCTGATCTACGCGCTCAACGATCCGGAACTTGCCGCACCGGCGGATGCCATCCGGTTCGCAGTCGCCGCCAGCGCGCTGAAACATACCATTTCCGGAGATTATAACTTCTCCACCGCCGCCGAAGTCAGGGCGTTGATGAAAGGTTCTGCATCAGGAAGGGTCCAACGATGAAAACCGTTTTTGCAAAATTGCTCAAACAGTGTCCGGCAGTAGCCATTCTGCGGGGCATCACCCCCCCGGAGACCCCCGCGATCTGCGATGCTCTGTACTCTGCCGGAGTAACGTTGCTGGAGATCCCGCTTAATTCACCGGAACCGCTTGACAGCATTGCCGCCGCCGTCAAACATTGCGGAGAACGGCAGATGGTCGGTGCAGGAACGGTATTGACTGTTGAAGATGTCCGCAATGTGCATGCCGCAGGAGGCAAATTCATCATCTCTCCGAATACCGATCCGGCGGTCATCGCTGAAACCAAAAAACTCGGTCTGCTCTCCATTCCGGGATTTTTTACCGCTTCAGAGGCATTCACCGCTCTCCATGCCGGAGCTGATTATCTGAAACTTTTTCCGGCGGACCTCGGTCCGGGGTATGTCAAAGCTCTCAAAGCGGTCATCAAAGCCCCGATTTTTGCCGTAGGCGGAGTCAATGCCGGAAATGTACCTGATTTCATGAAATTATGCTGCGGAGTCGGCATCGGTTCTGCGATCTACTCTGCCGGAGATGATCCGGATACCGTCAAAAATAAAGCCATTACAATAGTCGATTCACTCAAACAAATTCAATAAGGAGATATCAATAATGAAAAAAGTATTCCTGTTCTGCACCATTCTCGCTTCCGCAATCGTTTTCAGCGGCTGCACCACCGTGGAATCCACTCAGAAATTCAACCGCATGGGTTTGGGTACGCCCAATGAAAAAGCCATTTGCCAGACTTATGTGGAGATCCCGGGATTGTTTTTCTGCGGTCTGCCCATTATCACCGGCAGTCCGGTCGGTGACGGTGAATGGTCGATGTTCCGTTACAACCTCACTACTGAAAACGTTGTCTATCTGCTGACCAAAGAGGCTAAAAACCGCAAAGCAGCCCGGGTCATCAATGTGACTGTTTCCACCACCGAAAACCATCTGATGCTGCCGTTTTTCAGCATGCGCACCATTCAGGCTTCCGGTACCGGTGTCCGTACCAAAAATGCCGCGATCAACCATACTGTGCGCGAATACGACGCTCAACCGTAAACGTGAGGAGAGGCTCTCCATGAGCAAGGCACCGAAAATCAAAACTTTTGTTTTGGATACCAATGTTCTGCTGCACAGTGCTGCAAGCATCGGTTGCTTTCATGACAACGATGTGGTCATCCCCATGGCAGTGGTCGAAGAGCTGGATAAATTCAAGAAGAATTCCGATGAACTCGGCCGCAACTCCCGCCGGGTCATCCGCCTGCTCGACCGCCTGAGAGAAAAAGCACAGCACCCCGGTGCCTTGACCCGCGGAGTATCTTTGCAATCAGAACTGCCCGGTGCCACCGGCAAACTTTTTGTACTCAGCGTATCAGCATTGTCCGGCAAAGCCGATGAGGTGGACGGCGTATTTGAAAATGAATTGAATCTCAACAGTCCGGACAACCGGATTCTCCGGGTGGCACGTTCACTGCATGATTCCGGAAAGCATGTGATTTTCATCAGCAAAGATATCAATCTCCGGCTCAAAGCGGATGCTTTGGGATTAAAAGTCATGGATTTTGAAACCCGCCGTACCGACGGTGATAATGAACGCAATTACAATGGTTACCGCAAAATAAATCTGACCGATGCAGAACTTGATAAGCTCTACCATACCCGGCAGATTCCCCCCGGAAATATTCCGGAGCTGCTGACTAATGAATTTGCTCTGTTTGCTTCGGAAACCCGGGAAAAACATTCTGCGATCGCCCGCAAACGCGCTGACAATACCATTACACTGCTGGAACACCGGGAGAAAGTCTGGAATCTTTCTCCGCGCAACAAAGAACAGCGCATGGCTTTGGATCTGTTGATGGATCCGGATATTCCATTGATCACACTGGTCGGCGGCGCCGGAACCGGCAAAACCCTGCTGGCTCTGGCAGCGGCTTTGCAGCAGACTTTGCATGACAACCGTTATGAAAAAATCCTCGTATCACGTCCCATCATCCCGCTGGGCAATGATATCGGTTTTCTCCCCGGCAGTAAAGAATCCAAACTCGCCAGCTGGATGCAGCCGATTTTTGACAATCTGGAATTTCTGCTCGGCGGAGAAGATGATAAAAAAGGCAAAAGTTCATCCCGGCTGACCGCCGATTCACTGATCAATGCCCATAAACTGGATCTGGAAGCCATCACTTACATCCGCGGACGCAGTATTCCCCGGCAATTCATCATTGTCGATGAAGCTCAGAATTTGACTCCGCATGAGGTAAAAACGATTATCAGCCGGTGCGGGAATGACTCCAAAATGGTGTTGACCGGCGATCCTGCTCAAATCGACAATCCATATCTGGATGCCTCCGGAAACGGATTATCATATACAGTTGACCGCCTCAAAGGGGAAAGTATTTTCGGACATATCACCCTGACCCGCAGCGAAAGAAGCGATCTGGCTGCTCTCGCCGCCCGGAAATTATAGAAAACATCTGCTTTTCTGCAAAAACAAGGCTCTGACCACCGCCGGAAGAATTTCAACCGCACATCGGATAATAATAATTGGAAGGATTTTGCCCATGAAACATCTGCTGACACTGTTTTTGGTATGCAGTTCTCTTCTGCTGCAGGCTCAATGGTGGAATGATTCAACATACGATTGGAGCAAGGCCAAACGGCTTCATAAAGGCATCCTGTGCGCTCAATGGAAAACCAAATCTCCGCGTATTATGAAAATCGTTGCGGTAAGAATCGATCTGAATACGAAAGACCTGGATTTTCATACCACTCCGCCTGCAGAAAATTACGGACAGAAAATGCCGGATGCTCAGGATTTCATCATCCGTACCCGCCGGGAAACTACCCGGAAATTTTTTGAATCCCTGCAAAAACATGATGTCAATGTCATCGCCGCATTCAACGCCGCCCCCTGGAGCCCGTGGCGCAAACCGTTTACCCATAAATATGCCGACCGGATGGGATTTCTGGTCTCAGACGGCAAGGTCGTTATGGAACCGGATGGTAAACGACCCTCGTTTGTGCAATATACCGACGGCAAAGTCGATCTCGTCCGGGTGACAAAAGATGCCGATCTCAGTAAAATAAAAAATGCCGTGTCAGGATTTTCGTTTGTTTTGCAGAATGGCGAAGTTACTAAAAGCCAAAGCCAGGCTCTCGCCCCGCGCACCGGTTACGGGATCTCTAAAGATAAACGTTATTTTTATGTTTTTATTGTCGATGGCAGACAACCCAAATACAGCATGGGAATGAATCACCGGGAGGTCGGAGAATTTCTTAAATATCTCGGCTCACACATCGGAATAAATATGGACGGCGGCGGTTCATCTACCATGATCGTCAAACGCAAAAAGAAAACTGAAATGCTCAATCAGCAGCCGGGCAAATCAGAACGTACTGTCGGAGCATCTCTGGCGGTTTCAGTCGGGAAACGGTAATTTTTCAGTTAATTCCAGATTTATCAAGAGATTATCCGTCATCATCCGTTTTTTGCAGGGGGGCACTCTGCAAACCCGGGTTTGTACGCGGATGCGAAGCGGTTGCCTCTCTCAAGCGTAATTGCATCTGCCCGCCGATGCCCGATATCTTAAAACTCCAAATCACCGGCAGCAAACTAATGAATTACCGGCATTTTTGGTGAAATCATAAAAAAAAAAGCGTTTTTTTATTGAAATATAGCAATTAAAGGGTTGCATTTTACAATCATTTAAGGTATAGTAATAGGTGTTGTTCCGGTTGCAGCACGGCCGGATTAAAAAAAACAAACCAAGGAGAAGAAAAGATGTTCAAAAAGATCATGATGATCGGACTCGCCGCAGTTACGGCAGTGCTTTTCACCGGTTGCTCGTCTCTGCAGACAGCAGGAAAAAATGACTTTAACGGTCTCGACCTGACCACCAAAGGCACTCCGGTCGCTCACATCAGTGCCACCACCCACGGTCTTTATTTGCTGTGGATCCCGTTGATCACCGGCAGCAGCACCCAGCTCGGCATGCCCTGCTTCCTGGAAGACACTGTCAGCTGCGAAGCCATTACCAAAATGGTCACCGCTGAAGCCCAGAAACAAGGTGGTAAAGAAGTCATTGATCTGGTCACCCAGAGTTCTTCTTCCGGCTTGCTCTTCCAGTACAAAGTCACGACGGCGTCCGGTACTGCGATCAAGTAAGCTGAAACCGCTGGTTTTTATTGAAAGTTAAAAATTTACAAAGGATATAAACAATGAAAAAGATCATGCTTTTCATGTCGGCGGTTCTTACTGCAGTTGTTTTCTGCGGATGCGCTTCTTTCACAACAGTCAAAGGCGATGCCCTTTCCAAACAGGATCTCTCCTACTCCGGTAAAACTATCGCTCACGCGGAAGCCGGTGCCTGGGGTATCTACCTTTTCCACATTCCGCTGCTCACTGCCAGCACTGAAAATCCCGGCAACATCGTGGTTCTCAAAGACACTGTCACCGTTGCCAATGTTGCCAGCTTGATGACCCGTGAAGCGAAAAAATTGGGTGCCAAAGAGGTTCTCAATACCGTCACCACGACTAATACCAACCCGTTCATGTTCGGTATCAAAGAGGTCAAAATGTCCGCAAACCTCGTCAAATAATGATGTAACGGTTTGAAACGCCAAACTCCGTGTTGCTCCGGCAATGCGGAGTTTTTTTGTTGCATTTTTTGGCATGATCTCGATTTGAAAAAGACGCCTCTACCTCATATATTATACCAGTTTATATCAATTTACCAACTGCAGAATAAAAAAATGAATTCGCCTTCAGCTCCTGCTAACAACCGCTACTGGATCGTCAATCTTATCTGCCTGTGGTTTTCCCAAATCGCAGTTATGGCAGGTTTTTCAGCACTGATTCCCTTTATTCCCCTGTACATAACCGAAGAACTCGGCATTACCGACAAGGGACAAATTGCCTCAGCGGTGTCACTTTTCAATTTTTTCGGCTCACTGGCTTATGCCGTATTCTGTCCGATTTGGGGCAAGCTCTCTGACCGTTTCGGAGTCAAACCGATGCTGTTGCGCGGTACATTTCTGACCTGTCTGATTTTTCCGGCGATGGGTTACTGCATGCAAATAACCCGTTTACTCTCACCGGTATTGCCGTGGATATCTGCAGTGGGGATGCTGATTTTTCTGCGTTTTCTCTCGGCAGCGTGTGCCGGTACGACAGCGGCATCTCAAGTAATGATTGCCAGAACTGTCCCGGATGACAAACAGGGATTCGCACTCGGCTCGCTCACCACATCATTTTGGGGTGGAGCGATGATGGGAAACGTAGTCGGCGGGCTGATCATAGATAAATTCGGTTATCTCGCTTCATTCTGGGCATGCGGAATGCTTTATCTGATTGCCGGAATATTTATCCTTTTCACCCGGGATAATCCGGTGAAATTCATTCCGCCGCCGATACATATCAAACAGGACAATTTATCCGGCATATTACCGCGATTCACCCGGGCGGTATGGGTAATGATGTTTTTATTTCTGCTCATGGGCACGGTGCGTTCACTGGAAGTACCCTATGTCGCTTTGAAAATACAGGAACTTTCCAGCAAAGAACAGGCCGCATACTGGACCGGCATAATCAGTGCCTTTGTATGCTGCGCCGCAGTCTTGTCCGGAGTCATATCCGGATGGTTGAGCGACCGCTGTCCCCCCGGAAAACTGCTGCTTCCGTCATTGGCTTGTTCTGCACTCGCGCTTATCTGGCAGGGCGCGGCAAAAGATCTGGTCAGTTTCACCATTGCCAGATCATTGCTTTATATTACCGCAGGCGGATTCCATCCGATCTTACTGAAAGTTCTCTCCTCAATAACCCCCACCCGCAAACGCGGTTCCGTATTCGGATTTTCATCCTGCATGAATTCCAGCGGCGTAATGCTCGCGGCATTGCTGGGCGGATATATCTATATATGCACCTCGGTAAGCGGTATATTTATTGTTGCGGCAATTACTCAAATCGCATGTCTGCCGATTCTTTTTCATGCGTTGAAATTCGCAGTTGCCCGTCCCCGTTTCAAACGGAAACGGCGCATGGCAAAATGGAATCATTGGACAAAGTGATCACTGTCTGACCGGTTCTTTCAACCCGCGTCTGACCCAGTAATCTTTACTGCGGATACCCAACAGCAGTGCCAGAATTTTTTCTCTGCCGGTAATAATGGAGACCTCGCAGCCGGAACCGAAACGCAGCGGCATATTTTCGGCAAATACGATTTTGACCGGATAATGCTTTATTCCGTCAATATCTTCAGGCAGCTGATAAATCGTATCGACCTGCCCGTAAAAATAACCGTAATCCAAATAATTATATTGATTGGATTTTATACGCACCCGCTGACCGCGCTGCACCTTGTAAATCTGATTTTCCGGAATCATGCCGATAACTTTTTTATATTTATTCACGGAAATTTTTGCTGTCACATCCCCTTTGGTATAATAATTGCCCGGCCGAGGCGGAATCACGGTCAACACCCCGGAATCCGGAGCCCGGATGATGTAGTCAGCCAAAGCTTTGACCGACATTGCCACCTCATCCTGTTTGGCGGACAACTGATGCCGGAGCTGTGCCAATTCATCATTGACTCTGGCAATGATCTGCTGTGCCATACCACCTTTGACCAGCTGCAGATCGCGCTGCAACCGGCGGACATTCATACGGCAATTGAGCAAATTGAGTTCGACCTGCAAAAACTCTTTGCGGGTAACGGCTTTTTTAGTGTAAAGATCAGCATAAGTATCAAACTCTTTTTCAGCAAGTTTCAACCGTTCCCGGGCTTCGGCAAGTTCGATTTCGGTATTGCGGTAATAATCCGGCAGCGGATCACGTTTAACCAATGTCAATTCCTTTTCTTTCGCAGACACCCGCCGCTGCAACTCCTGCAATTGATGTTTAAGCAAGGTTATCTCATCCTGCAAATGCCGGGAATCAAGTTCCATAAGCGGTTCTCCGGCAGAAACTTCATCGCCCTCTTTATGGAATATTTTTACACATTGGGCATCGACCAGTGATTTCAATTCATACTCCCGGATGCCGGTGACGATCCCGGGACCGGAAACTTCATCATCCATCGAGCCGAACATCACGAGCAAAAGCAATACACCGAGCATGATCAGCACCGCGATACCGATCCGGCGGAACGTCCTCAACAACCGCCTGAAATTGAATTTTTCAGCATGTCTCATCATCGTACCGCCTCACTTATTTAGCCGCCATTTTTTTCTGCGTCTGGTAAAGTTCCCGGTATATACCCGGCACCGCCATAAGCTCATCATGTTTGCCGCACTGCACCACATTGCCGTGATCCAGCACCACGATTTTGTCCGCATTGCGAATGGTGGAAAGCCGGTGCGCGATTATCAACGTGGTCTTGCCTTCCATCAAATTGTCCAATGCCTCCTGTACCACCGTTTCTGAAACGGTATCCAAAGCACTGGTCGCTTCATCCAATATCAGTATGGACGGATTTTTCAACACGGCACGGGCAATCGCCAAACGTTGTTTCTGACCACCGGAAAGCGTCGCCCCGTTTTCTCCGACGACCGTATCATAACCATCCGGCAATGACTTGATAAATTCATAAATATTCGCCATTTTTGCCGCATATTCTATTTCTTCCATTGACGCATTATCTCTGCCATAAGCGATATTGTCCCGGATCGTTCCGGAAAAAAGGAACGGTTCCTGCAGCACCACGCCGATATTGCGCCGGTACGCATCAAATCCGAACCGCCGTACATCGTAACCGTCCACTGTGATCGCACCGCCGGTCACATCGTAAAAACGCAGCAGCAGATTGCTCAATGTTGATTTGCCGGAACCGCTGGAACCAACCAGCGCAACTTTTTCTCCGGGCATGATCTCCAATGAAAAATCATTGATGACCGGAGCAGAATCTTTATCGTAGCTGAACTGCACATGCTGAAATTCAATATGTCCATCCAAACGATCCGGATGCACCGGATGCTCACACTCTTTGATCTCCGGAATCGTATTGAGCAATTTGACGATACGGGATGCTCCGACCATACCCTGTGCCAAAGTCGCAGCCTGTGTGGAAAGAGCCTGTATCGGCGCAATAAGCATATTCACATAGGTGTAAAATGCCACAAATTCACCTATGCTCATCGTCTGCCTCTGGATAAAAAGTATCCCTGTCCCGATCGTCAGCAGCTGGGTGATAATGATCAGCATATCCAATGCCGACCCCAGACGGATCTTGTCAAAAGTCAATTTCATCTGCATTTGCACCGTCGGGCGCAAGTTGCGGAAAAAGCGATGGATCTCGGATTGCTCTTTGCCAAAAGATTTTACGACCTTGGTACCCATGAGCGTTTCAGACAAATTAGCGGAAATTTCCGACATTTTCTCCTGCAGTACCATTGAATCCTGTCGCATGACCTTCCGGGAAAAGTAAAAATTGATAAAATGAAACGGCAAGGTCAGAAATACCACCAACGCCATCTGCCAATTGAGAAACAGCAGTATCCCGGCAATCAGTACCAATTGGAAAATCTGTTCGCCCAGAATATTGAGCGTCATCATAAACATATTGAGCAGTGACACGTCGCTGATAACGTTGCTGATAAGTTTGCCGGTACGGTATTCTTCATAAAAACGCAGCGACAGGCTCTGTAAATGCTTGAACACCTTTTGCCGGACATCCACGATCAGCCGGATCCCGGTGTAATCGACCGTACTGCTGAGCATATAACGCACCATACAGCGGGAAAGGTAGATTATCAGCATCACTACTGCCAAAATGGAGAACAGCATATAATCTCCCGACGGCAGGATCTTGTCAACAGATATTTTCAACATCCACGGTACCGTCAGAGCGATCATGTCAAAGATGATCGTCAGCACAAAACCGGTCAGCAGCATTCGCCGGTAAGGACGGAATAATGCAAAAACTTTGTCAAGCGGCTGTTTCTCATAACTGTCCAAAACGGACTTGCGGCTGTACTTGGATCGATTACGGCTCATTTTTTGATCTCTGTTTTCCGGGTTCGATACTTTTAAATTAGCACCGTTTGATGTATTTACAAACCGTTTTTTACCGAAAATCACCGAAAAATATATTTTTATCTGGGAATGATGACCTGACCATTATAGCGCAAATCAAAATTATGCAGATTGCCCCGGCTGTTTAAAATCGCACTTTGCAGGGTATTCAACAAAAAATGGTAATCTTCGCTGATCGGAAACAGAACATTGCATTTCACCTGCTCCCGGTAGACCAAATACACTTTCAACCAGCGTGCAGACCTTAAACTGATATGCTTTATTGAGATATCCGGGTAATCTTTGATCGCAGTCATGATCAATGTCAGTGCCGGTTTGATCTGCTTGGCAAATGCTTCATTGCCCCGGAGATCGTAGAGCATTGGCAGCACCCGGTTGGCAGCACTGGATTCACTGCGTTTGAATTGATTGCCATACTCATCGACTACAATATGAGTGGCAGGATAAAGCATTGCCCGCGGCACCCGTTCAGTCAGATTCAACTCCAGTGTATCCGGCAGGATAATATTCGCCTCACAACTGTCTATACTCTGGATATTCCCGATTCGTTTGCGCACATCACCGACATTGATCGTAAAGACCGATTGCCCTTGTCCGGGAGCAACTTTGATATATTCAGCGATCTCACGCTCTTTCCCATTCCAGAATCCGGTGCTTATGACCCGGATCCGCTTTAGTTCAAAACGTTTGTTGCGGTTGAGCAGTACATCCGGAACTTTCAGCAGAATGGCGATCAAACCGACCGCCACTCCCAGCAGCAGCAACAGTAATATGCAGAATAACGCGATCCGCCGTCCCCGTCCTGAATCGGATGGAGTTTTGCCGGAAGCATCACTTTTTCTCTTGCTTTTGTTTCCGTCACCGGAACTTTTTTTAACTGCCATTACCCTGCTCCATATAAGTATGCCGAAAAACAAGGCATTCCGAATCGCCTCCGGAATGCCCTGCATACAAACATTTTCAAACGGTTCCGGAAAACACTCAGTTTACCTGAAATCCATTACGTGCCAGTTCAGCTTTAAGCTCCGGAATGGAAATCATATTGAAGTGGAATACCGACGCTGCCAGCAATATTTCCGCACCGGCTTGCGCGGCTTCTATGAAGTGTTCCATCTTACCTGCTCCGCCGGATGCAACGATCTTCGCCGAACAACGCTCCGCCATCGCCCGGATCACCGGCAGATCATAACCGGTTTTTGCGCCATCTCCGGCCTTGCTGGTCGGCAATATAACTTTCACGCCCATATCATCGACCTTGCAGGCAAAATCCACCGCATCAAATCCGGTGGCTGTGCGCCCGCCGTCAATGTAGACCTCATAACCGGAGGACATTGCCGGATTCACATCCAGGTCAATGGCGACTGTTACCGCATCAACGCCGAATTCACTGATAAGTTCACTGATCAATTCAGGACGGCGGAATGCCGCACTGCTCGTGGAAACTTTATTCGCGCCGGCCCTCAACACCGCACGAGCCGATTCAACATCACGGATCCCGCCGCCCACGGTGAAAGGCACAGTACACACATTGGCAACTTTGCGGACCACCTCCGTCAGAGTATCCCGCTGTTCAACCGTAGCAGTAATATCCAGCAATGCCAATTCATCGGCACCGGCAGCACAATAGGCCTGAGCGCAAGCCACCGGATCTCCGGCATCTGCAATATCCACAAAGTGAACACCTTTGACCACTCTGCCATTTTGCATATCCAAACACGGCATCACTGAGATCAACTTTTTCATTTTAACGTCCCATCCTGTAAAATAATATTGTTTTTATGGTTTCAACGGATGGGCATACGGTCGGGTTCTTCTGAAATAACTTTCTGCAGCCACTCCACATTGGCGAAATGGTCGAGATAGAAGGAACGGATCATTGTTTCCAGTCCTTTGACACCGAATTCCCAATCAAGAATTTCATCGCCCAACGCCTTGCGGACATTGGTCTGGTCAAAGACTATATCACTGCTGAAATACGGGAAAAGGTCACCGACAAAACGGCTCATCAACGCTTCACCCTGAGAATTGGTATTGTTTTCACTGTCGACCGTAACTCCGTCCAGACGCAGGATCTTGCAAATAGAGTCCTCGATCTGACGCACTGACACCGGACTGTCTCCGGTCACATGATAAGCGGTATTAGTCACCGGAAGCTGGAACAGGGCGGTGATCGCCTCCTGAACATAGTCGATCGGTACAAAATAGACATGTTCAGACGGATTGGTGGCAAAATTGATATCCATATTCACCCAGCTGTCCGGAGAAACCCCCATTTTGGAACAGCGGTGGGATTTGACTTTGCCGAGAAATTCCAGGATCCGGTAGAATGCCAGCGGTTTGCGGATGCGGCCGTCGGAGCGGCGTCCGGTAATGATCGCCGGACGGTAGACCGAGAAAGGAATACCGCTGTTGCGAACCAGAAATTCAGCTTTGAATTTGCTCTCTTCATACGGATTGTTGAATCCGTTGTCAACCGGATTATCCTCAATGGCAGTACCCCTGAGTTTACCGGCGATATAAGCAGTTCCGACGTAATGGAACTCTTTGACACCGAGCAATTTGGCAAGTTCCACCATTTTTTCGGTGCCGTGATAATTGATCCGGAACACTTTACCGGTGGGATCTTTGCCGAGATTGACGTCGGCGGCACAGTGGAAAATTATGTTGACATTCTGCAACATCGGATCGGCAGCCAATTCGGACGGAACGATGGAAGTCACATCGCCCTCGATAACCGAAATTTTGCTCAACACGGCATCGGCGCACTCCGGACAGCCGTCAAAAGCACATTCGTCACGAATGATGCTGTCCACACGCTCTGCAGCACTTTTTCCACCGCCTGCCCGAACCAGACATACGATTTCGTAATCATCCCGTTCACGCAGCAATGCCACTACAAAAGCACTTCCGACCAACCCCGTGATACCCGTCACCAAAATTCTGTTCATACATTGTCCTGTTGTTTTTACATTCGGATAATTTCCCCGGAGCATCTCCGAATGCCTGTTCCCCTCCGGAAAAGCAATGCGCCGGAATCTATATACAAAAATGCATCGTTCAAACTATACACCTTTTTTACAATTTTATCAAGTCTTACATCAAAGAAAGATTGATTTTTCCTGATTCTCCGCGTATTACCTCCTGATTATTGTCCGGAACAGTCTTGACTTGACAGCAAAAACGTGTTATATTCTGTAATTATAGAAGATATATGAACTCAACTACACAGTAACGATCATGAAAAAAGCATCTTTTCAGTTCCGGATATTAACAGCTTTACTCTGTGCAGCGTTTTTGCTTTCCGGATGTTCCGGCAGAGAGAAAAACACCGGGCACAAACTTGCAGTTGTCTGCGGAGTGCCGCCGGTGGCATTCATTGCCGCCCGGATCGGCGGTGACCGGATCGATGTATCTTCATGTTTACCTCCGGGGCGCACCCCGCATGACTTTTCACCGCGGGCAGCGACGGTAAAAAAAGTTTCTCAAGCGGCACTGTTTTTGAGTACCATGCAGACTTTTGAACAAAAAATCGCCGACGCACTGCCGGAAAAAGTGCAAATTTGCGATATTACCAAAGGCATCCGGCGCATCCATTTCAATGACGGCAGCGGCGAACACCGTCATTGCAACGACCACAGCTGCGCCAATCACGAAGACGGGGACCCCCATGTCTGGCTTTCGGCAAAAAATGCTGAAATCATTGCTGAAAACATCACCGCTGAACTCTGCAAAATCGACCCCGACGGAGAAAAATTCTACCGGAAAAACTGCAGTGAATTGACCGGTGAATTGCAGAAACTTGATCAGGATATCTCAATTCAGCTCCGTCCCTTTGCCGGCAGAACTTTTTTCATCTACCACCCGGCTTTCGGATATTTTGCCCGGGATTATCAGCTCAAACAGCGGGCAGTTGAACTCAACGGCAGAGAAACCGGAGCCGCCGGGATCGCTGATATCATCAAAGAAGCCAAAGCCGCCGGAGCGACCACCATCTTTGTTCAAAAGCAATTCAACCCGCGCACCGCGCAGGCATTGGCAAAACACATCGGCGGGAGTGTGACATTTCTCGACCCGCTGGCTTACGATCTGACCGGCAATCTGCGCCGCTGTGCCGATGCCATATCCGGCGATTTATCCGGGAAGGAACGCTGAATATGACTCCGGTTATCGAAATACAGGATCTTTCTTTCCGTTATAATGCGGCTGAACCGGTACTGGAAAATGTTTCACTGACGGTGCAGCGCGGACAATCCGGCTGTATTGTCGGTCCCAACGGCGGCGGCAAAAGCACATTGCTCAAACTGATGCTGGGATTGCTCTCTGCGGATTCAGGAACCATCAAAATTTTCGGCACTGATCCAGTCAATGCCCGCAAGCGGATCGGCTACATGCCGCAATACCACCAGCTGGATGCGGATTTTCCCGCCAGCGTACTGGAAGTGGCATTGATGGGCAGGATCACTGCGAATACTCTTTTCACCTACCGCAAACACGACCGTCAGGCAGCTATGGATGCTTTATCGGAAGTCGGCATTGCCGATCTTGCCGGACGCTCATTTGCCGGCCTCTCCGGCGGTCAGCGGCAGCGGGTGCTGATCGCCCGCGCACTGGCAGGAGCCCCGGATCTGCTGCTGCTGGATGAGCCGACTGCCAATATCGATCCCGGCGCAGAAGAACAATTCTACGCCACATTGGATAATCTGCGCAAAAAGATGACCGTTATCACCGTTTCCCATGATCTGGGATTCGTCAAAAGCGAAACCGATCTGATCATCTGTGTCAACCGGCAGGTCAATATCCATCAGGCGGCAGATTTCACCGCCCAGACCGCAGACGAGGTGTACCACCACCATGTCAGTATGATCAAACATGACCACTCCTGCTTCTGCCATTGCCACGGAGGTGAAAAATGAATCAGCTCACGGAACTGTTTACCGCACCGGAATGGGCATTTCTGCGCTTTGCCATTCTGACCGGCATAGTCCTGTCTCCGGCACTGGGAGTGGTCGGTACCATGGTCGTCACCCGGAGGATATCATCGCTTGCCGGAGCCAGCACCCATGCGGCACTGGGGGGATTCGGTCTGGCTCTGTTCTTGCAGCGGGTTTGCGAATTGACCTGGTTCACCCCGACTCTGGGAGCAGCATTGGGAGCTTTGACCGCCGCATTGGCAGTGGGATTGGTAAGTATGTATGCCAAAGAAAGAGAAGATACCGTCATCGGTGCGGTCTGGGCATTGGGGATGTCTATCGGACTGCTTTTTCTCGACCGCACACCGGGGTATGTGGATTGGCAGGGATATTTATTCGGCAACATCCTGCTGCTGAATCAGACCGACCTTTATCTGACCGCGGCACTGGATGTACTGGTGCTCGTACCGGCAGTACTCTTTTTCCCCGCTTTGCTGGCGGTTTCATTCGATGATACATTTGCCCGGTTGCGCGGTGTTCCCGCCGGGATGATATACCTGGGAATGCTTTCACTGACGGCTCTGACGATCGTGCTGCTGATAAATCTGGTCGGCATAATGCTGGTCATTGCGCTGCTGACCTTGCCTGCTGCTGCAGCGGGGATATATACTGCTCATTTAAAAAGTATGATGGGGCTGACCGCCCTGTTCAGTGCGGTATTCATTACCGCCGGATTGCTGTTGAGCTGTTTTCTGGAACTTCCTTCCGGACCGGCGGTCGTCGTACTTGCCTCAATCGTTTATGCTCTCAGTATGTTTTGGAAAAAATACCATAAAAAACGGGGATGAAAAATATGATGTTCAGAAGTGTTATTCTTGTACTGGCCGTTGCCGGATGGAGTGTTTTGCTGTCCGGATGTTCCGAACGGAATATCGATAAAAAGATGGCGGTTGCCATCGCCGACGCCAAGCAGGGCAAATTGACCAAAGCCGCGGCGGCTGCCGCCGATATCGCCGCCCGGACTCCGTCTGCTGCACCATTGCTGCTGCAAGCGGTTATTTATGAAAAACAGGGTGATTATGACAAATCTCTGGATCTTGCCCGGCAATGTGCCGCCGCCAACCCGGAAGATTTCAGTTGTGTATACACTTTCGGACGGCTCTCATCTCTGGATAAAATGCGCCGCAGTGAAGCATTCGGCATATTGGAAAACGCGCTGAAACTCAATCCCGGAGACCGGGATACATTGGTATTGCTCTGCAATTTGGGAACCATGCTCAGCCATCCCCGGACAGGAGTATATCTGGAACAACTGCGGCAGAAACCGGAATTTGCCACCTCCGGAACGCTCTATTACCAATACGGCATGCTGCGTGCCCGGGAGGGACAGAAAAATCAGGCAGTGCTGTTTTTGCGGCATTCTGTAAAAAACGGCGGAGCATCCAATCCGGCACTGATCCTCAATGTTGCCAGATGTATGGATCATTACAATCTTTCCCGCAAAGAAGCGGTGAACATGTATAAATTCTTCCTCAATCACCCCGCCCGGAAAAAAGCCGCGGATATCAGAGAAGCCCAGCGCCGGATCGCCCAGTTGAAACCATGAGTTTGGATCTGAACAAAGATATCATCGAAGAGATCCGGCACCGCTGTGACATCGTGGAAGTCATCAGCAGTTGCGGCGTACAATTAAAACGCTCCGGAGGCTCCAGTTACAAGGGACTCTGCCCATTTCACCGGGAAAAGACCCCTTCATTTCACGTCGATGCCGCCCGGCAGGGATTTCACTGTTTCGGCTGCGGCAAAGGCGGGGATGTGTTCCGTTTTTTCATGGACAAAGAAAATGTGGATTTTGTCAACGCCGCCCAGATCCTCGCCGCCAGATGCGGAGTGATCATCCCGGAAAAAAATTCTCATGATCCGCAAGCCGATTCAGCACGGCGCAGTGAACGCGACCGGCTGTTGGCAGTCAATGCTGAATTCAGCGCATTTTTCCAACGTTTTCTGCGCGACAATCCCCGTTCTCCGGCGGCAGAATATCTGCGCCGCCGCAATATCCCGATGGACATCGCAGAAAAATTTGCCATTGGAGCCGCCCCGGACAGCTGGACAGCCTGCCGGGATTTCGGACGTTCGCTCGGATTCAGCGACCGGGATATGCTTGCCGCCGGGATAGTACGGCAGAAAGAGGATTCCGGAAATATTTTTGACCAGTTCAAAGGCCGGTTGACCTTTACCATTGAAAACGAACAGGGCAAGCCCGTCGGTTTCAGTGCCCGTTCTTTGGAAGCCAAGCCGCTGGACGGCAGAAAATATGTCAACACTCCGGAAACACCGGTTTTCCGCAAGGGGCATCTGCTTTATGCCCTCCCCCATGCCCGTCAGGGGATCGGCAAACTGAAACAGGCGATTTTGTGCGAAGGTCAATTGGATGCCATTGCATTTCACCGGGCGGGCTTTGATTGTGCAGTTGCCCCGCTGGGAACGGCATTCACCCCGGATCAGGCCCGGATCTTGCGGAGGTACACCCGCAATTTGATTTTGGCATTTGATGCTGACGGGGCGGGACAGAAAGCGGTACTGCGGGCGGCAGAAATACTGCTGCCGCTGTCAGTGGATCTGAAAGTCCTGCGCATTCCCGGCGGCAAAGACCCCGATGAATTATTTTCCCACGGCGGTCCTGCAGCTCTGGAAGAGGCATTGAAGCACACCGTTTCATGGCTGGAAATACTCCATGAATCCCTGCCGGAAAAGTTTGATCTGGCATCTCCGGTCGGACGCAGTCAGGCGGCAAGTCATGTATGTTCATTTCTGAAGCTGGTCGGCAATCAGGTGGAAATTGAAATGTATGTCCGGCAGGCGGCGGCAATGCTCGGAGTCAGTGAACAGGCGATGCAGGCGGAATTGTCTGCCGTCCGGCAGGCGGCAGATTCCGGATTTTTCCGCAAAGAAGAAACATTACCGCCGCCCCCCCGCCATGTCAACAAAGATAATGCCGCACCGGCACTGCTGACCTTGCTGGAATTGGCTTTGAGTTCCGCCGATACCGGCAGACAACTGGCAGATATGTTGGATGCAGAACTCGTTCCCGGCACCAACCCGCTGGAAAAAGCATTGAATATGGCGATCAGTGCCGCACTCAATGATGAAATGGAACAACTGCCGGATCAGCTGCAGAATCTGCTTCTGGAATCCCCCTCCCCGGAGGTAAGCAAAGCATTGCTGAAACCCACCGGATTTTCCGGAAAAAAGCGGCAGCTTGCTCTGGAAGAAGCATTGCAGACGCTGCAGGAGGTGCGGCGCGGCGAGGGTCAATTCTCGCTGTTGGAACAAATGCGCAATGCCGCGACCGCCGAAGAACGGCTGCGGATTTTGGCAGAATTACAGAAACTTTCCGGTTCACAACCCGGAAATGAATCATAAAACAACTTATCCGGAGCAATTTTTATGAAGAAACCATTTTTCAACCTCTGTTGTGTTACAGCCGCGATGCTGCTTGCAGCCGGATGTGTCACCGAACCGGAAGTCCGCAAATACAAACTCCAAATGGGCATCCCGCACGGCAGTAAAAAATATACACCGGTAAATCCCGCCGGATTGCTGCTGGGATTGATCAGCAAACCGGTTTTATATGCCGGAGAGGAAAGCATTTTGACGTTTTCGCTTAAAAATTCCGGTACGGGATCCGTAAATATCGAGGAGTGGTTCCGCCATGAACCGGATAATCTTATTCTTTATGTCCAGCCATACATGCCGGGGATGAGTTCCCCTGATCCGGAAGCATGGTTTGAAATCAGCGAACCGCTGAAAAAACCGGTCTTGCATTATCCGGTCACGTTGATGCCGGATAATCAAATGCTGATTTCCAAAAAATTAACGTTCATCAGCAAAATGTCCGTTTCCCCCGGCAAAGAACGGCGTTTTTTTCTGAAAGCCGCCCTGACGCTGGATTCATTGAAATTGGAAAGTGATACCATAGTATTGAGAGTTTTTCCTGCACAAAATAAAGGAGTTCCCCGAAAATGAAAAAATTGACTGCGGTTTTACTGCTGCTGCTGGGTTGCAGCACCATGTCGCTGGCAAACAACGGCATGTATCAAAGTCACCTGAAAATCCAAGCTGCCAAAGTAAAAGGTTTTGATTTTGCCTCCGGCATAGACAACCCGGTATGGCAAAAACAACCGGCACATCAATTCATGTATTGTATCTCCACCGTGGATGATATCAACCGGGCCCCGGCGGAAAGCGGCACAGTCCAATACCTCTATGATGACCGGTATCTTTATGTCCGGGCGCATTTTTCTGACAGTGATGTGATGACAGGAGCCACCAAACACGGCGAGCACTTTTATGCTCAGGGGGATCTGCTGGAGGTTTTCATCAAACATCCGAAACATAACTACTACTGGGAGATCTACGGCACGCCCAATAAATTGCGTACCCGTTTTTATTATCCTTCCCGTGCCATGCTGGGGCTGCCCTCCGGGTTCGCCCCCAACGACTGTCCGATACTGGTGGATGCCAAAGTGGACGGAACATTCAATGATCCCCGCGATGTGGATAAATCGTGGACAGTTCTGCTCGGGATCCCCCGCAGCGAATTGGAAAAGAACGGTGAAAAGATCGCTCCGGGCAACAACTGGCTGATTTTTGCTTCACGCTACAACTTCTCCGCCCACCAGAACGACAGGGAACTTTCCTGTTTCCCGCAGATACCCGGCAGTTACCACCTGTATGAATATTATGCGGAAATAGAATTTACTGAATAAAACACTGACTTTAATATAAAGGAATTTTATCATGAAAAAACATCTTCTGACCATTATTTTCTGCACTGCCGCACTGACACTTGCCGCCGCAGAACGGCAAATCGTCCGGGAAAAAATCCTCCCCGGAGTAAAAAACCAGCTGCTCATCACTGCCAAACTGCCGGCTGACTTCAAGGTACTTCCGCAGGAAAATTCATATTTTTCCTATACTAAAGATGCCCAAAACCTCTACCTTTCCATGGAAATGATTGACGGTGATGTGGTCAATGAAAGCGTTGCCGATCAGGCAAGTCTGCAGAAAACCGGTGATGCGGTGCAATTCTTTATCAAAACCGCCGGAGACAACCGCTTATGGGAGGTGATCGCAGATGCCTCCGGACACAAAAGCTGCTTTTTTCACTGGAGTGCCGGCAGAATGTTCTATCCTGCCTCCGGCACCCCTGCCCCGTTGAAAATCACGGTCAAATCAGTTAAGAATGCTGCCGGCTGGCGGAGCGATATCGTCTTTCCGTTTGCCGAAGCTGCAAAATCCCAGAATCTTCCTGCCGATGCGCAATGGCACATCATCGCGGTGCGTTACAACTACGGAAAAAATATTTCCAACCGTGAAGTATCCACTTTCCCGCAGGCAGTCCGTTTTGAAACGGATCCCGCCCGCTTCGGAGTGCTTGCCGATTAAGGAATCCTGATCATGAATATCTCTCCAGAGTTGCTGCGCCGTAAAAAAATGGTGATCCTGGGTTGCGGAATATTGATGTATTTCCTGACCAGTATGTCCAAAGTACTGATCCCGGCGACGATATTCAATGAGCTTCAGGCATTGGGACTGAATGCCAGACATATTTCTGCCACCGGAGCGGCATTCATGTACGCTTATGCGGCAAGTCAATTACTGGCAGGCATATATGCTGACCGTTACGGCGGAGTGCGGATATTGCTGATCGGCGGGTCGCTTTTCACGCTCGGCACGATCAGTTTCCCGCTGACCGGATATTTCCCGCTGATGCTGTGCTGCCGGGTGCTGACCGGATTCGGAGCCGGAACGGTATTTCTCGGTGTGGCAAAACTGCTCAATGATCTTTTTTCGGCAAAATTCTCGCTGGCTCTGGGCATCATTCTGGTACTCGGATATTTCGGCCCGACCACCGGAACTGTACCGATGAAACTGCTTATCGGTCTGATCAATTGGAAAAATGCCATGATGTTCCCGGGTCTGCTCTCTCTGGCGGCATTATTGATCGTCGTACTTCTGATGCGCGGAACGATAAAACCGGTAAGAGCCGGACAGACCCTTGCGCCGCTGTTTACCATGATACGGAATTTCAACATGTGGATGCTCTGTCTGGGAGTTTCGGTGATTTTCGGGATCTATTACGGTATAAGTTCCCAATTCGGTGCCAAAAGTCTGGAAGATTTCTGCAAAGTCTCTCCGGAACGGGCGGCATTCATCATCATGATACTTACGGTCATTGTCGCAGTAAATAATCTGGTGGTGAATTTTTTGCTCAAGCTCTGCGGCAACCGCCGGAAAGTTGTCGCGCTGCTGGGAGCATGGTTATGTGCCGCCGGATGCCTGCTGGCGGTTTATGCGTTCCGCAGTACTCCGGGACTGCCGTTGGTGGTAACGGCGTATGTATTGATCGCGTTTCCGGCGGGATTTTTTCCATTGTTCGGCACGATCGGCAAAGAGCTCTGTCCGCCGGAACATACCGCACTGGCAGTGGCAATGGTCAATTTCTGGTGTTTTGTGGATATTGCCGTGTTTCAGAATATCACCGGCTGGGTGCTGCAGCATGATTCGATTCCCGGAGAAACCGTATTTCCGCCCTATGCGTACAGCAATATGTTTTTCTGTCTGCTGATTCTCGCGCTTGCCGGATGTGCGCTGAATATCTTTTATCCGGAAACCCGCCCGGAAAACTGCGAAAAATAAGAAAAAAACATTGAAAAATCCCGGTTAAAGGTGTATATTACAGGACGTTTTATATAAACAGGGGATAATCAGTTGAACCGTCGTTCTTTTTGGAAATACATCACATGCTCCGGAGGGATAATGATATCCATCCTGTGGTTGTGTGTGTGTGCAAATTGCATGGTTTTTTCCGGGGTCGGCACTTGTGAAAACATCTCCGCATGCCGTGTGGATTCAACTGACTTTGAATTGCCCGATGAAACCACCGGACGTATCCACACCATTTCCCCGGCTGCCAAATCCATCCGAAATCAACTTCCCGACAAAAACGATGATCCATTTTGTCCGGGATTTTTTTTATTATCCGCATATCCGGTATCCGGCTGGTATTTTGCCGCACATAATGAACAGTGGCAAAACAGTTCACTTCCATCACCGGACAAACCGGTCAGAGCCGGTCCATTGGGGTGACCGGCGGCAGAGGTAAAAGGAAAAGAAACAAGGTAAAACGTAAAAGGAGAAAAAAAGAGTATGAGTTTAATGAATCTAATGACTGTTTTCGGCGGATTGGCGATATTTATTTTCGGCATGAAGCTGATGAGCGACGGACTGCACCGGGTCGCCGGTGAAAGAATGCGGTCGATTTTGCAGATGTTTTCCGCCAACCGTTTCGTCGCGGTTATTTCCGGAGCATTGGTCACCTGCGTGATCCAGAGTTCCAGTGCAACTACGGTAATGGTGGTCGGCTTTATCAATGCCGGTCTGCTGAATCTGATGCAGGGCATCGGTTTGATGTTCGGGGCCCATATCGGTACGACCATCACCGCCCAGCTGGTGGCATTCAAAATTTCTTGGATAATCATGCCGGCAATCATTCTGGGATTGTTGTTAAGTTTCGTTCCCCGCCAGCGGGTGGCAAAATGGAGCGAAACGATTCTGGGTTTCGGTTTCCTCTTTCTCGGCATGGAAACCATGAGTAAAACTCTCAAAAGCATTGATCAGCAGCTGTTCAAAAACGCATTCCAGTTCTTCGACTGCGGTCTGGTGGACGGAATGATACCGATAGTTCCCCTGATCGGAGCAATTATTGTAGGCATGATCGTCACCATGATCATCCAGAGTTCTTCGGCTTGTACCGGTATTATCATCGCGCTCGGCGCCAGCAACCTGATCAATATTGAAACCGCCGTAGCCCTGACGCTGGGTTCCAATATCGGCACTACCATCACCGCACTGCTGGCAGCTCTGACCGCCAACCGGGTGGCAAAACAGGCCGCAGTGGCGAACTCCCTGTCCAATATTGTCGGTACAACGGCGATATGTCTGACTTTTTTGATTCCGTTCAAAGGAGAACCGGCATTTTTTGCGTTGATCAAAGCCATCGGCGGTGAAACTCCCAGGCAGATCGCCAATGCCCATACCACATTCAATATTTTCACAACTCTGCTGCTGCTGCCGTTCATCCCGGCATTTGCCAAACTGTGCGAAAAACTGATCCCGGTCAAAAATGCCCGTGTCAAATACCAGAAACTGGAACCGCATCTGCTGGAGACCCCGGGAATCGCTCTGACTCAGGCGGCATCGGCATTACGGCATATGCTGAAAAAAGCATGGAAAATGATTGATTGCTCATTGAAAATCTATATCGACAACGATGAAAAAAATCAGGCTCTGGTCAAACAGCTAGAAAAACGCGAAGCGGATATTGACGAACGTCAGCAGGATATTACCCAGTATCTCTCACAACTTATGCGTAAAGAACTGGTTCAACAGGAAGCGGAACAGATTCCGCTGCTGCTACACTGTACCAACGATGTGGAACGTATCGGCGACCATACCGAATTGATCCGTGCCATCACGGAAAAACTGAATGAAGACCGGATCCGTTTCAGCCCGGAGGCCGAAGCTGAATTCAAAGATCTGCACTCAATGCTTGCAGAACTTGCCGATGCCACCATCGCATTGCTGGAAAAACATACCCCGGAAGAAATGCAGTTTGCCAAAGAAATACAGGAACGGTTATTTTCCAAACTTGATACTTCAGAATCAGAACACTTGATGCGTATCAATAACGGCGAATGCAAACCGCAAGTGGGAATTCTCTATCTGGAACTGCTTGAAGAAATGCGTAAAGTTGCCCGTCACATGGAAAATATCAATGACCGGGCGGTGATGTTCTATGAAAAACTGCCGAATGCGACAAAAATGGCTTAATTATTCAGGTAATAAAAATGTATGCTTTTTTAACGATTTCCGGTGGGATCGCCGGTATTGCGCTGCTCTATTACGGAGCTGAATTTCTCATCAAGGGCGGAGTCAGCATCGCGTTGAAACTGAAAATTTCGGCATTGGTGATCGGCTTGACTCTGGTCGCATTCGGCACGAGTTTTCCGGAGCTGGTCGTCAGCATTGATGCCTCTCTCAAAGGCTCCGGAGATATAAGTATCGGCAATGTGACAGGTTCAAACATCTGCAATATTGCCTTGATTCTCGGCTTGAGCGCATTGATCGCTCCGCTTCCGGTACACAAGCAGTTATTGAAACTGGATATCTGGCTGATGCTGGGTTCATCGATACTGCTGGCGATATTTCATTACTTCACTAAAGGTGTCAACCGGTGGCAGGGAGGAATATTTTTTGCAGGCGTTATGACTTATACTTTGTGGAGCATTTATGCCGGACGCAAAGCAGAAGCGACCAAAAGCGATGCCGAAAAAGCTGCTGACAATGATGCCGTCGGCAAAATCATTCCGCTTTATTTGTCGGTCATCTTTGTTATCGGCGGTCTTGCCGCCCTAATTTGCGGAGCGAAGTGCTTTGTCAACGCGGCAGTATTCATCGCTAAAGCTGCAGGTATCAGTGAAGCGGTGATCGGCTTGACCATTGTGGCAGTGGGAACGAGTCTGCCGGAACTGGCGACCAGCGTGGTAGCAGCGATAAAAGGCGAACAGGACATTGCCATCGGCAACGTGGTCGGTTCAAATATTTTCAATGTTCTGTGCATTCTGGGAATCGCTCCGTTGATTGCCCCGATAAAATCAGCTGGGATCAGCATGGTGGATATGTTTACGATGATCGCGGTTTCTCTGGCATTGATCCCGATCATGCTGACCGGCATGAAAATTTCCCGTAAAGAAGGTGGATTTCTGCTGCTGGTTTACATCGGTTATACGCTGTATTTGTTCTGCAAACAATAAAAATTGCAAAAAAACACGAATTTACCATTATTTTCACTTGCAAAATTCCAAAACAGCGATATATTAGGTAATATGTTAAAAAAACACGGGGCAGTAGCTCAGTTGGCTAGAGCATCACACTGGCAGTGTGAGGGTCGAGAGTTCGAGTCTCTTCTGCTCCACCATTTACAAATTCTCAAGAGTTCAGTCAAGTATGATTGAACTCTTTGTTTTTATAGTGATTCGTGGCTGTACCGCAATGGGTTACAGTAAATTTATTCCGTAGCAGTTCTCTCCATAGAGAACCACATAGCCTCTCAAAAGCGTGTGTTTGAATAGAAATCTCTGGAAATTCTCTGCTATGTAAAGGTCGGCGACCTTTATGCATGGATTTTCATGCAAAGTTTTAGAGATGAGAGATTTACACCGCGCGTTTGCTGTCCTCGCAACACTGGTAGTAATAATACCGTTTGTTCCCCTTGTTGGAATAGGTGGGCATCATGGCGCAACCGCAGTTCGCTCCATGCCTCGTAGCTGTTGGAATAGTCGCTCAGGTAGACGAAGTAATAGTGCAGACCGTTGCTCCGGCGCTGGTATTCGATCAGGTATTTTTTTCCGCGTACCTGCTTCTGCCAGAAAAATGCGGAGATCTGTCGGCCAAGATTGTCGCAGGTTGCCTGATCCGTCATCGGCGGTTTGCGCGGCAGGTTCGGGCAGCGACACCAGTGGCGGCTGGGAAGGCAGTCCACCTGCATGAAAGCGCAGGTTTGTTCCCAGAGGTCCCGGTGATGCAAATAGATGTAAAACGCCCGATCATAGCGGGTCTTCAACTTCCCGAAATTCTCCTCGATCTTGATGTACCGGTGTTGTGCTTCGTCCAGGATTCGGAGCAGAAGACTTGCGTTTCCCGCGAAATGGAAAACATTTCGCATGACGGATTCGACCTTGGTGATAACCTTTTCCGGCAAGGTCCGAAAAGCATCTTGGATCTCGTAGAGTTTTTCATTTTCGAAGTCGAGGAACTCCAAACATTCCTGCTCGGCGAAGAATGCCTGCAGGAGCTGTCTGGATGTCTGGCGCACCCCTTGCCAGACAGGGTAGTGTCCGAAGTTTTGCGCACATTTGGTTCTGACGGATCAGAGTTCCACGCGCATTGGCGATGCCGAACAAACCGACCAACCGTGCAGCTCCGGAGGAGCAGGTCGGTTTGTAAGGCAAAGCCTTTATCTTACTGTATCCCCACCTCGTAAAGTTTGCAAGTGTTCATATATTGGCGAGTACCCCATTTCGTCGTCGATATGTGTCTCAACCTCGCGCCGACCAGCATCATGGCGGAGTAGCCGTCCGGGAAACTGCCGACGCCCCGCGTTCTGCGGCGTATTTCTTTCATTATACGCTCCAAACCGTTGTTTGTCCGCAGGCGGCTCCAATGCTCGTATGGGAAGTTCATGTAGGTCAAAGTCTCTTCAACGCTTTTTTCTACGAACTCCGCCACCTTCTCCAACTTCAGCTTTCGGAGTTTTTCCGTCACTAATGCCGCATTCTCGCGCGCGGCCTCTTTATCTTCCTGCGCGTGGATCGCTTTCAGCATGGCGGCGACATCACGGACATGCTTCCACGGGCACTGAGTAAAAGCATTGCGATACCAGTGCACCACACAACGTTGCCATTTAGCCTCCGGAAAGACGTCTCCGAGGACTTCATAAAGCCCGAGACACTTGTCCGAGATGACCAGTCTCACCCCTTTTAAGCCGCGTTCTTTCAGGTATCGCAGAAAATTGCTCCAGGACTCCTTGTCCTCGCGGCTGCCTTCGGCGACGCCGAGAATTTCCCGGTAGCCTTCGTAATTGACGCCGACGGCCACCAGTACCGACACGTTTTGAACTTCTCCGCCCCAACTGCGCTTCAGATACACGCCATCGACAAAGACATAAGGATGTTCGCCGGTTATCGGCTGCATCCGCCACTCTTCGATCTTGCCGTAGATCTTTTGGTTGAGGTCGCTGACCGTGCTTGGACTTACTTTCGCACCCCAAAGCGCTTCTGTGATGTCTTCCCCCCGGCGTACCGACACCCCAGCCAAGTACATCTCTATCAAAGCCTCTTCGACCGAACTCTGCTTGGTCTGATAGCGCTTGATGATCTCGGTTTCAAAGGGCAAACTGCGAAGCCGGGGCACCTTCAACTCAACCTCGCCGGCCTTGGTGAGCAGTTTGCGCTGATAGGTCCCCGCCCGTGTGTCCAGGCGATCCGGCGTTCGCTGGTAGCTACCGGCGTGGCAGATCGCATCCGCTTCGGCATTCAACAGCGCGTTCAGCGTATCCTCGACGGACTGGCGCACCAGCCCGTCAAGGTGGTCCCGAATCTCTTTTTCGTCGACTTTGATCGCGCCGGAGATTGCTTTTTCCGTTTCTTGAGCTACATTTTCCATGCCCTGTTCTCCTTTTGATTGATTTTTTTGTGTGGTAACTATAATCAATCAGAGAACAGGTCGCTTTTCAAGCAACCTCTTTCAAATTGTGCGCAATTTCTCGGACGTTATCTCCGCCCGGAACTAATAAAACATCGCGCGGATGGCGTGGGGTGTGAATCTGTTGTGAAACGTAGGCATCGGCACTCCGTATTATCGTGTTGTAATATACCACTGATTCTGCAAAAAGTGAAGCATCCGGCATTTTGCCGCGTCTCACTTTCTGTTCTTCCAGTCGCCGCTGGCGATGACCTCATCACCGAAAGCAAAGTTCTGGCGCAACTCATATCATACGGCGGTTACAGTACCATTGCTGAGAACTTGGAGCGTGGCAACGGATTTCAGATATGTGCTCATCTCCGGCATTTCTCGCCTCCAATATGGGGATACTCGTTTTCTGTTTACAAATGGATAATTTCAAGCGAAGGGAATTTTGTCTTTAGATGTTCTGCCAAAAGTCTACGGTGACAACGTTCAGGGGTGGGTTCGCTGCATAGTAAACACGAATTTGATATGCATAGCGCATCAACACTTTCTAAAACATTACGTTTTTTCATGATTTGAAGAAAATTTTTTTCGTAATCGTTCCATGATATCTGTTTTTTCTTATAGCTATCAAGCAGTTCCTTGGTTGGTGCCCATTGCGCTTGGTGTTCATAGCCGCACTGACAAATTTCCGCCAAAAAAAATTCCAAATCTTGTTTTTTGGTAAATCCGGCGAGTTGTGAAACATTGTTTAATCTAACATCAATGACCTTTCGAATGCCATTAGCCCACAATAATCCGAAAAAACATTTTGCATTTTTTTGTCCGAAACCTATTGTATAAATTTTATGGTTCATGATATTAACTCAAATTATTTTTATGTAAGCCTGCATCCCTTTGAAAAGAAATTTTTCTAGACTGTCTTAAAAAAGCCTCATTCAGGCGTTCATCAAACGCTTTGCCTAAACCAACTATTTCCTCGGTATCAAGGTTATATAAATGCATTAGTCTCGAATCGGTGTCGCTCGATTTTTCTATTTCACCATTATGCAAAATATTAAACAAAGCGATTCCGGGATATGACTTTAATAATTCGCGGCCCACTAAAATATAGCGATGGCAACTGATAGGATCCTGCTCGGCGCACATTATGCCGATAGTACACTTGTTCATGCCATTTCTTAAGCGCAGTATACCATGGCGAAATAAATCAGTCGAAGATAAAATCTCAAAACTTACTTTGTTGTCCACATAACAGGAGGCGTCTTCCGGTCTAGCTCCGCATTCCAATCCAAGTGGGACATAATATATTTTGTGGCGCTTTAATTTTTGCGACAAAATATCCTTATTGAAATCAAAATTGCGTTGACTATACGGAAGAGTTCTTACATCCGCGATTGCATCAATGTGGTAATGTTTTAGAACATTGATAAACTCTTCAATAGAGTATGAAGAATACCCAATTGTATATATATTATTCATATGATCGCAACTCGGCACAAAAATCAGGAAAGGTGTAGATGCCATTTACCTGAATCCAATACCCTTCTCGTCCATCTGCCGCCTTGTAGCATCTGCTCAACCCCAATCTGACATATATTTCATTTTGATTGTCTATAAAATCGCCCAACTTCTGTAGTTCGTTGCGCATACGCAATTTCTGCGTAAAACGATAAAATCCCAAGTCTGCAATTGGCAGGTACGATAAAGTAAAGCCATCATTATCTGTTATGGATGCCCTAATTTTTTGCAAATTCCCATTATAGCCTGGATGCAATCTCACACAAGCATTTATTGTGATAATTGATTTATTGGGAGGGGCTGTGGGAGGGATCACTTTATCTATGACGACCATTTCAAAACCGGAGGCAATAGATGGGAATGCTGTTGTACGCAGCAATTTGTAAAACTCACTTGAGGGGGTATTGCCTGCCTTGACTATATTTCGCCACCAGTGATCTTCAATATGAGGTGGTGTCCGCGTGGGAACCGGATCAAAATCTGCGCTGATTATTGATCCCGGAATAATTTTGTTTTCTTCGCAAAAATCTTGATTTATATATGGCATTGGACGTATCAACATCCCTGTTTCGGGTTCAACGCCAGCAAGGCACACCATGTCGTTGGTATTAAAGCGAGTCAGGTCGGTGACGATGATTGTTTTATTCATTATAAAAATTCACTCCTGAATTACCATGCGTTGCGTATTTCACAATCAATCTGCTACAATAAACTTTTTATAAAATATGCCAATCATTCTCTACTCAGCCATAAAAGATTTCAACATTCCTTTTATATTTGGATCCATAGTGCCATCTGGTTTTATTCCAGCAATATCATACGAACCATCCGGAAAATACCAAACATAACTATTAGCAACTTTACTATACATTGTCCTCCGATGCGTTTCAAGTCTTTGTTTGGAATTTTTACAAAAAATTCTAGTCTTACTACCGACATGTGGCTCAAGAAAAATTTTCGGGAGAGTTCCCTCATGCGTAAACAGGGAAAATCGAAAAATTTTGCATAAAAAATCTAAAAAGTATTTGACAAGTGCCTGACGGTGTGCCAATGTTCTATCAGGCGATCAAAAACAGCTGATACGGAGGAGATTACTATTGGGGACGAGGCCTGTCCCCCAGTGGATGCGACAGTTGCCAGTGTAGCGATGACTTCATGAAAAAGGGAGCCTGATATGTCCGGACAATCTGCCTATCTAAAAACGATTCCGACGACTCGCAATCTGAGCAATGGCATTGTGACGGCCACGCAGTACGAGCTCTACCAGCCATTCAGTTTTGGCGACAAGGTCATTGAGAGGTATCTTGATTACGGGACTCCTGCGCAGCGGGTGAAGACCTACGAGTACTACACGGACATATCCGATTACGGCTATGGAAAACTTGCCAAGCGGGTTGACTTTGACGGCAAGTGGACGAAGTATGAGTATGACAGCAGCGGACGACTGATCAAGGAAGTCAGTCCCTTTGGAGATGCCGCGGATACTGCGCCGGAAAGCCAGTGCCAAGTCATAACCTACGACTATACCAAACTCGAGAGTTCGGAAAGCTCCGATGCTGCAGACAGTCCGCGCTGGCGGCGGCGCATCGTTACGATTTGCGGTCAAGAAACCGGGCGTCAATACCGGCAGTTTTTCTCCGACCGGGAGAAAACGATCACCGCGACTATCCCGGGTGCGGCGTGGGATACGACAAGCAACAGAGTTGAGACGACTGAATTTACGAACCATTGGAATTGCGTGTGCGGGGAGTACGTCCGGCGAGATACGCTCATTGCGGGATCCGACGGCTATGTGGAGCAAATCAGTTATGCAGATAACTAGAATTTTTTGTAAAAATTCCAAACAAAGACTTGAAACGCATCGGAGGACAATGTATAGTAAAGTTGCTGAAGGTGCTCGCCAAGATGTTTTAGTTGCGTGTTCATGTTGAATGACGGCACGTGAAAGTCGATATCGGCTTAAAGCCGTTCGGCGCCCCGGTAGTTCCGCAGGATACCGACTCCGAGAGGTGTTGTTCTGGGGCAACGCTGCGCCATCCGGAACGGGTTCATGTTGCTCCCGTAAGCAAAGTATAAAATTGGGCTTTTTACGGTGATTCTCCTGGCAAATGATTCATTCCTGTACTCACCGCATATATTAGCATCGATTTTTCGATATATCAACTTGAATATCAACGTAAAATCAAAAATATCTGGGCTGTTTCCCGGCACGAACATGCCCCCTGTTGCAGGACTGTTTGATGAACACAATCGGGGGGGGCCGCAGAAGCGGACATAGGGGCGTTTCTGAAATTTTTCTGGATTTTTGGCAACGGACAGCTCCACTCTTAAAGGGAGTGCAGGAGAGTGTCCTTCGGCCACCTCGGATAGAAATTTGGGATCCACAGGTATTCCTCGGCAGACAGATTAGGAAAGAGCAGCACGACTGATTGTACTGATTACAACAAGGCTAATCAACAGGTGATTGCGACAAAGTAAGGGAATCAAAACCACCGGCTTAGCCGGTGGTATGCACCACGCCTTCAAGGCGATAATGCCGGCAGCCCAACACGGGCTTTGAATTGATTCGCCAAGCGCAACGATTTTTCAGGCTACCGCTCAAGCGGTATTTTTTATGCCTTT
>JAFVRD010000050.1 GCA_017504435.1 Lentisphaeria bacterium | reverse complement strand
TGTGCGTTGTAAGGGTTCGGCAAATCGGGGACTTGTATAAGGCAGTAAATATCTTTTACCCCTGTTGTAACCTTGCCAAAATTGATTCCGGTGTTAAGATCAGGAGTCTGATAGACAAACGCTGTTCGACAATCTTCGGGAGGTGCGGAACAAACACTGCCGGACTTTATGTCAATGATGATTTCACTGTGCCGGACGATGTGCATGATTGCTACGGGATATTTTATTATGCGAAGGTTTTGAATTTACCCAAAGCGTTCAGAGTGCCGAGTGCCTGTATCAATATGCGTTCTTTCGCATCTAACGCAACAAGTATGGCTGGCGATATTACCAATATTTTCCCGGAAGCATGGGCAAGCAAAACAGCAACGATTGATATCGGAGGTGCTTTTAGTAATTGCAGAAAAATTACCGGAACAGCTCCGGCTCACTTATTGTGGAACGCACCAAATATCACCTGGAGCAATACAAACTATGCCTTTTTAAATTGTACCGGGTTGACCAACTATAACGAGATCCCCGCCTCATGGGGCGGCGGCGGAGCATAATATAAAGGATTTTTACCATGTGGAAACGCAATAACGAAATTTATAACGGAAACAGTATCATTTTTGACGGCAGACGGATTTTCAATCCCACTGAAGATACGCTGAAAAAAGCAGGGTACGTTTGGGAAGAACCCGTTATTCCCGAACCGATCGAACTGCCCAAACACTACAGTACTCTCAAAATCATCCGGGCATTGGGTGATGATTGGCAGAGTTACAAAACGCAACTTGAAACTGCCGGGGTGCTTGACCAGTTCTTTGCGGCGAATTTCCTCTCCGCTGATGACCCGGTATTCGTGGCTTTTATCGCCAACGTGCCGGAGGAACTGCAAGCAAGACTGGATAATGAATGTATCTGGGAGGAGAACTGAGTATGGAAATCAGCATTTCCATTCATAATGAAACTGAGCGCGGCGACATCCTCACACTCAAAGAGGATTTGCGCGTAGAATGGAACGGCAGAAAATTGACCGTTCCTGCCGGATTTCAATGCGACGGAGCCAGTGTGCCGCGCTTTTTGTGGTCAAGCGTTTCGCCGGCTATAGATCCGCGTACTATCCGGGCGGCAGTGGTACATGATTACCTTTACCGCAATGCTCCGGAGAATTGGACGCGTAAAGATGCCGATGAGTTGTTTTATGACTTTATCCGCGAAGACGGCTTGTCCTGGTGGGCAAGTCAGAAAGCTTATTGGGGCGTGCGGATGTTCGGAGCTGCTGCTTGGAGACGGAATAATGACTGAATCAGAAAAACGTGAACTCATGGAAATCGTTTCCGCTGCTGTTGTCAAAGCGATGGCTCAGCATTGTCCGATGGGAATTGCCCCCGGTACAGCCCATGAACTTATCACTTTTGCCCAGACGTGGAAAACCTGCCGAAAAGTGATGATCACCGGGGTGGCAGCCACTGTTATCGGCGGATTGCTTACTGCGCTTTGGAGTGGTATCAAAACAATGATGGAGCGGTGATATTCAAGGTTTCAGCGGCGGTGCGGTCTCCGGCAAGGGCTGCCCGCCGCAGCCATTTTTCTCCGTTTTCCTGATCCTGTTTTATTCCGCGGCCATGCCACAACGCCAATCCGGCTTCTCTCATGGCATTGATTTCGCCGTGTTCAGCTCCGCGGAGATACCACATGACAGCATGCTGCAGATTCGGAGAGATGCCTTTCCCCAGCCGGCAGTATTCACCCAGTTGAAACATTGCCGGAGCATCACCGCCCTGAGCAGCATGCAAATAGCAATTGAATGCCTTGCGCTCATCCTGCGGAGTCCCGATCCCGGCGGCATGACAAAAAGCCATTTGTCTCCAGGCTGCGGGGTATCCTTTTTTTGCCGCATCTGCAAACAGCGCAAATGCTTTATGCGGATCGTGGGGACGACGTATCCCGGTCAGGTATTCCATGCCCCGGTTTACCATCGCCCGGGGAGAACCTGCTTGAAAGGCTGCTTTATTCAACTTTTCCGCCCGTTCATGATCGGTGGGGATGCCGCTGCCCGCATGGAGCAGCTCAGCTAATTGTGCCATGGCTTCCGGATTTTTCATAGCGGCGGCGCGTTCCAGAAGTTGTGCTGCTGCTTTCAGATCACAAATTCCGGCACTGCCGGAACGGAGCAATGCTGAATATATCAACAGCATTTCCGGGTGAGCATTGTTGCGTCGGGCATGTTTTTGCAGTAACTCCAATAACTCTCCGGCATTTTTGCTGACATGCTTGAAAAGCATTTGCGCCAGCATGATTTCTGCTTCCGGGTCATATCCTGATATTTTGCGGAGTATTGCCAATGCCCGGGATTCATCCGGTTTTACTTCCGGGAACTCTCCTTCCGGATCACTTGCACTTTCTACTCCTTTTGCACTCATTTCTGCATAACGGATCGCTGCTTTGATTACGCCGTTATGCATGGCTTTTTCAAGATAACGGTATGCGGCTGCGGGGCGTTTTTTATCCACTCCCCAGCCTTGCAGATAGCAGATAGCCAGATTATATTGACCTTCCGGAGAATTTTGCAGTGCCGCCTGCCGGTACCAGTATACTGCCAGTTGCGGCATTGCTTTGCGGTTGTTTCTGCCGAACATCAATTCATCAGCGAGCCGGAGTTGACTGGTCACATCTCCGGCGCGCGCCTGCATTAACAACTTATCTGCCGCATTATCATCACCCCGCAAGGTATATGGGCATATCAGCAGGGTAGATATAAGCAGTAAAAATACGGCTGTTTTAATCATTGTTTCGCACTCAATGCGGCGAGTGCGGCTTCCAACTCTTTGATTTTAGCGTCCAGCTTCTGAACTTTTTTCGGCAATGCGACCCGGGCGAGAAATTCCCGCTGGGATTCTGCCGGAGTTCCGACTGCGATCGTACCTGCCGGCAGACTTTTTACTACTGAACTGGTTCCGGCGACCTGACAGCCGTCACCGAGAGAGATGTGACCATTGATACCGGCTTTACCGGCAATAATGCATCCTCTGCCGATTTCGGCACTGCCGGCAATGCCGCATTGGGCAACCAGAATGGAACTTTCACCAACTGCAACGTTGTGAGCGACCATGACCTGATCATCTATTTTGACATTATCTTTGATGACCGTTTTGCCGAAACGGGCCCGGTCAATGGTGGTATTGGCTCCGATTTCCACGTCATTGCCGATCTCCACGACTCCGGTTTGCGGTACTTTGACCAAACCTTGCGGACCGGGAACAAAACCGAATCCGTCCGCTCCGATGACCACTCCGGGATGGATGATGCATTTTGCGCCCACACTGCAGCGGTACATTACTGTCACATTGGGATAAAGCCGGGTGGCAGGACCGATTTTTACATCATGTCCGATATAACACAACGCATCAATGACCGCACCGTCACCGATTTCTGCACCGGCTTCAATAACGGCATTGGCACCGATGGAAACGTTTTTGCCTAATTTTGCGGACGGATCAATGACTGCTCCGGGGTGAATGCCCGGGATCACTGCCGGCGGCTCATCTGCAAACATGGCACTCATTTTAGCAAATGCGATATCGACATTTTCGCAAACGATCAAAGTACGGTTTTCGGTTGAGGTATCGGCAAGGTCTTTACAGATCAGAATGATTCCGGCCTGTGCGGTCGTCAATTGTTCCGCATATTTTTTACTGCCGACGAAACTCATATCTTCAGTTTTGGCATCTTTGATCCCGGCAAGACCGGAGATCTGCCGTCCGGCATCCCCGATAATGGTTCCTTTGACGATCTCTGCGATCTGGGCGGCGGTAAGATTAAGCTGTTTCATTTCCGGGGTGTTCCTTGGGGTTGAAGATTACTTTTTGGGAGCAGATGCGGTTCTGTTCAATTCCCGTATGACTGCATCAGAAATATCATGTTTTGCCGGAAACACCAGTATGGCAGGCTGATCGTTGTTGGTGAATCCGGATGAATCAAATACATACGTATAGTTTCCTGCCGCGGCACGTTTTTTGATTTCGGCATGGATATCTGCCAAAATCTCCTGCCGCCGGCTTTTTTCCAATTTCTGCAATTCTTTGCGGCGTCCCTCCAGATACATCTGGATCTCGGCATATTTCGTTTTAGCCTGCCGCATGAGATTTTCAGCATCATTTTGTGCTTTGTCGCGGGCAGCTTTGTCAAGTGCCGCATTGCCGGCATTGGTCGCCAGACGATTGGCTTCATTGGTCAGCTGCTGGTGTTCTCTTGTCAGTTGGGCAAGATGCAGTTTTACTGCTTCGGTCTGCTGTTTGAGAAATTCCTCTGCAATACGGCTTTTGTAGTATTTATCAAACACTTTTTTGAGATCAACCACCGCAATGCGTTGGGCAAGTGCGGTGCAGAAAAGTCCGGAAAGCAGTAAAACAAGCAGAGCTTTTTTCATGATCGAAACTCTCAAATCGAGTTGGAGCTGTAATTCGGTGCATCTTTGGTGATCACCACATCGTGAGGATGGGCTTCACGCAGACCGGCGGCACTGACCCGGACGATCTTGGCACGTTCATGCAGTTCTTTAATTGTTTTGGTACCGCAATAACCGAGGCTGTAGCGCAGACCGCCGACAAACTGATGGATCACGTTGCGGACAGCTCCGCGGAACGGAACCATCGCCTCAATACCCTGCGGCACGAGTTCGTTGTCGCTCTCCACATCATCCTGCCCGTAGCGTTCCCGGCTGCCTTTGTTGCACTTCATCGCTTCCAGTGAACCCATGCCGCGGTAGGCAACATAGCTTCTGCCCTGATGCAACACAACATCACCGTTGCTTTCGCTGGTGCCGGCCAGAGCTGAACCCATCATTACGCAGGATGCACCAACTGCCAGAGCTTTGGCAACGTCGCCGGACTGTTTGATGCCGCCGTCTGCGATCACCGGAATATCTGCCGGAACCGCATTGTAGACTGCGTAAACTGCAGAGACCTGCGGCACACCGACACCGGCAACCACCCGGGTGGTGCAGATCGAACCGGGACCGATACCGACTTTGACCCCGTCGGCACCGGCATCTGCCAATGCTTTTGCACCTTCAGCGGTGGCAATATTTCCGGCAACGATATCCACATCAAAGCGTTTTTTGAACATGGAAACTGTTTCAATAACGCCTTTGGAATCGCCGTGTGCAGTATCAATGACCAACGCATCGACTCCGGCATTGACCAACGCTTCGGCACGTTCCTGATCGTAGGGACCGATGGCGGCGGCGACACGGAGCTGATGACGGCTGTCCCGGTTGTAATCCGGTTCATCTCTGGCGATCAGGGTACGGACATCCAGGAAGCTGAACAATCCGGAGAGTTTACCGTTTTTATCTGTCATCGGCAATTTGCCGACTTTGTGTTTCAACATCATCTGATAAGCATCCGCCATCGTGGTGCCGGCGGCGGTGGAGATGGGGTTCTGGGTCATCACTTCGCTGATTTTGATATTGTAATCAGTGAGAAATTTGATATCTTTGCTGGTGATGATACCGACCAGTTTGCCTTCATGGTCCACAATGGGGAAACCGGAGAAAGAGTATTTTTTACGTTTTTTCTCGGCAAGCATCTCGGCAACGGTCTGTTCCGGATGGAACACCACCGGGGTCTGGATCACGCCGTTAAGATAATTTTTGACTTTACGGACTTCTTCTGCCTGACGTTCCGGGGAAAGATTTTTGTGGATAACGCCGATGCCGCCCAATCGCGCCATGGAGATGGCCATTTCACTTTCGGTGACGGTGTCCATAGCTGCACTCACAAAGGGAATATTCAATTTGATGTTCCGCGAGAAGTAGCTGGAAACATCGGTGTCGTGAGGCAGAAAATCTGAATACTGGGTGACCAGTGAAATATCGTCAAAAGTAAGTCCTTCGTAGGGGAATGCCGCCATGAATTTGTCAATGTAACGCATAGATTTTTTCTCCGGATGGGTTTTAAGTATACAATCATTGACTTAATATACACCTCACGGAGATTTATTTCAAGGAATATTCGATTAAAAACTGTTACTTTCCCGCACCAGACCGCGATAAAGTTTGAATATTTCCTGTTCGGTGACAAATCCCATAAATATCCCCTGATGATTGTTTACCGGCAGGAATCCGGTTTTATGACGTTCCAGAGAACTCATTGCCCGGAGCAGGTCATCATCTTCATTGAGGATACATGCCGGAGTTTCCATCAGGTCAAAGACCAGCAGGGATTCGGCTATTTCCTGATCGAAAAACAGCGGTTTGAGCTGGTCGAGTTTTACTACACCCAATAATTTTTTATCACTGTCCAAAACCGGAAAATATTCACAGCCGGGGGCATTTTCAACAGCTTCCTGCATCTGAGTCATGGTCACGCCGGGACTGAGAGCTACAAAATCAGTGTCGATACAGACCCGCACCGAAAGAGTCTGCAGCAGCGATTTGTCGCTGTCTTCACTGAGCAAGCCGTTTTCAGCCAATGCTTTTATGTAGATCGAATGTGGTTCAAAGTGGCGTGCCGCCGCCCAGGACAAAGCCGAAACTATCATCAGCGGGACCAGCAGAATATAACTGTCAGTCACGTCTGCGATCAGAAATACTCCGGTCAAAGGTGCCCGCAATACTGCGGAAAAGACTCCGCACATACCGGCCACGACAAAGTTCAATTCCTGCAATTGCAATTCAAACAGACCGGTCATATTTACCAGTCTGGCAAAGGCGAATCCGGTAAATGCTCCCACAAACATTACCGGAGCAAAAATCCCGCCGTCACCGCCGGATTCAACGGTCAATGCCGATACTGCCGCTTTGAGGAATATTGATGCTGCCACCAGAATCAGCAGGATTATTTCCGGAGAAAGCATTTTGAACAGCGGTGCCGCTGAGCAGATCATCTCCGTGTCTCCGTCGAATAACGCGGCAATGAAATGGTAGCCCTGACCTTTTAATACCGGAAATATTGCCAAAATAATGCAGAGGATCACTCCGCCGGTCAGCAGTCTGATATAAGGTGTGGGAAGTTTTTTCTTGAGTATCCCGGTCAATTTGTAAACACTGCGTATGACTGTTACACCGACAAATGCACAGATCACTGCCAGCACGAAATAAAACGGAATGGCATCACTTACCCAGGGCTCATTGGTGACAAACAATATCTGTTCATGGGGGAAAAATGTCCGGCTGATAACCATTGCCACTGCGCTGGATATCAATATCGGGATGAGAGCTCCGACACTGAATTGGGGCAGCAGGACTTCCACTGCAAATAATGCCCCGCCGATGGGGCTGCCGAATATTGCGGAAATCGCCGCTGCCGCACCGCAGCCGGTCATCAGCAATCTTGTCCGCCGGTCAAATCCGAAAAATCCGGACGTGTTTGCTCCGATCGCCGCTCCGGTCAGTACGCTGGGGGCTTCCAAGCCCGCCGAACCGCCCAACCCGACGGATAGCGCACTGGAGATGATATGGTTGAATGTTTCCCGGAAAGGTATCCGGGTCTTGCGCCGGTTCAATGCCAGTATCAGCGGGCTGAGACTTTTGGCGTAACGCGGTCCTCCGAGTACCCTCTGGCACAAATACGAGAGGCACAATCCGAAAAAAGGCAGGGCGCACAGCAGGATCCACGACCATAAAGATGCTGAATTTCCCAGCCATCCGGAGAGTTTTTCCAACAGCATGACTGTCCAGTGCAGTACAGCTGCGGCAATGGCGGCAACTACACCGATAAGCATTGCCAAAGGCACAATCCGGGAACGTGAACTTAATTTTGCTGTCCACCATTTGCTCAATTTCGCCGCTGACCTGCGGCGCATTTTTATCCAGAATCTGTTCATATACCCCCGGAAATTCATTGATATCATGCCGGTAACTGTATAATATACATTCCCGGACAAAGGATTGCAACTTTTTCACAAAAAAAATATGGGATGCTTCGCCGTCCGGAGGTTCGGGAAAACAGGATGCGGGGAAGATGACCTTGAAATGCATCTTCCCCGCAGATCCATTTTTGCGATATCGGAAAATATTGGCTCAACTGAGCATATCGGTGCCGATTTTCAGAATTGAACCGGCTTGATAAACGATCAGAGTGACCACATACGCCAGAACGAACAATCCGGCGCCGACTGAAATCGCCGATTCCCAAGAGTTCAGTTCTCTTTTGATGATCGCCAGGGTTGCCAGACAGGGGATGGAGAGTAAGCAGAACAGCATGATGCAGAATGCCTGCAGCGGGGAGTAATTTCTGACCAGCTGTGCCCGGAGAGAATCCGATTCTTCATCGGTTTCCCCTTCGGAATAAAGAATACCCATTTGAGCTACAAAGACCTCTTTCGCCGCCAATGCTCCGATCGTGGCGGTGGTGATTTTCCAGTCAAAACCGATAGGCTTGAACACCGGTTCGAGAAATTTGCCGACCCGTCCGGAAACAGTGTATTCCATTTGTTCCGCCATCCGGGCATTTTCCAGCGCGGATATTTCCTTATTCAAACTCTGTGCTTTATCGATCAAATTCCGCTCCAGAATGGTCATTTTCTGTTCAGACGCCAACAGTTCATCAATCATTTCCTGCGGAATGGCACGTTCTTTGGAGATCCCGGCAACCGCTTCTGTACCGAAAAGCGAAGTTGTTTTCAAAAATTCGATATTGGCATCGGTCAGAGATTTGCTCTGTTTGACCTCTTCGATTTTGGCATCATAGTCCATGGAGAACTCTTTTTTCTCCGGGTAAGTGTTGCAAATGTAGAGAATGATGCTGGTGGCGAGGATGATCGTACCGGCTTTATGCAAATACATACGTCCCCGGTCCCACATGTGGAGCATCAGACTTTTGAATGAAGGCATCCGGTACGGGGGCAGTTCCATCAGATAGACCTCACCGTCCCCTTTGAAAAGGGTGGATTTCATCAGTTTGGCGGCAATCAATCCGATGGCAATACCGATGATATAAATGAGCCACATGGTGAACGCCTGATATTTTTCCGGGAAAAATGCGGGGATTATCAGTGCATAGATCGGCAGCCGGGCACCGCAGCTCATCAATGGCAGTACCATGATGGTGATTTTGCGGTCACGTTCCGATTCGATCGTCCGGGTCGCCATGATCGCCGGAACCGTACAGCCGAATCCCAGCACCAGCGGAACAAAAGATTTGCCCTGCAAGCCGAATTTACGCATCAAACCGTCCATGACAAAAGCCGCCCGGGACATATAACCGGATTCCTCCAATATGGCAATGGCAAAGAACAAAAAGAGAATATTAGGCAGAAATACGATCACTCCGCCTACGCCGGAAATAACTCCGTCAATTATCATGCTGCGCAAAAAAGGCAGGCTTGCTTCGTTCCAAACCGAACCAAGCATGTCGCCCAGCCAGCCGAAAAATTCTTCAATATATCCCATCAGTGGCTCTGCGACGGTGAAGGTAAGGTAAAATGTCAGATACATGATGACCAGAAACAGCGGGAACCCCAGCACTTTATTGGTCATCACCATATCGATCCGGTCGGATATTTCCCGCCGTTTTTCCATGGTAGTGGAAATCGTATCCCGGCATGCTCCGGCAAGCATGGCATAACGGCGGTCTGCCATAAAGGTGTCGGCTTCAATGGCATGTTTGTCCCAGAGGTGGCGGATCTGTTCATCAACTTCGCTCAGCACCGGTTCAAAGGCTTTGATTTTCAGTACCGAACTGTCTTTTTCCAGCAGTTTGATCGCAAAAAAGCGGGATGGGATATGCCGGTAGCACGACAGCTGTAAACTGTCGATTTTGGCGGCAACGGCATTGATGGCATCATCAATATCACTGCCATAAGTGAGCATCGGGACTCCGTGATCATCCAGTGAACTCAAAGTTTTTTTCAGTGCTGTCAGCAGGGGACGGACACCGTTGACACTGTTGCCGACAGTTTTGACGATGGGAGAACCGAAATATTTTTCCAGTTTCGGAATATCAAATTTCAAACCTTTCCTTTCCGCATCATCAGACATATTGAATACCAGCTGCATGGGAATGTGCAATTCTGCCAGCTGAGTGGTCAGGTAGAGACTGCGCTGCGGTATCGTGGAATCAATGACATTCAAAATCAGGTCGATACCGGGGGCAGTGAGTTCCTGGAATACCACATTCTCCTCCGGAGAGCTTGACGAGAGCGAATATACCCCCGGCAGGTCGATCAATTCGATTTTGATACCGTCCAGAGTGAATTCTCCGGATTTGCTTTCCACAGTGACTCCGGGGTAATTGCCGACGTGCTGGCGTGCTCCGGTCAGCGCGTTGAAAATACAGGTTTTGCCGCAATTGGGGTTCCCGGCAAGAGCGATACGGAATGTATTACGCATTTTTCACCTCCTGCATCATTATATCCGCCGCATCATCTTTGTGCAGAGCCATACTGGTTTCCATCACTTTGACCCGGATCAATCCGCCGAACGGAGCATGGGCTTCGATCAGCAATTCAGTTCCGGGGACAATGCCGACATCGGCAAATTTTTTCCGCCCTCTGGAACGGGGCATGATTTGAACAATGGTGGCTTTGGTTCCCACCGGCAGTTCGGCAAGCGGTTTTCCGGCAGGATCAAGTGTACAAACAGCTTTCATAATGTGCAGACCTTGTTGATTGAAATTATCCTTGTCTAATTTTGTTTACACATAATATAGACGCGGAAAAATATTTTTCAATTAGAAGTGGCTAATTTTTTTGAAAAAAATTTCACCCTTTATTTGGCTCAGGGAGATGAAAATCACCAATTTCTCAGCGTATCAGAGACCTGTTTCAAAGCTTCGCGGTGGTTGAGTCTGCCGGAGTAATCCAAAGTTTCCAGATTTACATACAGCTGTTTATGTTCCGGCAGGAGCTGTTCCCAGAAGCCACGGAGATCCATATCGCCGGTGCCGATCAGAGCATCTGCATAATGTCTGCCGTCCCGTTTCGGGGTGGTATCCGGACGCGGTGAATCGTAGATTTTCCAATCTTTCAAGTGAAAATGTACGATATACGGAGCCAGTTTCCGGTATGCTGCCACCGGGTCATCCGCAGTTGCTGTGTTTCCGTGGTCAAATGTTACGCGCAGATCCGGGACCTGCCTGAGAACTTCCATCACCTCATCCCCGGTGGTTATGGGGCTGAATTCATAACCGGTGCTTTCCACGGTCAATTGCACTCCGGCGGCTTTGGCAAGCGGGCAGGCTTGAGCGTAATATTCGATCCAGGCCTTGCGGTCATCAGCCATGGATGCCCCGATAAATCGCGGAAACGGAGGCAGCATCATCACCGGTGCGCCCATGATAACTGCGGCTTCCAGAGAGGCTTTGAATTCCTCCATGAAATCCGGATCGCCCTCAAGAAACTTTTCTTTCAGCATGGTGTGGGCGGCAATTTTGATGCCGGCATCATCGGCGGCTTTCCGTAAAGTTGCCGCATCGGTATCGTGCATGCCGATGAAATCAATGGCATCCATGCCGCAATAGACTGCCGAATCAGCAATTTCGGCCGGAGAATATCCCGGCATTTGACATGACATCATACAAAGTCGCATATTTTCCCTCATACATAATAACAAAAGGAGTTTATTTTCCGATGCAAAAACGGTGAAATATTTTATCCAATAAATCCGGTTCCACATTTTTGCCGGTGATTTCTCCGATATGCTTGCCGCATACGGCAAGTTCCATCGCCGCCAGTTCAAAATCGCCATCATCGAATGCGGTGCAGGCGTCGGGCATAGTTTCCAATGCCTGACTCAAAAGTGCGGCACTGCGCGCATTGAGTGCCACTTCCGGCATGGTGATCCGTTCCCCTTTGAAAACGGTTCGCTCAAAGAGGTCAAACAACTGTTCCAGATTTTCTCCGGTAGCAGCGGATATTTTAACTTGAGGCATTCCGGTGTCCGGCAATATTTTTTCCGGAACGAGATCACATTTGTTCCATACCGCGATAACTCCCGGAGCATTGCGGTCTATCGCGGCGGCTTCCGCAACCGGATCATCGCAGGAGGCATCAAGCAGCCATAATGTCACTTCTCCCGCCCGGATGGAACGGAATGAACGTTCAATACCCAGCTGTTCCACCGGATCACTGCTTTCCCGCAATCCGGCAGTATCGGTCAGCCGCACCGGGATGTTGCGGATGACCGCATCAGATTCCACTGTGTCCCTGGTCGTTCCCGGAATAGCACTGACAATGGCACGGTCGAAGCCGAGGATCCGGTTGAGTAAACTGGATTTCCCGGCATTGGGTTTGCCGGCAAGCACGACTCTGACTCCGTCGCGGATGACGCTTCCGGCTGATCCGGATTCCAGCAAATCTTTGATGGCGGCGGCGCAGGCGTTGATTTTTTCCGGAACGGTGTTGTCAAAATCCAATTCTTCGTCGGGGAAATCCAATCGCGATTCACATTCAGCCCGCAGGGCGGCGATATCATCCCAGAGTTTTTCAATTTTGGAACTCAAAGAGCCGGCAAGCTGTTTTTCCGCCAGATCCAATGCAGCCTGACTGCCGGAAGATATGATATCAGCTACTGCTTCTGCCTGAAGCAGATCCAGTTTGCCGTTGACAAAGGCGCGATAGGTGAATTCTCCGGGCTCTGCCAGGCGGCATCCGGCGGCGAAAAGCAGTTTCATGGCACTTGCCGCAGCGGCGGCACCGCCGTGACATTGCAATTCAACGACATCATCTCCGGTATAACTGGCAGGATTTTTCATATAAACCGCCAATGCCGGATCGCTGCCGACTTTACCCAGCAGCATTTTTCTGGTGACGGAATCGCTCAATGACGTTTTTCCCTGCCAGACCCGGTTGCCGATATTCAGCGCATCCGGACCGGATATTCTGATCACGGTCACAGCACCGCCGATCGCGCTGGCGGGAGCGGCTATATTATCAGATGTGTTCACAACAGCCTCACTTTTTGACTGGAGATTCTTTTTTTATGTCCTGAAAAAATTTCAGGAATTGCTCAGCATTGGCAGTGCCGTTTTTATCACCTGAACTGCGGTATATTTGTACCGCTTCGCTCTGATTTTCCAGTGCGCCGTCCAAATCTCCGAGAGCGTAGAATAATCTCGCCCGCATTGAAAGCACCATTGCCATCTCTTCCGGTGCGGCTTGCAATGCCAGCGGAGTACTTTCCAGAATACGTTTTGCACCGATGACCGCTTCACTCCGGTATGGGAAATTCCGCAGCAGAGCATCGGCAAAGGCATAACGGATCCTGGGAGCATAACCGCATTGATCGAAATCCGTGATCAATGCAGGTAAATTTGACTGTAAACTGCGGTGACGCAGGATCAGTTCCAGGGCGGTAAACGTTATTCTCGGCAGATGCTTTGCGGCTGCGTGCTGCTTCATGGTCAACTCCCATGCCAGCTGTTCCCGTCGGGTCGATTCAGCCGCAAAAACCGCCATCCGCAACGCCGCCGGATGCCCCGGGGCAATCGCAAATATCTGCTCGGCGATCCGCAAAATCTGCAGCATGTTGCCGTTGGCAAGAGCCTGATGCATCCTGTCCGTCAGAACGGCAGTTTTCTGTTGGATATCTGTATCCAGTTTGCCGTTAATGGCCTGTTCGGCAGCTTCCGGCAGGTCGGCAGCTTCACCGCGCCAGAGGATTTTACCGTTTTTATCCATGAGAAAAGCTGTCGGAAGAATCATTCCTCCGCCCTGCATGAAAGCCGGGGTCAGTTTGCGTTCCATATCCACTGCCATCCGGAGGCGGGAATCCGGGTGGCGTTTGCTGAATTCTTCTGCATCACTGACATTATCCGGAGTAATAATGGCAATAAGCAGTTTGCCGTTAAAACTGCGGCGGGCATTTTCAAGCAGACTGACCATAGCATCACTTTCGCCGGAACGGGTATAGAAAAATACCACGGCCCGGAAATCGGGGATATTGCGATGCTTTTCCGGATCGATTTTGCCCAAAGGCATCGGAGAACAGTTGATCCATTCGATGCGGAATTTGTATTCCCCGGATTTTTCTCCCGGTACCAGGGCAAATACCGGCAAAATGGCAAAAAACGGCGTCAAAAACAAATAAAAATAAAGTTTTCGCATATTCGTCCTCAAAAATCACTGCTTCGTTGTACTCAAATTAAGACACGCGCGCGATGCTTCTGTCAGGCAATCAATATATCCCGCCGGCAGCTGAAAATCAAGTTTTTGTCAGAAAAGAGTGTTTTTTTTGTCGGTTGAGTTTGACAAATCGCATTTGATGGGTTATTTTATATGAATCCGCGTAGTGGAGCATGTTTTTTTTGATGGTGCACCCGATCATCGCACCGGAAAAATAACTGCCGGCATTACGCAAAGGGCGTACCGGAGAGGTCAAAAGTCAATTGTGAGGAGTGCGAAGAAAAAGTATTCTTCATGGAGGTGTCAAGCCGGAGGCGGTGAGATGCTTTTCAACCGGGTGCGAAAGGTCGTTGACCGGAGATTTTTGCGGGCGCAGTAAACTGAAAAATAGTTTTATCAGGTAGAAAAATGAAAACTTACTTGGCTAAAGTTGGCGAAATCAAGCCGGAATGTCTGCTTTTTGACGCTTCTGAAATGCCCGTCGGCCGTTTGGCTGTCCGCATTGCCAATGCGTTGCGCGGCAAAGACAAACCGACCTATACCCCGCACGTTGATACCGGTGCTTTTGTCATCGTGATCAATGCTTCCAAAGCGGTCTTCACCGGACACAAAAATGAACGTAAAGTCTACGTTGATTTCTCCGGTTACCGCAGTGGTCGTACCGAAACCACGGCAGATAAAGTCCGTGAATCCAATCCTGAACGTATCATCAAAGATGCGGTTTGGGGCATGATGCCGCACGGTCGTCTCGGCCGCGCACAGTTCAGCAAACTCAAAGTTTATGCCGGTGCGGAACATCCGCATACTGCGCAGAAACCTGTTAAAGTCAATTTGGAGAAGTAAACCATGGTCAAGAAAAGTGATGTTGTTCTTGCCACCGGCCGCCGGAAATGTGCTGTGGCGCGTGTCCGTCTTACTCCCGGCAGCGGCAATGTTGTGGTCAACGGTAAAGCGATGACCGAATACTTCACCAGCGAATCACTCTGCGGTTTTGTCAATCAGGTTTTCGCGGTAAGTGAAACCGCCGGAAAATTTGATATTGCGGCGAATTGCGATGGCGGCGGTATGGCCGGTCAGGCCGGTGCGCTCCGTCACGGTATTGCCCGCGCTCTCATCAATTATGATGAAGAACTGCGCGCTGTGTTGAAAGCCAACGGCATGGTCACCCGTGATTCCCGGGTTAAAGAACGTAAAAAATCCGGTCAGCCGGGAGCCCGTCGTCGGTTCCAGTTCTCCAAACGTTAAAAATCTTTTGGATTTTATGGAGAAAGCTGCTTGACAAAACATCTTTCTCCATGTATATTATACTATCGTTTTGAAAAGAACGTCGCACCCATAGCTCAATTGGATAGAGCGTCTGGCTACGGACCAGAAGGTTAGGGGTTCAAATCCCTTTGGGTGTACCAAATATTTAAGAGCAGAAACGCAAGTTTCTGCTCTTTCCTTTTGTCCACCCGATGCGGGACTTTGTATTTTGAGCGTTTGCTCAAAATATGCAAAAGCGGCATACGCCGTTTTGCGAACCCAGCGGGGTTGCCCTGCGCTTCTCGGCTTCGCCTGCGATGCTCACGCACATCACTTTGTGATGTCAAGTCCCTTCACGTCCTCCGAAGCTTCAGCGAAGGAGGATGGGTGTACCAAATATTAGCCCTCTTGAGAGCAATCTCAAGAGGGTTTTTCTATGTCCTGTTCTTGTCGCGGCGAAGCCTCCGGCGGAGACGGATCGGGGAAAAACTGTGTTTATTGCTATTCTCCGTAGCCATCCGTAATACTCTGTACCAATCCGTAAAAGTACCACCGAGTACCATTTGAAATATCTTCAATATATCCCGACAGCTCTCTTTGGCTACAGAAGACACTTTGCTATATTTACCGGAAACGTTTTCAATTTATTTTATGTCATGGGAACAATCAACCAAGGTGTTATCTATGACAAGCAAAGCCATTCGTTTGAGTACCGGATCAATTTTTCCCAAAGGTCCCGGCAAAATATACTTTTACCGTTACCAAGTGGACGGACTCCGCAACCTCATATCTCCATGAAAAAGGATCCCTGATGGTATTTATTGCGGATACGATAATTTCGGGGTTGTATTTTTTGAAATATGTGATATTATATTAACGATGAATATTTCAATAAACTGTTATACGGTAAAATTGCATAATGACACAGCAAAACGCAATAAAACTTTTTGAACAAAAACAAGTCCGTTCCGCTTGGGATGATACCACCGAAGAATGGTACTTTTCGGTAGTGGATGTGGTTGCGATACTGACCGATAGCCAAGATCCCAGGAATTATTGGAAAGTCCTGAAAAGCCGTCTGAAAAAAGAGGGGAACCAGTCGGTTACAAATTGTAACCAACTGAAATTGCCGTCTTCCGATGGAAAGTTTTATAAAACCGATGTTGCTACTGCTGAACAACTTTTCCGGCTTATCCAGTCCATCCCTTCACCGAAAGCGGAACCTTTCAAATTGTGGATCGCTCAAGTTGCTGCTGAACGGCTTGATCAGATGCAGGATCCGGAACTTTCCATCGAGCAAGCCATGCGGGACTACAAGCGGCTCGGTTATTCAGACAACTGGATCAATCAGCGGTTGAAGTCAATCGAAATCCGCAAAGAATTGACCGATGAATGGAAAAAACACGGTATCGAAGAAGGTCCGCAATTTGCAATTTTGACCGATATCATCTACAAAGCGTGGGCAGGCAAAAGTGCCAAAGAGTA
>JAFVRD010000012.1 GCA_017504435.1 Lentisphaeria bacterium | reverse complement strand
GTAAACTCCTTGTTTGTATGTGTGCGGTTGGCGAACCAAGCATAACATAGCATGGAGTTTACTCTTTTAAACTTGAAGCTGAAGCTATTCGGCTACTTACCGGCTCTGCCGGTAGTTTTTTTACGCTGAAGCAATATAAAAAAAGAAGTGCTGCATCGGTAAAATACAGCACTTCCTGAGGCACAGCAGGATATCAGATCAGAACATCGAAGTGTAAAAATGCCCGATCCGGTTCCAGTTCATTACGGAAGACAATCTCATAAGATTCACCTTTGTCATTGGAAAGATACAAGTTGAAAAATGAGTAGAAAGGTTCTCCGCAATGGGTGGCCCTGATACCGAGATGGTGCCGTCCCGGAGTCAGCAGTTTTTTCAAGTCAATGGGAACTGATGTGTCTCCGGAGAAAAGGGATTTGCCATCCGCACGAACGATTTTTGCCAGATCTCTGGAATTGCCATTCTCATCGAATTCAACCACAAAAGAATCGTTGTCATACAAATCAAGAAGCATGGAATCCTCATATCCAAATGCCGTTTGAGGTGGAATTGCTGCAGTAAGAATTACCTCATTCCAACAAGGCGGATTTTCCCGGAGTCTTTTTTGTTCATTTTGATGCTCCAAAAACAACTTGCCGGAGGCACAGGGCTGATGGTAGGGTTTTCGGTAAGCCGTGAAATCAGTATCACCGCCGTCGAAATAGAATGCCGCACAACTTTCACCGTCAAGTGTTACCGTCAGTTTTTGATTTGTATACTCTGTTTCATTGCCGGGTTCTTTCATTGATGGTGTCAGCAACCAGCATTTCTTACCGGAAATATCAAACCCACTGCGACTCCAATCGGGTGTAACATCAAAGGTTTTTTCCGTTTTTGCAAAATTGGAAACAATGTAAAGCGCACGTTTCCCATCCGCAGTTATCAGCAAACTGTGCCCGCAGTCTGGGTCCACTGGAAATACCGCGCGGCTGTTATAATCATTGCAGATATTCAAATCGTGCTCATCTTTGAACATGCTCCAAAGACGCCAGAGCGGACGGAACACTTTATCATTGATACCCGGTTCACGGGGATGGGCCAAACTGGAAGACGGGAATTGTTCTCCCAACGGATTGTGGGGGTATTGACCGGCGGCGGCAAGGAACGGCACCATTTGAGATGTTGAGTATTCCGGAAATGCAGCAGTCCACATCGTTCCGAGAGAAGCCGCAGACATACTGAAATATTCGTGGTGTTTACGGCTGCGGACAAGCATACCGCGTTCGCCTTCGCCGGAAACGTAACCGTCAAGCAAAGCAGAACTCATCGCGGAATAACTCGGGCCGGTATGACTGAATATCAAACCGTTTTTGCCAACTCTTTCACGCAATTTTTTATACAGCAGGTAGTGACCTTTGAAATAAGTTCTGCCATGTGCGAAATATTCATTCGCACCCAAATGACGGCTTACCGGTGAACCATAGTCCATATAAAAACCATCAAAATCTTTTTGCAGATAACGGTCAAACCATGGACAAACTGCATCGACCGCACTGAATTCATTGCCGCGGATATAAACTGCCACCCGGATGCCAAGTTCATGGGCGATCCGGACAACATTCTGAAATTCGCTCTTGTTGAAAGGAATTCCGTTATTCTGAATATCATGACGCCAGTTTTCATGGATGATCAAAACATCACAGCCGGAATCTTTCATCGCTTTGAGTTCTTCCTCCCCGGGATAACGGACACTGTTGTCAAGATAATGATACATGGTAAAGGGCGGATTGTGCCGGACCCGGGGCGGATTTTTGATGATCCAACCCCAGAAATTACGCAGTTGCATGGTTACTTGCGGCTTGACAGCGGGGACACTCTGGAAGTTCCATTCCATCTGCGGTGAACCATTTTCCCAACGGATGGCACTGGTAGATTCATCACGCTTATTGGACAAGGTCGCACCGCCTTCCATGAAAAATTCCACGTAGATGGATTCAGCTCCGGTGCGGAATCCATTGAAAGATACCAGCGGAACAACTTCATTGCAATCCATTGCCATTCCGCGTTCCAGATAACGCTGCGGACCGAGAGCCTGGATCATCGCGCCGTCAATGCTTTCCAGACGGTGAAGCACTGCCCAGCGGACATCTTCAAAACGCTGCATATCTGTCCCCATGACCAGCTTGAGATCCTGATATTTGTATCGGTCGGACATGACAATGAAGTACAAACTGGAAAACATCGTGCCGTCATCATAAAAATCGTAGGTGAATGCAGCTGTCAGATCGGGCAGTACTTTGCCGTTTTCATCGGCAAATCCGATCTCTTCAAAAGCGACCTGAGTATAGTCATCAAGCTGACTTACCGCAGGTTCGCCCAACCAAACGGCATGAAATTTGCTGCCATTGCACTGCTGGATAGTGAAACTGCTTTTATTGCCGTCTATAACAGTTTCATAATCTCCATCATAATTTTTCAGTGCGACATTGGCGGGGGTGACTCCATGAACTGCATCAAAAGTTATCCGCAGATCTCCGGAATTGATAATAATTTCCTGTTTCATATGCTTCCTTTTTGGGTGGTAAAAGTTTTACAATTCAACTGCAAAATGTATAAACGCCCGCTCCGGTTCAATATCGTTGCGGAGCTCCGGTGTGTAGCCATTGTCTTTGTCATCGGTAAGTTTTACGATGAAAAACGAATAGAAAGGTGCTCTGTGATACCTCGCCATTATTACCGATTCGTGCCGTTCTCCTTCATAGTAATATGATTTTTCAACTGTAATCAACAATATGCCACGGGAACAACATTTTTGCAAATATCCGGACATGTATATTTCTGATTTTTTTTGGTAAAATCCTGCTTTTTTTTATGGAAAACACAGAAATAAGTTGTATTTTATACAGAAGTAATGGAGAATATATCATGCAAAAAATGCTTTATCAGTGGCAATTGAGTCCCAGTGATCCATTCCGGGTGGAAGAGCAGATTATTCCGCCGGATTTTTACAATCCTCATTATGATATGCATTCGGCGGTTCATTTTGGCATTCTGCGCCGGGGCGCGATGGGAAATATGAGTTGTCAATATGATCTGTTTCTGACCGGTTCCTGGGAAGTTCACGGCAATATCCGGAGTGCCGGTGGAGCTGAAATGTTGTTGATAACCGTACTGCCGGAAGCGGTGTTGAATTGTGTTATCGGCGATCGGCAGGATATGGAAAAACTGCTTTATATGCCATCTTTCCATACTCCCGAACGTTTCCGGATCCAGGAATTACAGCTGCTGCTGCAGGATTTTTGTTCATTTTATGACGGGATGAAATCCGGTGATGCCGGATACCGTCAGAAATTATGGTTGCAAATTGTCGGACTTTTGTGTGATACTGCCCGGCTGATGCGAAAGATACCGGCAGTTACGGAACAGAAGAAATTTCAGGTATTGCAAAAAGTTTTTGCCGCAATGGCAGCATTGAATAAACTTCCGTTTACTTTAGCTGATGCCTCAGAAGCATGCTGTTTAAGTGAAAGTTATTTTTCTCATTTATTCCGGGAATATACCGGTATGAGTTTTGCCAAATATGAATTGGCTTTCCGGCTCAATGGGGCGGCTGCCGAATTGAGCAGTACTCATGCCAGTATCAAACAAGTGGCATCCGAATGGGGGTTTTATGATGTCAGTCACTTCAGCAAAAGTTACAAGAAACATTTTGGAATCGCTCCGTCCTTGTATCGTGGAAAGTAATTTTCAGAAAAAGATTGATTTTTTGCCGATTTGGTGATATATTCTTAATCAAGTGTGTGTTTCGATACATAAATGATTACCACAAGGGGATAAAAAATGAATATAAAAAGTGTACTGTCAGGTCTGCTTGCTGCATCTGCACTGAGCAGTTTTGCCGGGCTGTCTGATTTGCAGGGCGAATACCGCAATGGGCAGGTGTTTTTGCAGTGGAAAGAAAGCGAAATGCCCGCTGATGCGCGGCTCAGCGTCTGGAGCAGTGCGGAACCGATCAAAAACGGTGATTTGAGCAAAGCTGTAAAAGTTGCCGGATTGCTCAATATCCGCAGTGCCAGAGATTGGTGGCGCGATACGGAATCATTTGTGATCAAACGGAGCAAAAAAGCCAAAGGCGAGGAGATTTTTGCCGGAAAAGTTGCAGATGTCGGTGCGAAAAAAATTAGTGACGCAGGTTTTGTTATCACTGATAACGGTCAGCCGATTTCTCCGGATGGCGGATTGCATGTCCATACCCCCAAAGCCGGACAGACCGGGAAACGTTTTTTTGCAGTTGCCATGCACAATGGAACTGATGAAAAAGTTCTGGAAGTGATATCGACCGCCAAGGCGATCGAGGTCGGTAAAGGCAAAGCCAATGTTATTACCATGAGCAGCAACAAAGTCACCCGTGCCATGGCACAGGGCAGACCGATGATGATATATCTTCATGGTCGCGGAGGCGGGGTCGGAGTCGATCATCGCGGCAATGTGGTGGGAACTCACATTATTTTTGCGGATTCAACTCTGGCATGGCGCGAAGGTATTCCTTTCAAATTCACGGTGGAATATGTCAAACTGAAATCTGCCGGCGGTATAAAAAATGATTATATCCGGGTGACTCTCTGCGACCGCACCTGGACAGGTCGCAGGCTTACCAAAGCTGAGTCTCCGGATTCCCGTGACTATGTCCCCGCAATCGCCTCCTTCTGGCTGGGTTACAACTCAAACATCGGTGTCTCCAACTGCGGTCCGGAATTCAAATGGGATAATTATTCCGAGCGTCTGGCTGTCCATATTGTCCGCTGGCTGCAGGAAAATCTGGGAATTGATAAAAACCGCATCTATTTGTATGGCGGTTCCATGGGCGGTTCCGGAACTATACATCTGGCCACCCATTTCCCGGAAATCTGGGCTGCCGGATGGGCAAAAGTCCCGGTTTATGCCTACACTTGGAAAAAGACTGCCGGTTTCCCGAATTTGTCTCCATCTATTTACCGTATGCAATGCAGTATCGGCAGATTCAGGGAAACCGACAAGGTTCTCATGCCTGATGGCACTGATATTCTTGAATTCGGCGATGGTGCCCGCAATATCAACCGTCCGGCAGTCGACATGCCGCCGTTGTTTGCATCCAACGGCAGAAAAGACATGTCTATTCCGTGGGTGAACAATCCGCCGTTTTTCTCTGCTGCCAATGAGGCACGGCAGGCATTTTGCGTGTATTGGAACAATGGCAGTCACAGTATGGACCGGGAAGCTCCCCGGTACATCTCCGTCACTGAATTGTTCCGTTACCGTTTGAATCAGGCGTATCCGGCATTCAGCAACAGTTCGGACAACCGTAATTACGGCAATGGAGATCCTGCCGACGGCGATCTGGAGGGATGGATCAACCGCGGCATGACCTGGCAGGGTGAAATCGTTGATACCGCTGACCGTTTTGAAATGAATTTGACTGCGAACTATCCGGGCATAAAATATCCGGTGACCAGTGATGTCACTTTCCGCCGGCGGCAGAATTTCAAATTTGCTCCGGGTACGGTGATCAAAGTCGATATCAATGGCAAAAAAAGCGAAACTGTGATTGATAAAAACGGTTTGCTCACAGTTGAAAAAGTGACGTTCAATGATGCGTCTCCGGTAAAAGTCATTTGTACGGTGAAGTGAATTTGCTAATGAAACAGAATAAATATTTTCTCGGTATAGACATCGGCAGTACCACATTCAAGGCTGTTTTACTTGATGAAAACAGCAATGTACTTCATACCGTTTATTCCCGGACACGTCCTGTGGAATCCGGTCATGTAGCATGCAGCGGCAGATGCAATTCCTGCGGCAGATGCAATATGGGTGCGATCCGCAAAACGGTTGATGAATTTTTGAAATCCGCCGGGGTATCCGGTTCGGAAGTCTCCTGTACCGTGGTGACCGGCAGTCAGATCGTCGAAGATACCAAACGTTTTATTGATTTTGATTTTCAGGTCAGTGAAGTATCGGCACATGTTGCCGGAGCGCGGCATTTTTATCCGTCTGTAGATGCAATTATTGATTGCGGCGGTCAGGACAGCAAATGTATGGTATACAACCATCAGATGCAGATGTGGACAAGCATGATGTCCGGTGTATGTGCCGCCGGAACCGGCAGTTATCTGGACAGTGTGGCTGCAAAATTGGGTATCCCGGTTGAAGAAGTCGCAGATAAAGTCAATTACGATTCAGATGCGGAATTCAGCTCTGTTTGTGCCGTGCTGTCAGCGACATCCATCAATAAATTCAAAAACCGCATTCCGCTGGGCGATTTGCTCGCCGGGGCATGCCGGGCGCAGGCGCGCACGATTCTCAACAGTGTGGGACAGCTGCTTTTGCATGACACCAACCGGAAGATCCTGTTTCAAGGCGGTGTAGCATCCAACCGGGCGGTGGCACATTTTCTCCGGGAGATCACCGGTGCAGAGATCGTGGTTCCGGAATATCACCAGGTCATGGGAGCTTTGGGGGCGGCATGTCTGGCACGCGAATTTTACGGCAAACGCAATTCTCTGGTATTGGAAAAAGTGCAGTATGAACCGACTCCGCAGAAGTCGGTGGCAATGCGGGTGAAAGCGACTAAAAAAGATTTCTTTTCCAAAGACCGCAGCAAAAAACTGGTGTGGCGCAACCTTTTTTATCCGACTGAGATCCTCAATGCATTCGGAGCCAGGATTTGTACATTGGAAACTTATGCAGCATTGTTCGGGCGCAATACCCGGCGGGTGAAAGCGGCATTGGATGTTGCCGCGCGCAAAGGATTTGATCAGCAGAGCTGTTCTTTTTTGCGGGTTTTGGAAGGTATTGAGCATGAAGTCCCGGATTTTGCAGTATCCACCAGTCAGCCGTGTCAGCAAGGGGAACGTATCTTTGCGGATATCGCCTATGACAACGGCTTTGCGGACCGTTTTTACTCTTTGCAGACCCCGGTGAGTCTGTCCAGCTGCAACGCAGTTGAACAGATGGCTGAAGGACTTGAAGAGTCCATTTTTATGATGGAAAAAGCTTTCGGATGCAAACTTGATCGCGGACGGCTCGCTGAAGCGTGTGAATTATCCTCTCAGGCGGCAGAGATCACCCGTAAATGCAATGAGCTGCGTTGGAGTTCACCGCCGTTGATCCGCGGTTCTCAGGCAGTTTACAATGCGGCGATTTTCAGCCAGCTGTGGGGCCGGCGTGAATTTGTGGATATGCAGCAGGAGTATTATAACGAATTGCTGATGAAAAAAGAGTGGGCGGAAAAACGCTACCACATCGCTGATACCCATCGTTTGCTGTGGCTGCATCTGCCGCCGTTCTACAACAGTTCCCATTTGGATTTTATTGAAGACACCTGCAATGCCCCGATCGTTTTTGAAGAGACCAATTTTGTCGGATGGGCACCGCTTGATCCGGCAGATCCGCTGCGTTCGCTGGCCCGGAAATTGCTGACTTCCGGATTTCTGGATCCTCAGTTGCGGGTCCGTTACGTTTGTGAAGTTGCACAAAAAGCGCAACTGACCGGTTGTGTTCTTTATACTCACGGTTTCGGCCGCTGCAGTTTGGCGGATCGTCCGTTCACCAAGCAGCTGCGTAATGAATTGGAAAAAATCGGTATGCCGTTACTGGTTCTGGAAGGCGACTGTATGGATGCATCCATCGACCCGTGTTCGACAGTAACTAAAATATCTTCATTCGTAGAGGCGTTGAATTTGAAAAAGTACGGTAACCTTTTTGGAATGGAACGTCAGAAATGAATAGATCACGTTGCTTAAATTTTATCATGGGAGTTGTAACAATGACGGCAGCGACAATATTCAGTGGTTGCACACCAATAGAAGAACCGATTTTACGGGTGGGTGTGGTCAGTGATAATCAGGCTTATGCTTTCCGGAATGACTGGGGCATGCACAATATGGAACAGGCATTGGGGATGCTGTCAGAACTCGATCCGGAAGTGTTGCTGCTTGTCGGAGATATAACCGATTCTGCTGACCCTGCGGTTTTTGATATGACCATGGATATCGCCAGAGAAAAATTCGGCAGTAAAATGCCGCAGATCGTCGCTTGTGCCGGCAATCATGATTACTGGGTAGATGGTGATATTGACAAGCGTCAGCCGGAAAAGACCTACGCTGAGTTTTGCAAAGGATTCGGAATCCCGCTTGATAACCCCTGTCATACCGTCATAAAAGGATATCACTTCATCACGATGTCGGAAGACAATGAGTTTTTGCATTCATCAGAGTATTCTGAAAAAATTGTGGCAGCTTTGGAAGCGGAAATAAAAAAGGCAGTTTCCTCAGATCCGGATAAACCGGTTTTTGTACTGACCCATTACCCGCCGCGAAACACGGTTTCCGGCAGTCACGGCAAGTCCGGGCAGGAACGTTTGGGCGCGATGTTCAAAAAATATCCGCAAGTGATCTCGTTGTCCGGTCACACTCATTATCCGCTGGAGGATGAGCGTTCGATCTGGCAGAAGGAGTATACCGCTTTGTCGACATCGACACTGGCTTACGGCTGTATGGAGGAGCGTCCTTTCAACAGCTGCAACGGGATCATCCCATTTGCCCGTGAGGTCAATCAGATGATGTATATGGTACTTTTTAAAGACCGGCTGGTCATCCGGCGTTATAATGTCACCGACAAGCGGGAAATAAAACCTGATAAACCGTGGGTATTGCCTTTACCGTTTGATCCTGCCAAAGCGGTTTATACGGATGCCCGGGCTGCGGCACGCAAAGCTCCGGAATTTCCGGAAGATGCCAAAATTCTGTTCCGCTATGATTTCGGTTTTTTGTATCTCATCTTTGATGCGGCTCAGCATGATGATTTTGTGCATTTTTACCGGGTGAAGATCACCGATCAGGCTGATAAAAAAGTCGTCTTTGATCAACGGTATGTCGGCGATTTTTACCGGTTGGAACACAACCGGGATAACCGGATGACCTTCCGGCTTCCCACCGATGTGCTGATCCCCGGTCGTGTATACACCTACGAAATATATCCGGAGGAATCATTCGGCAAAGAGGGTAAACCTTTGACAGTGACTAATTTACTGAATCAGCGGATTAGATTTCGTAAGGGAGCAAAAATTTATCCTCAGGAGTAAAATATTAAGATGAGACGTTTTTTTCCGGGGGGGATTGCATTTTTATTGATTCTTACCGGGCATTTTGCGGCTGCCGGGGAAATCGCAACTTATACCGACGGGGATTTCCGCCGGATAAGTGCGATGACAGCCAAAATTCTGGAACGCAATCATTATTCAGGAAGCAAAATCAATGCGGCGATGTCGAACCGGATATTTGATTCCTATTTCGATATGCTTGATCCGGGACGGATATTATTCACTCAAAACGATATCTCCGGATTTTCCTCATTCCGGGATGATCTGGGGATGCGGCTGCTGCGCGGAGATTGCGATTTTGCATTTGCGGTATATGATCTTTATCGCGTACGTTACCGTGAATTCAGGAAATTCACCCGGAATATGCTTAATTGCAAAATCGACTTTACGATTGATGAAACAGTTCCGGCGCGAATGGACAAACAACCCCGTCCGGCAGATGAAAAGGCAATGCATGATTGTTGGCGCAAACGGATAAAAAATGATCTGCTTTTGTACCAGATGATAGATCGTGCCGCCGCAGAGGAAACAACGGATAAAAAAGAGAATAAAGATGAGAAACCGGCTCCGGCAATAAAAAAGAAAACTCCGTCGGAACGGATTTTGCAGCGTCAGCGGGATATCGGCAATGATATTGAAAAACGCGACAAAATAGACATTCTGGGATTGCTGTTGGATGCGATGGCACGCTCTTTTGGAGCTCATTCCGATTATCAGGCTCCGAAATTGAGTGAGGATTTTGAGATAAACATGTCACTGTCACTGTCCGGTATCGGAGCGACTCTTACCAGTGAAGACGGTTATATCAAAATCGTAGAGCTGGTTCCGGGTGGACCTGCGGCTCTTTGCGGCAAAATCAAGATCAATGACCGGATCGTTTATGTCACTCAGGAAAATGGAGATACGACAGATCTCATTGATATGCCGGTCAGCAAAGCGGTTCAATTTATCCGGGGCGAGAAAGGTACCAAAGTCACTTTGGGTATTCTCTCCGGAGAAAGTTCATCTCCCCGTCAGGTCGTGATCGTCCGGGACAAAATCAGTCTCAGTGCCGGAGCTGCCAAAGGCGAAGTACGGGATGTATTACTGGAAAACGGCAAAAACAAAGCTAAAGTAGGTGTGATAACCCTGCCGGGATTTTACATGGATTTTGAAGCGGTGATGCGCGGAGATAAAAATGCCCGCCGTGCCAGTCTGGATGTTTTACAGATCCTGAAAGATTTTGAAAAACAACAAGTTGATTCCATAGTCATTGATTTGCGTAAAAACGGCGGCGGCAGTCTGCCGGATGCAATCGTACTCAGCGGATTGTTTCTTGCCGGAGACCCGGTGGTGCAGGTGCGTGGCGGCAATGAACTTGAAGTGGAACATGATCCTGATCCTGCGATGGCATATCGGGGACCTATGGTCGTGCTGACCAGTAAATTTTCCGCTTCTGCGGCAGAAATTTTTACTGGGGCATTGAGCGATAACAAACGGGCAGTGATTGTCGGAGACAGCCGGACATTCGGCAAAGGGACTGTTCTGCGGGTGGAATCTCTGGATCGTTACAACCGTTGGTTTGGCAAGGAACAGCCTGCCGGTGCGTTGACCTTTGAAATCGCCATGTTTTACCGTCCCAGCGGAGGATCAGTCCAGCAATTGGGGATAGCTCCGGATATTCAGCTGCCGAGTTTCACCGGCGAGATGGAAGTCGGAGAGATGTTTTTGGACAATCATTTGCCATGGGATTCAATAAAAAGGGTGGATACCGGTATTTTTGATCCGGAATTGGACAAGAAAATCGCGGAATTGAAAAAACGTTCTGAAGCCCGGCAGGCAGCGGATCCCCGTTTTGAAGTGCTGAAGCGGCAAATCAGTCAATTCCGCAACATCAGAAACCGCAAGGAAATTTCGTTGAATGCCCAAACCCGCTGGGCCGAATATATCCGTGAAAAGAAAGTGGCTGATGAAATAGAGGCGTTGGAAAATAATTCATCATTATCAAATTCAGATCGGAAAGATTCTGATTTGAATCTGGAAGAAGCGGTCAACATCGCCGCAGATCTTTTTATATTGAGCAAAAAACCGTAAACGTTCTTGTAAAACAGCGTTCCGGCAGTTATATTGGAAGCATTGGAGCAGAGCAAACACAACAGAGTGCAGAAATAGAAAAATCATGGATAATATCTGGATAATAAAACTTGAAAACGGTGCGACACTGGAAGTGCGCGGGGCCGCAGAAATGGATTTTAAACGCGGTGATTTGTGCGTATTCCGACGCGATTATTTTGAAGATATGGGAGAAATTTGCCGCAAGTGCAGCAACCCGGAATCGCCGGATATCAACGCCATGCCGCAAATTTTACGCATTGCCGGAGAACCGGAATTAAATGAAGCAGAGGAAAATCGCCGCAAAACGCGAGAAGCCATGCAGACGGTCAACGAATGGATATCCCGATTGAATTTGGAAATGAGTACGGTCAACGGACATTACTCACTTGACCGGAAGTTGTTTACGGTGCAATTTTGTGCCGACGGCAGAGTCGATTTCCGGGAATTGGTCAAAGAATTGTCCCGGGCATTGTCGGTGCGCATTGAATTGCGGCAGATCGGAGTGCGCGATGAAACCGGTATTTTCGGAGGGATCGCGGTATGCGGTCAGCCGTTATGTTGCAGCCGTTTTCTCAAAGAATTCAATTCGATCAATGTAAAAATGGCGAAAGAACAGGATCTTTTGCTCACTCCGGCGACGATATCCGGAGTTTGCGGCAGATTGAAGTGCTGCCTGAAATACGAGCATGAAGGATATCTGGAGTTGGAAAAAGGCATGCCCCGAAAAGGTGATTTCTGCGAAACTCCTGCCGGACGGGGCAAAGTTACAGACCGGAATTTGCTGACCCGTAAAGTCAGTGTGACTTTTGAAAGCGGCAATGTTTCAGTTTTTTCGGCAGATGAGGTAAGCGTCAGCTCCCATGAACGGCGTCGGGACAATAATCACGGCAATAGCCAAGACGGTGGAGAAAAAGGGGAGAAGCCGGGAAATAATGGTGAAAAACATTCGGATGGGTTTGCCGCCGGAAACAATAAACGGCGCAAACATGGCAACGGGAATTCCGGAGCAGAAAAGTGACATCTGAAGAAGTAGCCGCAGCAGTTGAATTTGATGCCGCAGGATTCATTCCGGGGGTGGATGAAAGTATTACGCAATTACAGCAGCGGGTGGAAAAAACACATCAGATACAGCGGAAATTTGCGGAACAGCTGGCATCTGAACCGGAAGTGCTTTTGTTTGATACATTTGCCGTTGGTACCAGAGATATTATTGCTCCGGAACTACTGGAAGAAGCTGCCGGAGTGACCAACGAACTTTATGGTTTTGAAGTCCGTCATGTCCCCGGATTTTATCTGAAACGCGGAATGGGCATGTTTTGGGGCGGCTGCATGATCGGCGATCCGGATAGTGGATTTTCGGTATTCATGCTGCGTGATGCGTTCCGCAAAAAGCGTAAATTTCTCAATTATCAGCGGGATGAGTTGTTGGCACACGAATTATGCCATTCGGCACGTCAGGAATTGCATGAGTGCATGCTGGAGGAATATTTTGCTTACCGGACGTCAAATTCGGCGTTGCGGAGATATTTGGGAAATTGTTTTATCTATGATACTGATGCCTGGGGAGTGGTGATTTCTGCACTGCTGCTGCCGGTATCAGAAACGGTCAGGGCATTGTGGATGCCGGAATTCCCGGTGTGGATATGCTGGATGCTTGCTGCGGTTTATCCGTTGTGGCTGTTGTGCCGCAATGCCTGGTCACGGCATTGGGTCAAACGGTCATACCGGGCAGTTGCAGCCGCTGGTGCGATCAAACCGTGGGCAGTATTGTTCCGTTGCACATTCCGGGAACTGCGCGAATTGGCGGGTTGCAAACCTGATCGTGTTTTGGAACTGGTCAGGAGCAAAAGTAAGGATTCTCTCCGTTGGGCGGTGATCGCCAAACGTTTTTTTTGAAAATTTTTTCAGAGACACAAAAAGTATGAAAATTGAAAATTTGATCGAAACAGTCTGTTCCGGCAACCGGACTCAAATCATTTCTGCCGGAGCCGCAAGTGCGGTGTTTTTTGCCGGAGATACTCAGGTGTTGGAATTTGGCAGGATAAAGACCGGAGGGTTTGATGAAGCTCTCGGTTTGCCGGAGAAGTTGCGCCGTCATGCCGCAAATGACCGGTTGAGCGTGGAAGCTGACAGTGAAAATGTAATACCTTTCGGTTGTGAATACCGGGTAAAAAGGCATTGGAAACTTGCCGGTAATGTATGGGAACTGACCTGTGATGTGGCTGCCGATAATGGCGGACGGATCACAAACTTGGAATTGGAAGAACTGGTATTCCCAATTGCCAATGCCAAAGTCGAGTATCTGGTTTACGGTGAAAACAGCTTGCGTTGCGATACCGGTTATGACGGCAGTGAAATGATTTTGATGCTCCGGGTAACCGCTCCGGACGGTACACAAGTGGAATTTTACGCAGGAGATGACATCTGGCGGCATCGGGCGGCTGCCGGGATCGAGGGGGCTGAAGCACACCACAAATTGACGGTAAATGCCTGTGAGGTGCGGTATACCCGGCAGGTATTGGCGTTTCAGGAAGATATCATTCCTGAAAAACGTCCGTGGCGTTTCAAATCTCTGATTGCGGTATCTTCAGCCGGTAAAAGAAAAAAAGCCGATAAATCGCTGGAAATAAAAAGTTGTTTTGCATCCGGATGTATGCATCGGGATTTCCGTAATTTTATCCGTCGTCTGCCGGATGGATGCGGTGCCGGTATCACCGGTCATTTCCCGGTTTTGTGCAATGACGGCAGTCATCAATCCCGGCCGGGACGGGAAGTCGCACATGGCGATTTGACTGAACTTTTCAATGAATGGGTTTGGGCATCCGGTGTGCTGGCTAAAAAAAATGGTTTTTGCACCGTAGAGACATGTAATAAACTTTTTATCGATTCAGTGATATTGGCAAATATGGCAAAGCATCCTGAACAAATAGTTTTCGGAGATGAAAAATGAGTGTTTCCCGTCCGGTATCCGCATTCCGTCCCTGTATAGATCTGCATGACGGCAAAGTCAAACAAATCGTGGGAGGAACATTGAATACAGCGTCCGGAGAGGCTGATTTGACCACAAATTTTGTTTCCGAACGCACTCCGGAATATTATGCAGAACTGTATAAACGGGATAATCTGACCGGCGGACATATTATCAAGCTCGGCAGCGGCAACGATCTTGCTGCCAAAGCTGCATTGGCGGCATGGCCGGGAGGTATGCAGATCGGAGGCGGGATCACCGCAGATAATGCCGGAGCGTGGCTCAATGCCGGAGCTGACAAGGTGATTGTTACCAGTTTTGTTTTCTCCGGAGGCGAATTTCATCGTGCCAATCTTGATGCGTTGATAAGGAGTGTCGGCAAACAGCATCTGGTATTGGATCTTTCCTGCCGCAAGTGTCCCGATGGAGCATACCGGGTGGTAACTGACCGCTGGAAAAATTTTACGAATCTGGAGGTCAATGCCGCGGCATTGGAAATGCTGGCATCATCATGTTCAGAGTTTCTCATCCATGCGGTGGATGTTGAAGGTTTGCAAGCAGGTATTGATAAAGAATTGTTACAATTGTTAGCCGAAAACTCTCCGATAGATTGTGTTTATGCCGGGGGCGTGGCAAGTTTTTCAGATATTGCAGAGATCGAAGCAGCGGGGTTGTCTTATACGATCGGCTCGGCACTGGATATATTCGGTGGTAAAATCAGCTATGATGAAGTTGTAAAACGGCATCGGGAACATGTGAGAAAATGAGATTTTCAACCGGACAGAAGATAATAAAATAAAAATTGTACCGGTTATAATGAAAAAAATGGAGTTTGCAGATATGAAAAATTTTCTGGCGTTTGATTTGGGGGCATCCAGCGGACGGGCGATCATCGGTACATTGGATAATGGCAAACTGGCACTCAAAGAAGTGCATCGTTTTCACAATGGGCCGATTGAAAAAGACGGTTCTTTTTTCTGGGATTATCCCCGCTTGTGCGGAGAGTTGAAAACCGGATTGAAAAATGCGTTGGCAACCGGAGTAAAGTTGGACGGAATATCCATAGACACCTGGGGCGTGGATTATGTGTTTTTTGACCGTAACACCAAAAAAGAACTCCGCATGCCTTACAATTACCGGGATGAACGTTCGGTAAAAGCTGCTGAAAAATTGTGGCAGCAGATTTCTCCGTCAGAATTATATAAACTTACCGGCATACAGTGCATGACACTCAATACGATCTATCAGTTGCTCGCTCATAAGGAGGCGCATCCGGAAGATTTTGAAAATTCCTGTTTTCTGCCGATAGCAGATGCGCTGGCACTTTCACTGGGGGGCGATTTTACTGCTGAATATACTTTCTGCTCCACCACAAATTTACTTGATCCTGCCGCTTGCCGGTGGCATTGGGAATTGATCGACCGCATTGGACTGCCCCGGAGCATATTCCCGGAAATAGTTCCTCCCGGCAGTTCAAATGGTATGCTCAGTGCTGAAATATGCCGGGAATTGGGGTGCGCTCCGATCCGGATTTTCAAATGCGGTTCGCATGATACTGCCAGCGCAGTTGCCGCCGTTCCGGCTCCTGAAACAGGCAGCTGGGCATATATCAGTGCCGGTACATGGGCATTGCTTGGAGCTGAAATAGATAAACCGATGCTCTCCGGAGCAGAGTATATTACCAATGAAGGTGGTGTCGACGGTAAAATCCGTTATCTGACCAATATCATGGGGTCATGGCTGTTTCAGGAGTTGCGCCGGGTGTGGAATGAAGAGGGTAAAAATCTTTCGTTCAACGATATGGAACAAATGGCCAGAAGCAGTGCCCCGTGCGCGTATTTTATCAATCCGAACAGTGCTGAATTCGCAGTGCCCGGAGATATGCCTGGAAATATTCGGGCATTTTTGCGCCGTACCGGACAGGGAGAGGAATTCAGTGATGCCCAGGTGGTAAGGACTGTATATGACAGTCTTGCTCTTTATTTCCGGAGCAAACTGGAAATGCTGGAGCAGACTTTGGGGACAAAATATGCCTGCTTGAATGTCGTTGGCGGCGGTACTAAAGACGGTTTCCTGATGGAACTGACCTCCTGCGCGCTGCGCCGTCCGGTAATCGCCGGACCGGTGGAAGCTACCGCGACCGGCAATATTCTGGTTCAGGCACTTGCCAATGGCGATCTGCCCGATTTGGATGCGGTGCGTGAAGTTGTCCGCAACTCCTTTGAATTGAAAACATTTGAACCCGATACGGAAATGGCTGAAAAATACGATTCCGTTATCAGCAAATTCAATACAATTGCCGGCAAATGAGCAGGATTTGGGGTTTACTGCTGTTCACTGTTTGGATTGTAACGGCGGCAGCAGGCGGGATTTTACGAACCGGTGCGGGCGGAGCGGTCAAAAGTCTTGATCCGGCATTGGCTGATGATTTGGCAGGACGCGATTTGACCGCATTGTGTTATGATACACTTTTGCAGTATGATTATCTGGCCCGCCCGTACAAACTGATCCCGTCCATGATAACCAAAATGCCGGAAATTTCTGCAGACAAGCGCAGTTATACATTTGAATTACGGGATGATCTTTTTTTTGTTCCGGAAGAGAACCAGGCCCCTTTGCCAGTCACTGCAGAAGATGTCCGTTTCTCAATTTTACGGATCGCAGATGTCCGCAATTACAGTCCGGTATACTGGATTTACCGTGACCGGATCGCCGGACTCGGGGAATTCCGTAAAGCATCGGCTCAGATGAAACCGGATGATATGTCAATATATGATATGGATGTGCCGGGTATAAAGATCCATTCGCCACGGAAATTTACGTTGACATTGGAAAATCCCGACGCCGGATTCCTCTATTTGCTGGCAATGCCCAATGCCGGAGTGGTTTCAAAACAGGCTGTTTTGCACCGTGGCAACAAATCACTCTCCCGGAATCCGGCAGGTTCAGGAGCGTTTGTGTTGAAAGAATGGATCCCGAATTTACGCTTGCGTTTTGAGCGCAACCCTCATTTCCGTCCGGAGTTTTTTCACGGAGCCGAAAGTGCTGCCGACCGGCAGAGGCAACTGCCTTTGCTCGATGGCATAGAAATATTTCAAATCCGTCAGCCTATGACCGGATGGATGATGTTTTTGCAGGGACATCTGGATTGCAATGCGTTGGACAAAGATAACTGTGATACGCTCGCCGGTAACGGCGAATTGATTCCTGCTCTTGTTCAACGGGGGGTGATACTGGATAAAATACCGGAATTTGAAATACGTTATGTGGGATTTAATTTCCGGGATCCGCTGCTGGGTAAAAATCTCAAATTGCGGCAGGCTCTCCGGGAATCTTACGATATCCGCCGCCGGGTGAAACATGCCGCTAATCTGTTGATCCCTGCTGCCGGTCCGATACCTGCCGGAGTGGGAGGTCATGTTCCTGCGCATCCTGCGGTACATCCCGACTGGGACAAAGCCGGTCGTTTGCTGGCAGAAGCAGGTTATCCCGGCGGCAAAGATCCGGCAACCGGCAAAGCATTGACATTGACATTTGATCAGGCGGGGTCCAGCACCGGACACCGCCAGATGGGAGAATTGGCTGCTGATGATTGGGCAAAACTTGGTATATCTTTGAGCAGTATGTTGAATTCCCGTCCCCGTTTCGCGGACAAATTACGGCGCGGTAAATTTCAAATATTCCGTTATTCCTGGATAGGTGATTATCCGGACGGGGGAAATTTTTTGCAGTTATTTTATTCCGGCAATATCGGCAGCTGCAATTATTGCGGTTATGCCGACAAAGAATTTGATGCAATGTATGAAAAATCGCTGAAAATGCCGGATGGAATGGAACGGACAGCCCTTTATTTGCAGATGGTGAAACATCTCAATGACCGCTGTGTCTGGATTTGGGAAGGTTTTCCGGTCTCCTATGCGTTACGTTATGATTATCTGGAAAACAGTGTGCCGCATGACTTCGGTTTTGTGCGTTGGAAATATCTCTCGGTGAATGAAAAGAAAAAAGCGGAGCGTAAAAAAATGCTCCGCCCTCTCTCTTTCTCTGAATTGTCCGGGAGGGAATCGAAATGAATATGGGAAAAAATCTGTTCGCCTCGGAATGGCGGGCTTTTTTCAAAGATCGGGCAGCATGTGCCGGATTGCTTGGGATCGGTATGCTGTTTTTATTCACGCTGGCAGCACCGTTGATTGCCAACGGCAGACCGCTGATAATGGTCAGCGGTTCAGGATGGAGTTTCCCGTTTTTGAGAAGTTTTTTTGCTCCCGATTCATCAGAGATACTGGTGGAAAAATCCTTTAATTACATGCTGACCGCAATAATATTTCTGCTGCCGCAATTGTGGTTTCCGCGCCGGTGGCGCAAGTGGAGCATCATTATCAGTGCCGTTTTGCTGTTGCTGCCGTTTGTATTGATCTCTCCGCGCATGGATAAAACAGATTACCGCAAAGCTTCCGGCGATGCCCGGTATGTAATGTTTGCACCGGTGGCATACGGACCGGATGAGATCGCGGGTATTCCCGGTGCCGCACCGGATGCAGAACATTTTTTGGGATGTGATGAAATCGGCAGGGATCTTGCCGCCCGGGTAATATACGGAGGCAGAGTTTCGCTGGCGGTCGGATTGCTGTCTGCGGCGATTGCAGTGTGTATCGGTGTAACAGTTGGATTGATGGCAGGATTTTTCCGGGGATGGTTTGACTTGCTGGGAATGCGGATGGTGGAAATATTGCTCTGCTTTCCAACATTTTTACTGCTGCTGATATTGATGTCCATGCTGGGCGATGCCAAGATCGGTCAATCCATTCCACTGGTGATCGCTGTTATAGGTTTTACCGGCTGGCTGCAGATCGCGTTTCTGGTACGCGGAGAGGTGCTCAAGCAAAGTGCTATGCCCTATATTCAAAGTTGTAAAGTTTCCGGGATCAGTGCCGGCAGGATCATGTTCGGACATTTATTACCCAATATTCTGCCGCCGGTTTTAATAAGTCTGACCTTTATGGTGGCGGGAGCAATAATAAGTGAAAGCGGTTTGAGTTTTCTGGGATTCGGAGTACAGCCGCCGACTGCGAGCTGGGGAAATCTGATGCGTCAGGCGTTTGACAATCCGTTTTTATATTGGCATTTGACTTTTTTTCCCGGATTGGCATTGTTTACAGCAGTATTGTCATTCAATTTTCTTGGTGAGGGATTACGCAGAGCATTTGATTCCGGAGGGACACGATGAATTTTTACGATGTATTGGCAAAAGCAAAAGCCGGAACAAATCTGAGTGTATCAGAATTGCAAATATTGCTTGATGCACCTGATGTAAATGCTGAAAAAGAATTGCTGGCCGCCGGATATGCGGTAAAAAAAGAGTATTGCGGCAATGTGGTGAATTTGCGCGGACTGATCGAATTTTCCAATATCTGTTCGCGGGATTGTTTTTATTGCGGTATCCGCAAAAGCATGCGGACTGTGTCGCGTTACCGGATGAGTATGGAAGAGATCACCGCAGCGGCACGACTTGCCGGAGAATATGGATACGGTTCAGTAGTATTGCAAAGCGGGGAACGCAGTGACCGTGAATTTGTGGATTTTGTCACCGGCGTTTTGCGCGAAATAAAAAAACTTCCCTGTCAATTGGGGATAACGCTCTCCTGCGGGGAGCAGACGATGGATACATATTTGCGCTGGCGGGAAGCCGGAGCGACCCGGTATTTGTTGAGGATAGAAAGTTCAAATCCGGAAATTTTTGCCCGGATCCATCCGCCGGAATGCAGTTTCTCTGAACGCCTGGAAGCTTTGGTACGATTGAAAGCCGCCGATTATCAGGTTGGTACCGGCGTAATGACAGGTTTACCCGGGCAAAGTACCGCTGATTTAGCTGAAGATGTCAAATTTTTTCAGGAAATCGATGCCGACATGATCGGTATGGGACCATATTTGCCGCAGGAGCATACTCCATTGGGACAGGCCAATCCGGATGCTCCCGGAGCTGCCATGAAACGCCTGGAATTGACGTTGCGGATGATCGCCGTGACCAGATTGCTGCTGCGGGATGTCAATATCGCTGCGACCACTGCGCTGCAGGCGATAGATCCTGCCGGCGGCAGAGAGCGCGGAATAATGGCAGGAGCCAATGTGATCATGCCCAATGTCGGAGATACCGGACGCCGCAGGGATTATCAACTGTATAACGGCAAACCTGATCTGGATGAAAATGCTCCCGAAGTAAGACTTAAACTGCTTGAATCTCTGGCAAAAATCGGAGAGATCCCCCGTTTTAATGAACCCGGAGATCCGCTTCATTATCAGGTGCGAACCAGGAAAAATGAAAAAATTTGAGGTCGATAAATATTTCCGCCGCAATCCACCGGAGTTGCTGGATACCGGAAATTACCGTACTGCCGTGGTCATACCGGCATTTGATGAACTGGAAGAGCTGCCGGAAACGTTGAGGATACTCCGTTGTGCGGGCGGCATTGAAAAATGCGCGGTGATCGTGGTGGTGAACCATCCTGCCGGTCATGACAGCCGTAATTCTCTGGAATTGTTGAAAAAACTGCAAGAACTGGATGTTTACACTATTTATCTGCCGGAATTGTCCGGCGGCGCCGGTGCCGCTAGAAAAGCCGGAATGGATGCATTTCTGGCTTCTCAAAATCCTGAAGATATGGAAAAATGTGTGATATTTTCTCTGGATGCAGACACTTTTGTTGAATCTGATTATCTGCACAAAGGAATTCCGGCAGTGTTGAAATACGGCACTGTTACATTTGATTTTGCTCACCGTCGTTCAGATGATGAAAGACAGCAGCAAGCCATAATCCGTTATGAAGCGTATTTGCGCCGTTATGTTGAGAAGTTGCGTAAAGCCGGTTCTCCATATGCCTTTTTTACTGTCGGTTCAGCCTTTGCGGTACGCGGAGATATATATCTACGGTGCGGCGGAATGAAAGTCCGGGAGGCCGGAGAGGATTTTTATTTTTTACAGGCTGCCGCCAAGGTTGCCGGAGTTGTGCCGTGTCCGGACGTGGTGGTACATCCGTCGCCGCGCTTTTCCCACCGGGTCCCATTCGGTACCGGCCCTGCGGTCAGGGAACTGGTTTCCGGAGGTTCGCTGCCGGAGATACCGGATAGCGCATTTGATATTTTACAAAATGTGTTGGCGGCAGTTTCGGATGAATCTCTGACCGGCAGTGAAAAATTTGTAGCCGGTTTGCCGGAAAAAGCAGCTGATTTTTTTCGCAGGGAAAAATTTCTGACAATATGGCCGAAGGTACTTGAAAATCTTCCTGACCGCCAGGGAGCAGCTTCAAAAGCATTTCACGAATGGTTTGATGGATTAAAAACTTTGAGATTTTTGCATTTTCAGGCTGATTTTTGAAAAAAATATCAAAAAATGATTTGACATAAAGCTGTTTCAGAGATATTTTATCCGGTAGTACGATATTGACTTTATTCTGTGTTTATGGAGAATGCTATGAGAAACGATTTTTCCCAGTATGTGGACAAAGACTCGGTTATGACCTTGAAAGGCGAGACCAAACTGGAAGTGATGGATCAACTGATATCCCGGGCCGCGGATTTGACCAAACTCAGCCGGGATGTTATTTTCCGTTTGGCATGGAAACGCGAACAGATGATGACCACCGGCGTGGGCGGCATGCTTGCCTTGCCCCATATCCGGGTCAATGACATTTTGCATCCTTATGTTATCGTCGGTGTATGTGAAAATCCGATCAGTGATTATCAGGGCTTGGATGATCAGCCGGTGCGGGTTATCGTTTTTACAGTGGCTCCGGATGAAAATCAGGAAGCATATTTGCAATTGTTGTCCAGTATCTCCCGCCGTTTGCGCAATCCGAAACTGATTGAGCAGATCATCGGCACTGTCGGAGATACGGTTGAATTGCTTAAAGTGATCCAGCAGGAAGCCGATCCCCAATGAGCAGTACGGTGAATTCCCCCAAGGCTCAACTTGATTTCAACTGTTTTTCAGATGGATGCAGCGGGACGGTCAAGTTTGATGTGACACAGGTTGCAGACCCTGATTTTCAAGCTGTGTGTCCGGTTTGCCACCGGGCGTATGCATTGGATGATGCACTCCGGAATAAACTGACCCGGATGATGGGGCTTGTTGAATCGATCCGTGAGTGCGAGGATATTTTGGGCGACAGTGTGGTCGCCGTGAATGTTGCCGGTGGTGAAGTGCGGATACCATACGCACTTTTGTTGACCCGGCTCAATACCCTGATCTCTTTGGAATTCGGCGGTAAAAAGACCGATTTTCATTTGTGGATCGAGCCATCGGGCCCCCAGACGTTCCGCTGATAAGCTGTTTGCGGGTTTGACAGGGCGAAAAGCGTTTGTAACAGATTTACGAATGCTTTTCGCCTTTGGCGCAAATAAATAACAGATGAAATGCCTTCGAAAAAACGGTTTGCGAAATTGAAAAACATTTGCTGAATTCGCAAAATCCACTTTCCCGGGCAGAGTTTCAGAATATGTAAAACTATAACGAACAGGGAGTGTTGTTAAGCGATGTTTAACGCTCTTATCAAAGCCATTTTCGGGACGAAATCCCAGCGGGACGTAAAAAAAATGCTGCCGCTGGTGAAACGGATCAATGAACTTGAGATCGAATATCAGAAACTTTCCGATGAGGAACTCCAAGCTAAAACTCCGGAATTCAAAAACCGTCTTGCCGCCGGGGAAACTCTTGATGACATCATGTGCGAGGCATTTGCCACTGTCAAGAATGCCTGCCGCCGCATGGTGGGCAAAAGTTTTGAAGTTTGCGGTCAAATGCAGACTTGGGATATGGCGCCTTTTGATGTGCAGTTGATGGGCGGTATTGCTTTGCATCGCGGTTCAATTGCGGAAATGGCAACCGGTGAAGGAAAAACATTGGTGGCAACCATGCCGCTTTATCTCAATGCGCTGACCGGAAAAAACTGTCAGTTGGTCACGGTCAATGATTATCTGGCACTGCGTGACTCCAGCTGGATGGGTGTGATCTATAATTTTTTGGGCTTATCTGTCGGTTGTCTGCAAAACATGCAGCCGCCGGATGTCCGCAAAGCCCAGTATGCCTGTGATATCACTTACGGAACCAACAGTGAATTCGGGTTTGATTATTTGCGTGATATGGGCATGGCCAGTGAAGCTGAACAAATCGTACAGCGTGATCATTTCTATGCGATCGTGGACGAGATCGACAGTATTTTGATCGATGAAGCGCGTACTCCGTTGATCATTTCCGGACCGGTTCCGATGGCAACAAATCAATTTGCGGAACTGAAACCGTTGGTCGCATCTCTTTATAACAAACAAAATCTGCTTTGTTCCCGTCTGGTTCGTGAGGCCCGGACGGTATTGGATGATCAGACAGCTTCAGATGATGCCAGAAATGAGGCTTATTTGAAATTGCTTCAGGTCAAATACGGTATGCCGACCCACCGGCAATTGCTTCACACTTTGGAAAACGGGGATATTCTGCGGGAAATCGACCGTCTGGATTCCCGGGTCCACAGTGACAACAATCGCGGTATGCTGCAGGAAGTGCAGGCAGTGTTGTATTTCACTATTGATGAGAAAACTCACGAAGCGGACTTGACCGAACTGGGGCGTAAAACGATCAGTCCGGATGATCCGGAAGCATTTATCATGCAGGATCTGCTTGGCGGGTTGCATAAAATTGAAACCGATGAAACACTTTCTGCGGAAGAGAAAGTTGCGGCGAAAAATTCATTCCAGGATGAATTTTCGGTTCAGAGCGAGAGATTGCATGATCTTTCCCAGTTGTTGAAAGCGTATTGTCTGTTTGAAAAAGATGTCAATTATGTGGTCATGGATCGCAAAGTGATGATCGTGGATGAACATACCGGCCGTTTGATGCCGGGACGTCGTTTCTCCGACGGATTGCATCAGGCATTGGAAGCCAAAGAGGATGTTCCTATCGAACAGGAAACCCAGACGATGGCGACGATCACCATACAGAATTATTTCCGTCTTTACAAAAAACTTGCCGGAATGACCGGTACTGCTGAGACTGAAGCATCGGAATTTCATCAGATTTACAAGCTTGATGTGGTGGTGATCCCGACCAACCGTCCTTGTATCCGCAAAGATGATAATGATTCTATTTTCAAAACCAAACGTGAGAAATTCAATGCGATTTTAGATGATGTTGCGGAACGCCATGCCAAAGGTCAGCCGGTATTGCTGGGTACTATTTCTGTAGATGATTCTGAAAAATTGTCACGAATGCTCAAAATACGCAATATCCCTCACAATGTTTTGAATGCTAAAAACCACCAGCACGAAGCTGAGATCGTAGCGCGTGCCGGGCAAGTCGGAGCTGTGACTGTGGCAACTAATATGGCAGGTCGCGGTACTGACATTAAATTGTCTGCTGATGTACATGCTCTGGGCGGACTGCATGTTATCGGCAGTTCCCGTCACGATTCCCGGCGCATTGACCGTCAGCTGCGGGGACGCTGTTCCCGTCAGGGCGATCCGGGAAGCTCCAAATTTTATGTGTCGCTTGAAGATGAATTGATGCGGCTGTTCGGTGGTGACCGGATCGTGAAAATTTTTGACCGTTTCGGATTGAAAGAGGGAGATGAATTGCAGCATCCGTGGCTGGATCGCTCTATTGAAACAGCCCAGAAACGGGTGGAGCAGCAGCATTTCGCGATCCGTAAGCGGACACTGGATTTTGACGATGTGATGAATAAGCAGCGTGAGATAATTTACGCGTTGCGCCGCGATGCACTGCTTTCAGAAGAACCTCATGAAGTACTTTTCGGCATTATCGATCAGGTGGTTGAAGAGTGTGTAATGAAGGTTGCCAGCAGAAATGACAAAAAAGACGGGGGATTCGATACTGATATGCTGGCGGCAGAATTGAATGCTCTGTTCCCGTTGGAGTTCAACGCTGAATTTTTCACTGCCGGCATCGTCAACGGCAAATTGACCGATCAGAACGCGTTGTCTTTGCAAATCATTGACCGTATTGAAAATGCGTATCAGGATCGCAATGCCGGACTTGATCCGGAACAGTTGTCATACTTGCAGCGGCATACGATTTTGGAAGCGATCGACCGGCTCTGGCAGGAACATCTTTACTCCATGGATCAGTTGCGTTCCAGCATGTCGTTGCGGGTCTATGCTCAGAAAGATCCGTTGGTAGAATATAAAAACGAAGCATTTACGATTTTCAAAAACATGATGGATCAGGTCTATATTGATGTGGCGAAAAATCTGCTCCGTCTGACGATTACCAGAATCGAATCTTTGGAAGAATTGCTTGCCTCCATGCCGCAGGAGATGGTTCACTCCACTTTGGAACAGCTCGGTGAACGCGGATTTGCGCCGGAAGTTCCGGAACCGGAACAGCCGGAACCGGAAGTGCATTTTACATTTCACCGGGAAGCACCCAAGGTCGGTCGTAATGATCTTTGTCCCTGCGGCAGCGGTAAAAAATATAAAAAATGCTGCGGCAAAGATCAATAATTGATTTTATAAAGTATTTTGCCGGGGAGCATTTCCCGGTGTTTGATAATAAAAAGAATATTTAATTTATTTTGGAGAGATGTAATTATGGCACATCAGGAACCGCTTCCGCGCGCATATGAATCGGCGGATGTCGAAAAGAAATGGTTTCCCGAATGGGAAAAAGCGAATTGTTTTCATGGTGATCCGGCATCCGGAAAACCGGGGTATTCCATTGTCATTCCGCCGCCGAATGTGACCGGTATTCTCACTCTGGGTCATGTTTTGAACAACACATTGCAGGATATTCTCTGCCGGCGTGCCCGGATGAAAGGATTTGAGGTCTGCTGGTTCCCCGGAACAGATCATGCCGGTATTGCTACAGAGGCAAGGGTCGTCAAATATCTCAAAGAAACCGAAAATGTCACCCGTGATGAGTTGGGACGTGATGAATTTATCAAACGGGTATGGCAGTGGAAAGAAGAGTTCGGCGGCAAAATCATCCGCCAGCTCCGGACACTGGGCTGTTCCTGTGATTGGGAACGGGAACGATTCACGATGGATGAGGGCCTTTCGGCAGCTGTCCGCAAAGTTTTTGTAGAGCTTTACAAAAAAGGCTATATTTACCGTGGACAGCGGATGATCAACTGGTGTCCGGCGGCAAAAAGTGCGTTGTCCGATGAAGAGGTCATTTACAAAGATGTGCCGGGCAAATTTTATTATTTCCGCTATCCGTTGGCTGACGGTTCCGGAGCATTGATCGTGGCGACTACACGTCCGGAGACCATGTTCGGAGATACTGCGGTGGCGGTACATCCGGAGGATCCCCGTTATAAAGATTTGATCGGTAAAATGGTAAAACTTCCGTTGACGGACCGTGAAATTCCGATCGTCGGAGATCAGCATGCTGACCCGACCAAAGGTACCGGCTGTGTAAAAATCACTCCGGGGCACGATCCCAACGACTTTGAAGTCGGCCGCCGCTGCAATCTGGAAGTTATCAATATAATGAATCCTGATGCTTCCCTTAATGAATATTGTCCGGCTGAATTTGTCGGCATGGATCGTTTTGCCGCCCGGGAACTCTGCGTTAAACGCATGGAAGAAGCCGGTTTGCTGGAAAAAATTGAAGATATCACCCATGCGGTCGGATATTCTGAACGCGGTAATGTGCCGATTGAAACTCTGGTCAGTGCCCAGTGGTTCTGCAAAATGGGTGAATTGGCGAAACCTGCTATTGAAGCGGTAAAAAGCGGTAAGATCAAATTTCATCCGGAACGTTGGACGAAAACTTATTTCCACTGGATGGAAAATATTCAGGATTGGTGTATTTCCCGTCAGCTCTGGTGGGGACACCGGATCCCGGCATGGTACAATAAAAACGGCGAAGTATATGTCGGAGAGGAAGCTCCGGAAGGTGATGAATGGACTCAGGAAGTAGATGTATTGGATACCTGGTTCAGCAGTTGGCTGTGGCCGTTTTCGATCATGGGTTGGCCCAATGACGGCAAAGCGGAAATGGATAAATTCTATCCCACCAATGATTTGGTGACCGGGCCGGATATTATCTTTTTCTGGGTGGCGCGCATGATCATGGCGGGATGTGAATTCACGGGACAAATTCCGTTTAACAATGTGTATTTCACCAGTATCATCCGGGATGATTTGGGACGAAAACTTTCCAAATCACTGGGTAATTCTCCTGACCCGTTGGATGTGATCAAAGAATACGGCGCGGATGCTCTGCGTTTCTCGATCGCGTATATCGCTCCGATCGGTATGGATATCAAATACAGCAATGAGAAATGTGAAATCGGTCGTAATTTTGCCAATAAACTTTGGAATGCCTGCCGTTTCCGTCAAATGCAGGGGGATTGTTCTGCAGATTGCCGGACGCTGCCTGCCGGAGAATTGTCTGCAGATGAAAACTGGATGCTGGCGAAACTGGATGCCGCAACAGAAACGATTGAAAATGAATTGGAAAATTTCCGGTTCCATGCTGCGGCTCACGCGCTGTATGATTTGGTGTGGAGTGATTTCTGTGACTGGTTTGTTGAAGCGGAAAAAGTTCCGTTGCGCCTCGGCGGAGCCGACAAAGAACGGGCATTGGCGGTATTGGATTATGCGCTGTTCCGGATTTTGAAACTGCTGCATCCGTTTATGCCGTTTATTACCGAGGAATTGGCACACCGCATGGGATTTGTGGAGGATGGTAAATTCCTCATGTTCGAAGAGTTCCCGACTTGCGGCAGCGGCAGAAGTGATGCGGCGGCGGCGGTTAAAGTTGATGGCAAATTTGAATTGGTGCGTGCCGGACGTTTCCTGCGTTCCAATTATAATATTGCAGATGGTAAAAAATTGAAATTCCACGTAAAAGCCGCAGATGCGGAAGGTGCTGAATTTCTGAAAAAAGAATTTGCATCACTGAAAAGTCTGCTCAATGCTGAGGATATTGAATTGTCACTGGATGCTTTTGATGCAGCAGGACGCGGTGCCGCAGCAAGTCAGACAGTCTCTTGTGGTGTAATCAGTCTGCCGTTGGCAGATTTGATTGATGTGGATGCTGAAATCAGCCGTTTGCAAAAGCAGTTGGCGGATTTGAACAAGTGGATCGCCGGAAATAAATCCCGGTTGGCAAATGAAAAATTTGTCAATTCAGCACCGGCTCAAGTGGTTGCTGATACCCGCAATAAACTTGCGGAATTGGAGCAAAAAGCGGCACATACTCAAGAGTTGCTTGATACGCTTGCCAAGTAAAAATTAATAAAAGTAAAAATGCGGGAGAAAACGGTAAAAGTTTTCTCCCGCATTTACGTATTGTAACGCATTTTTCTTTCAATAAAACAGAGTTCTATGAAAAAGATATTATTTGTATGCCATGGGAATATTTGCCGCAGTCCAATGGCAGAATTTGTGATGAAAGATTTGGTCGCTAAAGCCGGATTGAGTTCTGAGTTTGAAATTGCTTCAGCGGCAACAAGCACAGAAGAATTGGGGAATCCCGTTTATCCTCCGGTGCGGAAAATGCTCAATGATTATGGTATAAGCTGCGCAGGGAAATATGCCCGTCAGATGAACCGTGATGATTACGAATATTATGATTGTATAGTGGCGATGGATAATGCCAATATCCGCAATATCCATCGTATATGCGGAGGAGATCCTGCACAGAAAGTTTCCCGTTTATTGGATTTTACCGATACTCCCGGAGAGGTTGCCGATCCGTGGTACAGCGGGAATTTTGATTTGACATGGCGCGATGTAAATAATGGTTGTGAAGCATTGCTGGCAACCATTATTTAACATCTGTTGCACTCTCCCAACGCGGGTTTGCATGCGAATGTGCCGTTAAAAACGTCTGTGTTCATGCCATGCGGAGCAGTCTCCCGGTCGGAGAGCGAAACGCGGAGCGTTTTGCTGAGGGGTACGGGGAAACTTCCCCGGGTGCGGCAAGCCGTGATGAAAGACAAGTCCCTCTTTCCTCATAAAAGAGGGAAGAGGGCGCAGGATTTCATCACATTGAGTCAAAGCAG
>JAFVRD010000049.1 GCA_017504435.1 Lentisphaeria bacterium | reverse complement strand
TGCAGCAATGCTTCCCGCTGTGCAGCAAGATTTATCTATCAGAGAAAACTTGTTCCGGGGACGGTATTTAATTTGCACACCATAAGCCGGACTGGTGGGATCCCATGCCGTATATCCCCGGGCTTCAAAAGTGGAACGCAAACCGCCAGATGGGAAACTGGAGGCATCGGGTTCGCCCATAATCAGATTTTTGCCGGAAAAGCTGAACATTACATGACATTTATCGGGATCAAGGAACGAGTCGTGTTTTTCTGCCGTACTTCCTGTTAATGGTTGGAGCCAGTGAGTGTAACTGGTCGCTCCCCGGCTCAATGCCCATTCCTTCAGGCCATGAGCCACATCTCCGGCAATGGCGGGATCCAATGCTTCATTGCGTTCGATCGTTTCCAGCAATTTCCGGCAGGTATCTTTGGCAAGAAATTTCTGCATAGCTCCGGCGTTGAAAACATCGCAGGCGTAATCTTTCAAATCGGGCTCTGGCAGCACATCAGTTGCCGGTTCAATTATTCCGGCAATGGCATCTGCTGCATAACGGCGGCTTGGGGTGCTCATTGGCAAATCTCCTTAATAAGGTTGAAGTCTGTTTCTGCTGATATTTATAGCAAAAAGTGTGCTAAACGTATAATAAAACAGCACAATACAGCCTTGATTGAACTGGAAATATTTTATGACGCTTTGAATTTGAAATAAATTTTTACAGAAAATGTAAAAACAATCAGGCTGTTTTTACAATTTTTGTAAAAAAAGCGGGGTGTTTTATACAGAAATCAAGTTGGCACGCTTTTTGCTTATGCTGTTGCAGAGAAATTTTCCGGATGACCGGCAAGAAACAAATTGCTTTGAAAGGAGTAAAAAAATGAAATTCAGCAAGTGGAGCGGCTGCGGCAATGATTTTATTATTGTCATGGGGCCTGAAGCAAAAAAAATCGATGCAGTTCGTATGTGCGATCGCCGCAATGGGATCGGTGCGGATGGGGTCGTTATACTCAAACATCTGAAAGACAATGATTTTGCTATGCGGATAATCAATTCTGACAATTCAGAAGCCGGAATGTGCGGCAATGCTTCCCGCTGTGCAGCCAAATTCATCTATCAGAGAAAACTTGCTCCGGGGACGGTGTTTAATTTGCACACCATAAGCCGGACTGTTACCGCAGAAGTCAAAATTGATACCAGAGTTACGGTAAATATGAACTGCCCCAAAGAGTTTCTCGGAGCGATCCAACTTAAAGCCGATGGCCATATATTTGAAGCGGAAACTGTGGATATGGGCAACCCCCACGCAGTGATATTTGTAAATGATATGCAAAAAGTTGATTTGGAAAAATGAGGCCCGATATTGGAGCATGATCCGCAATTTCCGGATCGCTGCAACATCGAATTTGTCCAAGTTCTTGCCCCGGGCAAGTTGAGAATGAGAGTCTGGGAACGGGGCTGCGGGATCACTGCCGCTTGCGGCACCGGCAGTTGTGCGGCATTGATCGCCGCGCAAAAGCGTGATCTTGCCGGCAACGGAGCTGAAATCGTTCTTGACGGCGGCGAACTTTTTATCCGGCATGATATTCTTGAAAACAGCGAAACACCGGTTTTTATGACCGGAAGTGCCAACGAAATTTTTAACGGCGAAATAAGTTTATAAAAAAGGAGAAAACACCAATGAATGCTTATGCTCAAAATGTACTGGAAAGCCTGCAAAAGAATTGTTCACATCAAAAAGAATTCATGCAAAGCGTTTCCGAAGTCCTCGGTTCGCTTTCCAAACTGCTTGACCGCCAGAGCAAGTACGAAAAATACTGTATTCTGGAACGGTTGGTCATGCCCGAACGCATCATTATTTTTCAGGTGCCGTGGATCGATGACCGGGGCAAGATCCAGATCAACACCGGGTTCCGGATCCAATTCAACAGCGCAATAGGTCCTTACAAGGGCGGTTTGCGTTTTCACCCGTCGGTCAATTTGAGCATCCTGAAGTTTCTCGGCTTTGAACAGATTTTCAAAAACAGTCTGACCACCTTGCCTATGGGCGGAGCCAAAGGCGGTTCCGACTTTGACCCCAAAGGCAAAAGCGAGCGGGAAGTGCTGGCGTTCTGCCAGAATTTTATGCGTGAACTCTACCGCCATATCGGTACATCCATTGATGTGCCTGCCGGTGATATCGGGGTCGGCTCCAGAGAGATCGGTTATCTTTACGGTCAGTATAAGCGGATCGTCAACTCCTGCGACAGCGTGCTGACCGGCAAGGGCGTCAATTGGGGTGGCAGCAAGATCCGCCCCGAAGCCACCGGATACGGCTGTGTTTACTTTGCACAGGAAATGCTCAAAACCAGAAATATGGATATGGAAGGCAAAAAAGTTCTGATCTCCGGCTCCGGCAATGTCGCCCAGTATGCGGCACAAAAGGCGTTTATGCTGGGGGCAAAGGTGTTGTCGCTATCTGACTCCAACGGTTCGGTCATTGATCCGGATGGTATCGATGAAGAAAAGTTTGCCTATGTTCAGGAGTTGAAAAATGTCAGACGGGGGCGTATTGCGGAATATGTCAAAAAGTTCCCCCGGGCAACTTATTATGAAAACTGCCGTCCGTGGCAGTTGACCTCTTGCGATATCGCATTGCCTTGTGCAACTCAGAACGAACTTGATTTGCGCGATGCTGAATTTCTTGCAAAAAATAATTGTATTGCTGTTTGCGAGGGGGCCAATATGCCGACAACATTGGAGGCGACCGCTTTTCTGCAAGCGAATAACATCCTTTTTGCGCCGGGCAAAGCCTCCAATGCCGGCGGCGTCGCCACCAGCGGTCTGGAAATGAGCCAGAATGCCATCCGGTTGAATTGGGAAAGCGATGAAGTCGATTCCAAATTGCGGACGATCATGGTAAAGATCCATGAATCTGCCCGGGAAACCGCTGCTGAATTCGGCGAACCCGATAACTATGTCATGGGGGCCAATATCGCCGGCTTCCGCAAAGTGGCAGATGCCATGATCGACCTCGGCGTATAAAATATGGAGTTCATAATGAATGAGAATATATTGAATGAGGCGTAC